>NZ_JAFEHE010000011.1:0-311677 GCF_016887925.1 Pseudomonas sp. MIL9 | reverse complement strand
CTCGCTGTCGTTGGCTTCTATAAGAATGCCACCGTGGCGCACAGACGCCTCGGCTTGGGCGAGTCCATTCAATTACAGGTCCTGTAGCACCTCGTCCGCCCTGCCGCCCTCCCGCTGGATGACCAGGTGAATGAAGTGCAGCTTGGTAATCACCGCCGACGGCAATACAAAAGGGTAAAAATCCGGCTGACCCATGCTGCGCGACAGCTCATTGAGCATGCCGGCCAGTTCGATCCATGCGTTGACGAAGGACAGGAACGCCTCGGCACCGGGATGCTGAGGGTCATAAAGGGTGCCGGGAGGGAACGGCTTATAGTCGAAATCCATTTCCCGGGCACTCATGCCAAACCCCAGCGCCGTGTCCACCGCGTCCATCATGTGCAAGTAGTGAGCCCAGGTTTCCGCCCAGTCTTCCCAGGGGTGCATGGTGGCGTAGGCGCTGACGTAATGCTGCTGCCAGTCGAGCGATGCACCCTGCTGATAATGCCGCTCCAGGGCTTCGGCATAGCTGGCGCGCTCGTCACCGAACAGACCGCGAAAGGCTTCGAGCCAATCGCTGCCGGCGATCAACCGGTCCCAGTAGTAATGCCCGACTTCGTGACGAAAATGCCCGAGCAAGGTGCGATAGGGTTCGTGCATTTGTACGCGCACCCGTTCGCGATGGGCGTCGTCGGCCTCATTGATATCCAGCGTGATCAAGCCGTTGGCATGACCAGTGGTCGGTGGCTTGCCCTCGAGGTCCACGCCGATAAAGTCAAAGGCCAGGCCAGTGTCCTCGTCGACGGTTTTCGGGATGACCTGCAACCCGAGGCTGACCAACTGCGCGATCAGACGGCGCTTGGCCGTTTCGACTTTGCACCAGAGCTCATGGTTTTCGGCCAATGACAGATCAGGGATGGTGCGATTCAGGCTACAGGCCATGCACAAGGCATCGTGATCATTGGCGGGCAGCAGCCAATTACAGGCCGCCGGGGAGTCGAGATTGGCACACCGGCGAAACACGCCGGAGGCAGGGTCGGCGTCCAGCAACCAGGTGTCGGTTTGCGCGCCCGGCTGCAATGACGAGACACGACTGAGCTCCGGGTGATAACCCAATGCTGCCGAACAGGCCAGGCACTGGCTGTTGCGAAAGAACAATGACTGCCCGCAACGGCACGGCCAGACCTTGCTATTGCGTGAGCTTTCGCCGATGACAGGCGCAGCGATGCGCGAGCTGAGCTGGTCGAAGTAGCGGTACATGGCGATCTCTCCCTGGGGCTTGCCAAGACTAGATCATGATTGGCCGTCGATCGTTCCCGCGACTTTCAAAGGGGCTGATACCAATTGCGCTGGCAAGCCGGCTCCTGCAGTGAGTTGCGTCACCCTTGCAGGCACTGGCTGGCCAGCGAATGACGTCAGACCGAAATACCGTGCCCGCTCAGAAACCCGACAAACGCCTCTTCATCCAGCACCTTCAGCCCCAGCTCATTGGCCTTGGTCAATTTCGACCCGGCGCCCGGCCCGGCAACCACGCAATGGGTCTTGGCCGACACTGAACCCGCCACCTTGGCGCCAAGGCTCTCGAGCTTGTCCTTGGCCACGTCGCGACTCATCAGCTCCAGCGCCCCCGTCAATACCCAGGTCTGACCGGCCAGCGGCAAGCCTTCGACGACTTTTTTCTCGCTGTGCCAGTGCATGCCGAACTCAGCCAGCTGTTTTTCGGCAGCCTCGGCCAATTGACGATGTTCCTCGATCGCAAAAAACTCGCGGACCGAGCTGGCCTGTTTCTCCGGCAACGCCTGACGCATGTCCAGCCAGTCGGCGCTGATGACCGCTTGCAGCGAACCGAACTTGTCAGCGAGTTTCTGTGCCCCGCCCGGCCCGACCGAAGGAATGTTCAGCTTGTCGAGAAAACCGCCCAATGTCGTGCTGGCGGCAAATTCGGCGCCCAACTCACCCTGATCCTGAATCTGCAAACCGTGCTTGAGCAGATTGGCGATCACCTGCCGGTTATGCGCATCTTCGAAGAAGCTGTGGATCTCGTGGGCGACTTCCAGCCCGACATCCGGCAAGTACGTCAGCACTTGCGGCAGGGCCTGCTGTACCCGCTCCAGTGAGCCCAGGGAGCGCGCCAGGACCTTGGCTGTCTCCTCGCCGACATCGGGAATCCCCAGGGCATAAATGAAACGTGCCAGCCCCGGCTTCTTGCTGTCCTCGATGGCGCCGAGCAGATTCCGGCTCGATAGCTCGGCAAAGCCTTCCAGATCCACGATCTGCTCGAACGTCAGGGCGTACAGATCGGCCGGCGAACTCACCAGGCCTTCATCCACCAGTTGCTCGACACTCTTCTCGCCCAGACCTTCGATATCCATCGCGCGACGGGAAACGAAGTGAATGATCGCTTGTTTGAGTTGCGCGCCGCAGGCCAGTCGACCGACACAGCGATACACCGCACCTTCGCTGACAGTCTCGCGGCCCTTGCTGCGCTTGATCAGTTGCGTGCGCTCGACGTGGGAGCCGCAGACCGGGCATTGCTGGGGGATATGCACCGGCCGCGCATCGTCCGGACGACGCTCGAGCACGACCTGAACCACTTGCGGAATCACGTCGCCAGCACGGCGGATGATCACCGTGTCGCCGATCATCAATCCCAGGCGCGCCACTTCGTCCATGTTGTGCAACGTCGCGTTGGCCACGGTGACACCCGCCACCTTGACCGGCCTCAGGCGGGCCACGGGCGTGACGGCGCCGGTGCGCCCGACCTGGAATTCGACGTCGAGCAGCTCGGTCAACTCTTCCATGGCCGGGAACTTGTGGGCGATGGCCCAACGCGGTTCGCGAGCGCGGAAACCCAGTTCGCGCTGGGAGGCAATGCTGTTAACCTTGAACACCACGCCGTCGATTTCGTAAGGCAGCGCGCTGCGCCTTTCACCGATGTCACGGTAGTAATCCAGGCACTCGGCGATGCCGTTCGCCAGCTTGAGCTCGTGGCTGATCGGCAGGCCCCAGGTCTTGAGCTGTTGCAGGTTGCCGAAGTGCGTATCGGCGATATCGGCGGACACCTGGCCGATGCCGTAGCAGCAGAATTCCAGCGGCCGATTGGCAGTGATCTTCGAATCCAGCTGACGCAAGCTGCCCGCCGCGGCGTTGCGCGGGTTGGCGAAGGTCTTGCCGCCGACCTCCAGTTGCGTGGCATTGAGCCGCTCGAAACCGGCCTTGGACATGAACACTTCGCCGCGCACTTCCAGGGTGGCCGGCCAGCCGGTGCCGTGCAACTTGAGCGGAATGTTGCGCACGGTGCGCACGTTGACGCTGATGTCTTCGCCGGTGGTGCCGTCGCCGCGCGTTGCACCGCGCACCAGCATGCCGTCCTGATACAGCAAACTGACCGCCAGGCCATCGAGCTTTGGTTCGCAACTGTACTCGACCGTCGCACCGCCACCGAACAGATCACCGGCCGGCAGATCCAGCCCTTCGGTCACCCGGCGGTCGAACTCATGCATGTCGGTTTCTTCGAAGGCGTTGCCGAGGCTAAGCATCGGCACTTCGTGGCGCACCTGAGTGAACGCCGACAGGGCCGCGCTGCCGACTCGCTGGGTTGGCGAGTCACTGGTGATCAGTTCCGGGTTGGCAGCTTCGAGCGCCTTGAGCTCGTTGAACAACCGGTCGTATTCGGCGTCCGGAATGCTCGGCTCGTCCAGCACGTGATAGCGATAGTTGTGCTGATCCAGCTCGGCGCGCAGCTCTAGAATGCGGTTTTGGACGGCAGTCATGGGTGTTCTCTCATAAAGCAAAAGAGCAGCCGAGGCTGCTCAATTTTCTGAATACAGTAGCTCAAGGCTATGGACAGCGTGGCGAGGGAGCTTGCTCACTTGCCACGGCAAGCCCCTGTGCCACAGAAGCCTGCCCAGCCATTGGATTAGCGCTTCTGGGTCAGGGCGCGACGTTCGAACTCGACGATACGCTGACGGTAGTGCTCGATGGTCTGGGCCGTCAGCACGCTGCGCTGGTCATCCTTCAGTTCGCCGTTCAGCTCCTGGGACAGTTTGCGCGCCGCCGCCACCATCACGTCGAAGGCTTGCTTCGGATGGCGCGGGCCAGGCAGGCCCAGGAAGAAACTCACCGCCGGCGTGCTGAAGTGGTCGATGTCATCCAGATCGAAGACACCCGGCTTCACCGCGTTGGCCATGGAGAACAGGACTTCGCCATTGCCCGCCATGCTTTCGTGACGGTGGAAGATGTCCATTTCGCCAAAACGCAGACCGCTTTCCAGAATGTTCTGCAACAGGGCCGGGCCCTTGAAGCCAGCGGCGTCGCGGCAGATCACGCTGATCACCAGCACTTCTTCGGCTTGCGGATGATCCTTGTCGCTGACCGCAGGGGCTGCCTTGATGTCTTCGGCGAAATCGTCGTCGCGAGTGCTGAAGCTCGGGCCACCGTCCAGATCCAGGCTGAGGTTCATGTCGCCTTGCGAAGGTTCGCCATGACCGCGCTTGCCGCGCTTGGAGCCCGACTCACGCGGTTCGCGGGCCGGCATGCTCACCGACGGCAGATCGTGCTCGTCCAGTTGCGGTTCCTTGTGAGTGTCCAATACACGAGGCGGGCCCAACAGTTCGGCACTGGTGTCTTCATCCGGCAGATTGGACAGACTTCGATCAAGACGGAATTTCAGTTTTCCCTTGCCGCCGCGCATACGGCGCCAGCCATCAAAAAGAATACCGGCAATGACAATAATGCCGATGACGATCAGCCACTCGCGCAGACCGATTTCCATGTAATCCCGTGCCTCTATAAAAAATGCTGAAAAATAAGGGGTTTACAACCTGTAAACCGCTTTAAAACGTGGCGCCAACTCTATGTTCTGACAGGCGTTTTGCCCACGTACACGAAAAATTGACATTAAACTAGCACGACCAAAGGCAACTTTATAGGGCCGCGCAATCACAAGCATCAAGCTTCAAGCTGCAAGCCGCCTCGCTTGCAGCTTGAAACCTGCAACTTGCAGCCGGCCCTCAGGCATCGACCATCGCCATCGCCTCCTCGACATCGACAGCCACCAGACGCGAGCAACCAGGCTCGTGCATCGTCACCCCCATCAGTTGATCGGCCATTTCCATGGCGATCTTGTTGTGGGTGATATAGATGAACTGCACGGTCTGCGACATCTCTTTGACCAGCCGTGCGTAGCGTCCAACGTTAGCGTCATCCAGTGGTGCGTCAACTTCATCGAGCATGCAGAACGGTGCCGGGTTCAACTTGAAGATCGCAAAAACCAGGGCCAGTGCGGTCAGGGCCTTTTCGCCACCAGAGAGCAAATGGATGGTGCTGTTCTTCTTTCCTGGCGGCTGCGCCATGATCGTCACCCCTGTATCGAGTAGATCTTCGCCCGTCAGTTCCAAATACGCGCGGCCTCCACCGAAAACTTTCGGGAAAAGTGCCTGTAAACCGCCATTGATCTGATCAAAGGTATCTTTAAAGCGATTACGGGTTTCCTTGTCGATCTTGCGAATCACGTTCTCCAGCGTGTCGAGCGCTTCGACCAGATCGTCGTTCTGCGCATCCAGATAACGTTTACGCTCCGATTGTTGCTGGTATTCGTCGATGGCCGCGAGGTTGATCGCACCCAGGCGTTGAATCCGCGCGGCTATGCGTTCGAGTTCTTCCTCCGCGTTCTTCTCACTGGCGTCGGGCGTCAGCGTGGCGAGTACGCC
The DNA here is from genome assembly GCF_016887925.1 of Pseudomonas sp. MIL9. Taxonomy (NCBI): domain Bacteria; kingdom Pseudomonadati; phylum Pseudomonadota; class Gammaproteobacteria; order Pseudomonadales; family Pseudomonadaceae; genus Pseudomonas; species Pseudomonas sp. MIL9. Next base: position 305,987 of record NZ_JAFEHE010000011.1, on the reverse strand, counting down.
GTGCAAGTCATAACCGTCTTCCAGCAACTGGTCTTGCAAGGCCTTGCGGCGCACGGTCAGGGCTTGCCATTCCATACGCTGGGTCTCGAGCTGACTGCGAATCAGCTGGGACTGTTGTTCGGCCTGGGTACGGCGCTTCTCGGCTTCGCGCAGTTCACGGTCGGCATCTTCCAGGGCGATCTGCGCGGTCTTGAGTTCTTCGTCGACGGTCATGCGCTTGTCGAGCAGCTCTTCAAGCTTCAGGCGCAGCTCTTCCAGCGGCGCCTCGCCCTCCTCCAGATTGAGGCTCAACTGCTCGCGTTTTTCCGTCAGGCGCTCGGACTGCATTTCCAGACGCTCCAGCGCCTGACGCGTCGAATCGTGCTGGGCCTTGAGCGAACCCAATCTCACCGCCAGTTGATGGGCGTGATCCTTGTGCTGGCGCGCTTCCTGCCGCACCCGGTCAAGGCGTTCACGCAAGCTGTCGCGCTGGGCCAGCAGCAACTCGCGCTGCTCGGTGTCCAGCGCCATGGCGTCGAGAGCTTCCTGCAATTGCAGGCGCGCTTCGCCGATGCTTTCGTGCTCCAGAGCCCGTTGTTCACCCAACTCCTCGATTTCTTCATCAAGACGTGTGCGGCGCAAGGTCAACTGCTCGGCCTTGGCTTTTCCGGCCGACAACTGGGCTTTCAATTCGCCTTGTTGACGGGCTTCGTCTTGCAGCAAACGGCGCAAGTGTTCGCGTCCGTTCTCCTGCTGACGCTGTTGCGCCCGCAGGTTTTGCAATTCGGTTTCCAGGGTCTCGACCGCCGCTTCGCGCTCTTCGCGCTCCAGGCCCAGTTTCTGGATTTCCTGACCTCGGGCCAGCATGCCGCTTTCCGCTTCGCTGGCGCGGCGCACCCGCAAAAAGTGCCGGCCGACCCAGTATCCGTCGCGGCTGATCAGGCTCTGGCCGACCGCCAACTGGCCACGCAAGGCCAGCGCCTGCTCCAGACTGTCGACCGGTTTGACCTGTCCCAGCCACGGCGACAGATCGATCTGCGCCTCGACCTTGTCGAGCAGACTGCCCGGCACCCGCACGCCATCGGTCGCGGGGCTGAGCAAACGCAGATCCCCCTGAGCAAACCCGGACAAATCGAAATCGTTGAAATCATCCACCAGCACGGCTTGCAGGTCGGCCCCGAGCACGGTTTCCACCGCCAGTTCCCAACCCGCTTCAACCTTCAAGCCTTCGGCCAGACGCGGGCGATCGGCCAGATGTTGATCACGCAACCATTCAGCGGTGCCGGTGCCCGGATCCAGGGCGGCTTGCTGCAAGGCTTCCAGGGAAGCCAATCGACCATTGAGGCGCTGCAAATCGCCCTGGGCCTGCTGCTGCGCCGTCAGCGCTTGCTGCAATTGTTGACGCAGTTGCTCGAGCTTTTCGACCTGGGCTTCTTCGCTGGTCTGCAAATCCTCAAGGGTCGCCTCGGATTCAGCGAGCTGTTCGCTGAGCTCCATGATCGCCGCGTCTTCCGGGTCCGCCGACAGCAAGGCGCGCTCTTCGCCAAGACGCTTCTGGCGATCGGCCAGACGCTCCAGGCTGGTTTCCAGCTGCTGGATTCGCGACTGCTGGACTTCAGCCTGACGTCGCGGTTCGGCGGCGGTGAGGTTGAACGTGTCCCACTGCTCTTGCCAGCCGTGCATGGTGGTTTCGGATTCTTCCAGCGCGGCGGCGGCTTCTTCGGCGGCGGCGCTGGTGACTTCCTGCTCGGGGGTGAGCATGTCCAGCTCTTCGCCGAGGGTCAGCAGCAAGGTGCGGTCGTGGCCCAGGTGAGATTCGGTCTCCAGGCGCGCGCGCTCGGCTTCTTTGAGATCGTCCTGCAGTTGGCGCAGACGCTGCTGACCGTGCTGGATGCTCTGCTCGACCCGGGCGATGTCGCCGCCGACCGAATAGAAACGCCCCTGCACCAGATTGAAGCGCTCAGAGAGGTCATGATGCCCGTCACGCAGGCGCTCGATGCTCGCGTCGGCATTGCGCTGCTCAGCGACCAAGGCCTCAAAGGAAATTTCCTGGGTGCCGATGATCGCTTCGCGCTGGCCGACCTGGTCGTTCAGATCCTGCCAACGCAAGGCTGACAGTTGAGCCTTGAGCTGCCGCTCTTCGCCTTTGAACTCCTGATACTTCTTGGCGGCCTCGGCCTGACGGTGCAAGCGTTCGAGCTGGCGTTCAAGTTCTTCGCGCAGGTCGGTCAGGCGCGCAAGGTTTTCGTGGGTGCGACGGATACGGTTTTCGGTCTCGCGCCGGCGCTCCTTGTACTTGGAAATGCCCGCCGCTTCTTCGATGAAGTTGCGCAGGTCCTCGGGCTTGGACTCGATCAGCTTGGAGATCATCCCCTGCTCGATGATCGAATAGCTGCGCGGGCCCAGGCCGGTACCAAGGAATATGTCGGTGATGTCGCGACGTCGGCATTTGGTGCCGTTGAGGTAATAGGTGGTCTGGCTGTCGCGGGTGACTTTGCGGCGAATGGAGATTTCCGCATACGCGGCGTATTCACCGAGCAGCGTGCCGTCGGAGTTGTCGAACACCAGTTCGATGCTCGCCTGACTCACCGGTTTGCGGCTGGTCGATCCGTTGAAGATGACGTCGGTCATCGACTCGCCGCGCAGGTTCTTGGCCGAGCTCTCGCCCATCACCCAGCGTACGGCGTCGATAATGTTCGACTTGCCGCAGCCATTGGGCCCGACGACCGCCGCCATGTTACTGGGGAAGTTCACCGTGGTCGGATCGACGAAGGACTTGAACCCCGCCAGCTTGATGCACTTGAGCCGCAAAATCAGGCGTCCGTCAGGGCGGAGATCACCAGATCGCAGCTGCGCTGGGCGTAAGCCGTCAGCACCAGGCGAATCTGCGCAAAGTCACGGGCGATCACGGCGGCAAGCAGGCGTTCGAACAGTTCCAGAAACTCGCTCATCGACGCTTTGCGCTGATCCAGGGCGAGGAAATAGGCACGGCTCATCGCCGGTTGCAGATTCTCGACGGTTTCCTGCAAGTACGGGTTGTTGGCAAACGGATACGCGGCGCGCATCACGCTGAAACTGTCATCGACGAAGCTGCGAATGTCCTGGCGCTCGAAATCGCTGCTCAGGCGCTGCTGGATCTGCACGAACGGCGCCAGGTCGGCCTGGACTTGCCAGCCATTGGCCACCGCATTGCCCAGCAGGATGTACATCTCGCTCATCAGCGTGCACAGGCTCTTCACATTGTGCGCGGTGAGTTCGGTGACATGGGCGCCACGTCGCGGCAGGATCGCGATCAGGTGCCGGCGTTCAAGGATCAGCAAGGCCTCGCGAACCGAGCCGCGACTGACATTGAGCGCCAGCGTGACCTTCTGTTCCTGGATGCGCTCTCCGGGCTTCATTTCGCCGCGAATGATCCGTTCGGCGAGGTGGTGAGCGATTTGCTCGGCGAGGCTGTCCGGCGCCTTGAACGTCATGGTTGTCCCTTCAAACTCTTCGATCTGTACAGGCGGCGCAGTGTAGCGCAATTGATACGACATGGCGCAGGGCCTGCCCGGTGGTTTTTGGCACGATTCGCGCAAAAAAGCAGGCGATCCCACAAGGGTCAATAATGAAGAAACCGGTTGTCGATCGACAAAATGCCTTTTCCTGACCTTTAAGTCAGAAAATCATTGACCGAAAAGTCAGACCTGCTAAATTCGGTTCAAGTCGGTTAACAACAATAATGAGTCTGCGAGGCCTTCCGTGATCCAGTTTTTACTAAACCAGGAACTCCGTAGCGAGCACGCCCTGGACCCGAACCTGACCGTGCTCAACTATCTGCGCGACCATGTGGGCAAACCCGGCACCAAAGAAGGCTGCGCCAGCGGCGATTGCGGCGCCTGCACCGTGGTGGTCGGCGAGTTGCAAACGGATGACGAGGGCCGCGAACACATTCGCTATCGCAGCCTTAATTCGTGCCTGACCTTCGTGTCGTCCCTGCACGGCAAGCAACTGATCAGCGTCGAAGACCTCAAGCACAAAGGCGAGCTGCACAGCGTGCAGAACGCCATGGTCGAGTGCCACGGCTCGCAGTGCGGTTTTTGCACGCCTGGCTTCGTCATGTCGCTGTTCGCCCTGCAAAAGAACAGCACCGAACCCGACGCCCATAAAGCCCACGAAGCCCTGGCTGGCAACCTCTGCCGCTGCACCGGCTATCGCCCGATCCTGGAAGCGGCCCAACAGTCCTGCTGCGCAAAACAGCCCGACCAGTTCGATGCCCGTGAAGCCGAGACCATTGCCCGCCTCAAAGCCATTGCCCCGACCGATATCGGCGAACTCAACAGTGGCGACAAACGTTGCCTGGTGCCGCTGACGGTGGCCGACCTGGCCGACCTCTACGACGCTTATCCACAGGCCCGCCTGCTGGCCGGTGGCACGGACCTGGCGCTGGAAGTCACCCAGTTCCATCGCACGCTGCCGGTGATGATTTACGTTGGCAACGTCGCCGAAATGAAACGCATCGAACGCTTCGAGGATCGCCTGGAAATCGGTGCCGCCACGGCCCTCTCCGACTGCTACGACGCCTTGAAAACCGAGTACCCGGACTTCGGCGAATTGCTGCAGCGCTTTGCCTCCTTGCAGATCCGTAACCAGGGCACCCTCGGCGGCAACATCGGCAACGCCTCGCCCATCGGCGACTCGCCACCGCTGCTGATCGCCCTCGGCGCACAAATCGTCCTGTGCAAAGGCGAAACCCGCCGCACCCTGGCGCTGGAGGATTACTTCATCGATTACCGCGTCACTGCCCGTCAGGAAAGCGAGTTCATCGAGAAGATCATCGTGCCGCGCGCCAGCGCCGAAAAACTGTTCCGCGCCTACAAAGTCTCCAAGCGCCTGGACGATGACATTTCGGCCGTGTGTGCCGCCTTCAACATTCGCCTGGAAAACGGCATGGTCGCCGAGGCCCGCGTGGCATTCGGCGGCATGGCAGCCATTCCGAAACGTGCCGCCGCCTGTGAAGCCGCGCTGCTTGGCGCGCCTTTCAACAACGCCACGGTCGAACGCGCCTGCGCAGCCCTGGCCGAAGATTTCACACCGCTCTCGGACTTCCGCGCCAGCAAGGAATATCGCCTGCTCAGCGCGCAGAACCTGCTGCGCAAATACTTCATCGAACTGCAAACACCGCACATCGAGACTCGGGTGACCGCTTATGTCTAATCATCACGCCGTAGAGAAGACCCAGGCCGAACTGGCTGAACTGTTCGCCAAGGACCTGACCACCGGTGTCGGCCGCAGCGTCAAGCATGACAGCGCCGCCAAGCATGTGTCCGGTGAAGCGCAGTACATTGATGATCGCCTGGAATTTCCGAACCAGTTGCACGTGTACGCCCGCCTGTCGGACCGTGCCCACGCGAAAATCATCAGCATCGACACTGCGCCCTGCTACGCCTTCGAAGGCGTGCGCATCGCCATCACCCATGAAGACGTACCGGGCCTGAAAGACATCGGCCCGCTGTTGCCGGGCGACCCGCTGCTGGCGATCGACACGGTGCAGTTCGTCGGTCAGCCGGTGGTCGCGGTTGCCGCCAAAGACCTGGAAACCGCGCGCAAGGCCGCGATGGCCGCGATCATTGAATACGAAGATCTCGAGCCGGTGCTGGATGTGGTCGAAGCCCTGCGCAAGCGCCACTTCGTACTCGACAGCCACACCCACCAACGCGGCGATTCAGCCAGTGCCCTGGCCACCGCTGAACATCGCATCCAGGGCACGCTGCACATTGGCGGCCAGGAGCATTTCTATCTGGAAACCCAGATCTCTTCGGTGATGCCGACCGAAGACGGCGGCATGATCGTCTACTGCTCGACCCAGAACCCCACCGAAGTGCAGAAACTGGTGGCCGAAGTGCTGGATGTGTCGATGAACAAAATCGTCGTCGACATGCGCCGCATGGGTGGCGGGTTCGGCGGCAAGGAAACCCAGGCGGCGAGCCCGGCGTGCCTGTGCGCGGTGATCGCGCACCTGACCGGCCAGCCCACCAAGATGCGCCTGCCACGTGTCGAAGACATGCTGATGACCGGCAAGCGTCATCCGTTCTATGTCGAGTACGACGTCGGTTTCGACAGCACCGGCCGCCTGCACGGCATCGCCCTGGAACTGGCCGGCAACTGCGGATGCTCGCCGGACCTGTCGGCCTCGATTGTCGACCGCGCGATGTTTCACTCGGACAACTCGTATTACCTGGGCGACGCGACCATCAACGGTCACCGCTGCAAGACCAACACCGCCTCGAACACCGCCTACCGGGGATTCGGCGGCCCGCAAGGCATGGTCGCCATCGAAGAAGTCATGGACGCCATCGCCCGTCATCTGGCCCTCGATCCGCTGGCCGTGCGCAAGGCCAACTACTACGGCAAGACCGAGCGCAACGTCACTCACTACTACCAGACCGTCGAGCACAACATGCTCGAGGAAATGACCGCCGAACTGGAAGAAAGCAGCCAGTACGCCGAGCGCCGCGAAGCGATCCGTCGCTACAACGCCAACAGCCCGATCCTGAAAAAGGGCCTGGCGCTGACCCCGGTGAAATTCGGCATTTCCTTCACCGCCAGCTTCCTCAACCAGGCAGGGGCCTTGGTGCACGTCTACACCGACGGCAGCATCCACCTCAACCATGGCGGCACCGAAATGGGCCAGGGCCTGAACACCAAAGTCGCGCAGGTCGTGGCCGAAGTGTTCCAGGTGGAAATGGACCGCGTGCAGATCACCGCGACCAACACCGACAAAGTGCCGAACACCTCGCCAACCGCCGCCTCCAGTGGCGCCGACCTGAACGGCAAGGCTGCGCAGAACGCCGCCGAAACCATCAAGCAGCGCCTGGTGGAATTCGCCGCGCGGCAATACAAGGTCAGCGAAGAAGACGTGGAATTCCACAACGGCCACGTGCGGGTTCGCGATCACATCCTGACCTTCGAGGCACTGATCCAACAGGCGTATTTCGCCCAGGTGTCGCTGTCGAGCACCGGGTTCTACAAGACCCCGAAAATCTACTACGACCGCAGCCAGGCCCGTGGTCGTCCGTTCTACTACTTCGCCTTCGGCGCGGCGTGCTGCGAAGTGCTGGTCGACACCCTGACCGGCGAATACAAGATGCTGCGCACCGACATCCTGCACGACGTCGGCGCCTCGCTGAACCCGGCGATCGACATCGGCCAGGTCGAGGGCGGCTTCATCCAGGGCATGGGCTGGCTGACCATGGAAGAGCTGGTCTGGAACAACAAAGGCAAGCTGATGACCAACGGCCCGGCCAGCTACAAGATCCCGGCCGTGGCGGACATGCCGCTGGACCTGCGGGTGAAGCTGGTGGAAAACCGCAAGAACCCGGAAGACACGGTGTTCCATTCCAAGGCCGTGGGCGAACCGCCCTTCATGCTCGGTATCGCCGCGTGGTGTGCGATCAAGGACGCGGTGGCCAGCCTGGGCGACTACAAGCATCAACCGAAAATCGACGCACCGGCGACCCCGGAGCGCGTGCTGTGGGGCTGTGAGCAGATGCGCCAGCTGAAGGTGGCGAAGTCTGTCGAGGCTGAAACCGAGTTGGCCTCGCTCTAGGACCGAGGCGCTGCCATCGCTGGCAAGCCAGCTCCCACAGACAGGCGCTGAATCGCGTTTATGCGATCGACGCAAACCCTGTGGGAGCTGGCTCGCCAGCGAAGAGGCCCGAACAGACAACGAAGATGTCGAGGTGAACATGTACAACTGGATCGACGCCCTCGCCGACCTGCAAAACCAAGGTGAGCCCTGCGTGTTGGTGACCATCATCGAAGAGCTCGGCTCGACGCCGCGCAATGCCGGCTCGAAAATGGTCATCAGTGCCAGCCAGACGTTCGACACCATCGGTGGCGGGCACCTGGAATACAAGGCCATGCAGATCGCCCGCGAGATGCTCGCCAGCGGCAAGCAAGACACCCATCTGGAGCGCTTCAGCCTCGGCGCCAGCCTCGGCCAGTGCTGCGGCGGCGCCACCGTATTGCTGTTCGAACCGATGGGCCAGGTCCAGGCGCAGATCGCCGTGTTCGGTGCCGGCCATGTCGGCCGCGCACTGGTGCCGCTGCTCGCCAGCCTGCCCTGCCGGGTGCGCTGGATCGACTCGCGGGAGGATGAGTTCCCGCAACAGATTCCCCACGGCGTGCGCAAGATCGTCAGTGAAGAACCGGTGGATGAAATCGATGACCTGCCCGCCGGCAGTTATTGCATCGTCATGACCCACAACCACCAGCTCGACCTGGAACTCACCGCGGCGATCCTCAAGCGCAACGATTTCGCTTACTTCGGCCTGATCGGCTCGAGGACCAAACGGGTGAAGTTCGAACATCGTCTGCGTGAGCGCGGGTTCGACAGCAGCGTCGTGCAACGCATGCGCTGCCCGATGGGCATCGGCGAAGTCAAAGGCAAGCTGCCTGTGGAAATCGCCATCTCCATCGCCGGCGAAATCATCGCCACCTATAACGCCAATTTCGGCCAGCAGACCGCCAGCGCCGAACCGATTGCCAAACTGCTGCCCGTGTCGCGCCGCAGTCAAGCCACCCACTTGAAAGCCTCAAACCGAGAATGACCATGCCTTTGACTCGCAAAGCCTACCGCGCCGCCATTCTGCACAGTATCGCCGACCCCGCTGAAGTGGGGATCGAAGCCTCCTACGAGTATTTCGAGGATGGCCTGCTGGTGGTGGATAACGGCCAGATCAGCGCCCTCGGCCACGCCAGTGAATTGCTGCCGACCCTGCCAGCGGACATCGAGATCACTCACTACCAGGATGCCCTGATCACCCCGGGCTTCATCGATACCCACATCCACCTGCCGCAAACCGGCATGGTCGGCGCCTACGGCGAGCAACTGCTGGATTGGCTCAACACCTACACCTTCCCGTGCGAGCGCCAGTTCGCCGACAAGGCCCACGCCGACGAAGTCGCGGACATCTTCATCAAGGAATTGCTGCGCAATGGCACCACCACGGCATTGGTGTTCGGCAGCGTGCATCCGCAATCGGTGAACTCGTTCTTCGAAGCCGCCGAACAGCTGGACCTGCGGATGATCGCCGGCAAGGTCATGATGGACCGCAACGCCCCGGATTATCTGACCGACACCGCCGAGTCCAGCTACGTCGAAAGCAAGGCGCTGATCGAGCGCTGGCACGGCAAGGGCCGCCTGCACTACGCGGTGACCCCGCGCTTCGCCCCGACCAGCACCCCGGAACAACTGACCCTCGCTGGCCAGTTACTGACCGAATACCCCGATCTGTACATGCAGACCCACATCAGCGAGAACCTCAAGGAAATCGAGTGGGTCAAGGAACTGTTCCCGGAGCGTAAAGGCTACCTGGACGTCTACGATCACTACCAGTTGCTGGGCGAGCGCTCGGTGTTTGCCCACGGCGTGCACCTGTGCGATGACGAGTGCGCGCGCCTGGCAGAAACCGGCTCGGCCATCTCGTTCTGTCCGACCTCGAACTTCTTCCTCGGCAGCGGCCTGTTCAACCTGCCGATGGCCGAGAAGCACAAGCTCAATGTCGGCATCGGTACCGATGTCGGTGGCGGCACCAGTTTCTCGCTGCTGCAAACCCTGAACGAAGCGTACAAGGTCATGCAACTGCAAGGTGCGCGCCTGAGCCCGTTCAAGTCGCTGTACCTGGCGACCCTCGGCGGCGCCCGCGCCCTGCGCCTGGAAGACAAGATCGGCAACCTGCAGCCAGGCACGGACGCAGACTTCCTGGTGCTGGACTACAACGCCACGCCGTTGCTGGACTATCGCCTGAAACAGGCCAACAACATTGCCGAGACGTTGTTCGTGCTGATGACCCTGGGGGATGACCGGACGGTGCAGCAGACGTATGCGGCGGGGAATCTGGTGCATCAGCGCTGAGTTTTCTTCGGGCATAAAAAATCCCCCGCCGCTTTTCAGCCCGGGGGATTTTTATTGCCTGTCAGTCCGTCATCGCTGGCAAGCCAGCTCCCACAGGGGCCGAGGTGAATTGCAAGTTTTTGTAAACACCGAAGATCATTGTGGGAGCTGGCTTGCCAGCGATAGAGGCGACGCGGTCCGTCAGATTTTCGCCGGCGACCGCCCCGGCTTCTTGGTCTGCAACAAATGCGAAAACACCGCATGCAAATCATCCGACGCACTTTCTTCGTCAAGGTTGAGCTTGCTGTCGATGTGATCCATGTGATGCATCATCAGGTCCACCGCCAGTTCACCGTTGCGCGCCTCGATGGCATCGATCAACTGGGTGTGCTCGTCGTAGGAACAGTGGGAACGGTTGCCGCTTTCGTATTGGGCAATGATCAGCGAAGTCTGGGACACCAGGCTGCGCTGGAAGCTGATCAACGGGGCGTTTTTCGCCGCTTCGGCCAGTTTCAGGTGGAATTCGCCCGACAGGCGGATGCCCGCACCGCGATCGCCACGGGAGAAGCTGTCGCGCTCGTCGTTGACCATCTGCCGCAATTCGGCAATCTGTTCGGCGGTGGCATGCTGCACCGCCAGTTCGGTGATTGCGCGCTCTACCAGACGCCGGGCCATGAACACCTGACGCGCCTCTTCGACACTCGGGCTGGCCACCACCGCGCCGCGATTCGGACGCAGCAGCACCACCCCTTCATGAGCCAGGCGCGACAGCGCACGGCGAATGATGGTGCGGCTGACCCCGAAAATTTCCCCCAGCGCTTCTTCGCTCAACTTGGTGCCGGGCGCCAGACGCTGTTCGAGGATGGCCTCGAAGATATGCGCATAGACAATATCGTCCTGGGTACCGCTGCGGCCGGCTTTGCCTGCTCGCGGTTGTTTCTTGAGGGGCTGCAACTGTTCGTTCATGGGCACTCGAGTCGGGAGAACTGCGGCGAATTGACCGTGACTGTAATACGGCACAGTGGGTCGCTGGCAAGTATCGCGTAAAAAACACTGTGATTGTACACAATGGATGGTGGCAACACGACTGTATGGCTGTTTGTTGCTTCCGCTGTACTGCAACGGTTGGTTACGTTTGAGTTTAGGCTTAATCCGCAAATTGGGTGCGTCGTCCCCGCACAAGCGCTTTTGTGGCGAGGGGGGCTTGCCCGCATTAAGCTGCCAAGCGGCCCCAGGCCTGCCAGTTGGCCGCCAACATTGAACACGGGTCCACAGAACGTGCGACGGCTGCGCCGCCGAACGGGGGCAAGCCCCCTCGCCACAAGACCCTTTAAAGCTTCCTCAGTACAAGGAACCCACCGTCATGAACGACGCCACGCACACGCAACTGCGCCCATGGGCCGATACATCACCTTCGGCCATCGTCGCCGGTTTCATCGCCATGATGACCGGCTATACCAGCTCCCTGGTGCTGATGTTCCAGGCCGGGCAAGCGGCCGGCCTGACCAGCGGGCAGATTTCGTCGTGGATCTGGGCGATTTCCATCGGTATGGCGGTGTGTTCCATCGGTCTGTCCCTGCGCTATCGCACGCCGATTACCATCGCCTGGTCGACCCCCGGTGCGGCGTTGCTGATCACCAGCCTTGGCGGCGTGAGCTATGGCGAAGCCATTGGTGCCTACATAACCTGCGCGGTACTGGTGACGATTTGCGGGCTGACCGGCAGCTTCGAACGCCTGGTGAAAAAGATCCCGGCGTCATTGGCCGCCGCGTTACTGGCCGGGATTCTGTTCAAGATCGGCAGCGAGATTTTCATCGCCGCGCAGCATCGCACGGCGCTGGTGCTGGGTATGTTTTTTACCTACCTGGTGGTCAAGCGCCTGTCGCCCCGCTACGCCGTACTAGGGGCATTGCTGATCGGAACAGCGTTGTCGGGGTTCATGGGCCTGCTGGACTTCAGCGGCTTTCACCTGGAAGTGGCCACGCCGGTCTGGACCACGCCGCACTTCTCCCTGGCGGCGACCATCAGCATCGGCATTCCCCTGTTCGTCGTGGCGATGACCTCGCAAAACATGCCCGGCGTCGCAGTGTTACGCGCCGATGGCTACACCGTGCCGGCCTCGCCGCTGATCACCACCACCGGCATCGCTTCGCTGCTGTTGGCGCCGTTCGGCTCCCACGGGATCAACCTGGCCGCCATCAGCGCAGCGATCTGCACCGGGCCGCATGCCCATGAGGATCGCAACAAGCGCTACACGGCAGCGGTGTGGTGCGGGATTTTCTACGGGATCGCCGGCGTTTTCGGCGCAACGCTGGCGGCCTTGTTCGCGGCGTTGCCCAAGGAGCTGGTGCTGTCGATTGCCGCACTGGCGTTGTTTGGCTCGATCATCAATGGTCTGAGCATCGCCATGAGCGAGGTGAAGGAACGGGAAGCGGCGCTGATCACCTTCATGGTCACGGCATCGGGGCTGACGCTGTTTTCCATTGGCTCGGCGTTTTGGGGGATTGTCGCGGGGGTGGTGACGCTGATGATTCTGAACTGGCGCAAGGCCCTGTAGGAGCGAGCTTGCTCGCGATGGTCGTCAACGATAACGCTGGAAGCAAGACACCCCGCGGCGCTTTCAGGTTCATCGCGACTCTTACAAAAAAAACGGCGACCCTCAGGTCGCCGTTTTTTTGAACATCATGCTACCGGATTGATCGGCTTTTCCGGGTACCAGACGTCGATCAGCGGGCTGACAGTCGCTTCGGTCAGTTCACTGCGGCCCTTGAGCCAGGCTTCAACAGCAGCACGCTGCTCTTCGGACACCGAGCCACGCTTCTGCAGGCAAACCAGACCGAAGTCGTCGCCGCCAACATAGCCCAGACCGTTGGCTTCCATGGCTTCTTTGAGGAACGCGTCGAGGAAAGCATCAATGGCTTCATCAGCCAAATCTTCTTTGAAATCCAGGTTCAGTTCGAAACCCAGCTCTTGAAATTCATCGACGCACAGTTTTTTGCGCAGACGCTGGGAACGGTTAGTCGCCATTGGAACAATCCTCATAAGTAATAACGGGCGGCACTTTAGCAGTTTAAGCTGCCGATTACTCGCCTCTGAACGGCGCCAGCCCTACCGCCCGGTAAAAAAATAGCGGATTAGAAGGGTAAGGCACGGCACAAGCCACGACACCTTGGGGCATAATGCCGACACTTTCATGACCACTGAGGGAATTTATCTTCATGCCCTCGTCTTTTCCCCTCGGCTGTAGGGTTTTATTTCAAATGATCAAATCGTTGCGTCCATTACTGCTGGCCGGCCTTCTCCTTCCCCTGGCCCTCCCTGTTTCCGCTGATCCCATCAATACCGCGTTATCGCCCAACGTTGAAAAAGCCCTGAAGGCCAGCAAACTGCAGGACAACGCCCTGTCGCTGGTGATGATTCCACTGACCGGCCCGGGCACCCCGACCGTTTTCAACGCCGACGTATCGGTCAACCCGGCCTCGACCATGAAGCTGGTCACCACCTACGCGGCTCTGGAAATGCTCGGCCCGAACCATCAGTGGAAAACCGAGTTCTACACTGACGGCACCCTCAGCGGCGGCATCCTCAATGGCAACCTCTACCTCAAGGGTGGCGGTGATCCGAAGCTGAACATGGAAAAACTCTGGCTGCTGATGCGCGACCTGCGCGCCAATGGCGTCACCCAGGTCACCGGCGACCTGGTGCTGGACAAGAACTTTTTCGTGCAACCGCAACTGCCAGAGTTCAACGACGACGGCAATGACGAAAACAAGCCGTTCCTGGTCAAACCCGATGCCCTGCTGGTCAACCTCAAGGCCCTGCGATTCGTCGCGCGCAACGACTCCGGCAAAGTGCTGGTTTCGGTGGAACCGCCGATTGCCAGCATCCGCATCGACAATCAGGTCAAGGCCATCAATTCCAAGCAATGCACCGGCGGCGTGCGCTACAACCCGGTGCCCCAGGCCGATGGCAGCGTGACCGTGACCGTGGGTGGCCAACTGGGCGAAGGCTGCAGCTCGCAGACGTATCTGTCGCTGCTCGATCACGCGACCTACACCGCTGGCGCCGTGCGGGCGATCTGGAAAGAACTGGGTGGCAGCATTCAGGGCAGGGATGTCCTGGCACCAACGCCCAAGGATGCCAAGGTGCTGGCACGGGCATTCTCGCCGGACCTGGCGGAGATCATCCGCGACATCAATAAATACAGTAACAACACCATGGCTCAGCAGCTGTTCCTGAGCCTGGGCCAGAAATTCCGCACCGACGCCGATGCCGACGATGCCAAGGCTGCCCAGCGCGTGGTACGTCAGTGGCTGGCGAGGAAAGGCATCACCGCGCCGCACCTGGTGATGGAGAACGGCTCCGGCCTGTCCCGTGCCGAGCGGGTCAGCGCCCGGGAAATGGCGTCGATGCTGCAAGCCGCGTGGCACAGCCCTTACTCCGCCGAGTACATCAGTTCGATGCCGATTGCCGGCACCGACGGCACCATGCGCAAACGCCTGAAAACCACCGCGATGCGCGGTGAAGCCCACGTCAAGACCGGCACCCTGAACACGGTGCGCGCGATCGCCGGCTTCAGCCGCGATATCAATGGCAATACCTGGGCGGTGGTGGCGATCCTCAACGACAAGGCTCCGTTCGGTGCCTCGTCGGTGCTCGATCAGGTGCTGCTGGATCTGTACCGCCAGCCGAAACTGGCGCAGACCGCTTCGGTTCTGTAAGACACTGCAAAAACAGTGTAGGAGCGAGCTTGCTCGCGAAGGTGTTTCAGTTGACAACTCTGTGGCTGATTTACCATCGCGAGCGGGCTTGCCCCTACAGGGATGGTGTTACATACCCCCCTGTAGGAGCCAGCCTGCTGGCGAGGGTCGTTAACGATAACGCGGATGACCTGGGTCAGTCCGCCTCGCCCTGAACCCGATCCCGACCCTCAAGCTTCGCCACATAGACCCCCGAGTCCGCCCGCAGCAACAGCGCATCCGCGCCCTCACCCACCCGCCAACTGGCAATCCCGAAACTCGCCGTGACGACGCCCACTTGGTCGATCGGTGCACTGCGCAGGCTTTGCCACAACTCCACCGCCAGCAAATAGGCCTGCGCGCTGCCAATATCCGGGCAAAGCACCATGAACTCCTCGCCACCCAGTCGACAGAACACATCCGTGCGACGCAGCCGCTGGCCGATGCGCTCGCACACGGCCTGCAATACCCGGTCGCCCACCGCGTGGCCATATTGGTCATTGATGCGCTTGAAGTGGTCGATGTCGAGCATGATCACCGAAAGTTCTCCACTGCCGCGCTCGACCCGGGCCATCTCGCCGGTCAGGCGTTCCTGGAAATAGCGGCGGTTGTGGATACCGGTCAGGGAGTCGGTGACCGACAGCGCCCGCAGCTCCTCTTCCACCCGTTTCAAATCGGAAATGTCCGAGATATAGCCATGCCAGAGCACGCCACCGCCGGGCAGTTCCTCCGGGGTCGCCTCGCCGCGCACCCAGCGCAGGCCACGCTGGGGAAGCTGCACCCGGTACTCTTCACGCCAGGGGCTGAGGGTGTCGGCAGAGGCGCGGATCGAAGCACGAACCCGAGTGGTGTCCTGGGGGTGAATCCGCATGAAGATCGCTTCGGCGTTGAGCAACAGAACGTCCGGATCGAGCTCGTAGATCTCGCGGATACCGTCGCTGGCGTAAATCACACTGAAGCGTCCGTCGAACTCCATCTTGAACTGGTAGATCCCGCCGGGGACATGGGCGCTGAGTTTCTTCAACAGCAAGTCGCGAGCGGCCAGCGCCTCATGCACGCGTTTGCGCTCGGTGATGTCGATGCAAATGGCCAGGTGCCCGACCCACAACCCCTGCTCGTCGAGCACCGGGGTCGCCAGCATGTTGACCATCAAATAGCTGCCATCGCCACGCACCAGTGTCCATTCCCGCCCTTCATGACCGCCCTCCACACTGCCTTCCACACCACCCTCGACCAGCATCGCCTGGCAGGTCGGCACCGGTTTGCCATAACGTGCGCTCAACTCTGCCGAACGTGCAGCGAGCTCGCGGGGCAGGTGCAGGTTTTCCAGGGTCATGTGACCCACCACTTCGGCGGCGCGGTAGCCGAGCATCTGTTCGGCGCCGGCATTGAAGGTGCTGATGACCCCACGCAAGTCCGTGGCGATGATCGCGACCTGGGTCGCGGCGTTCAACACGCCGCGCAGCTGGCCGTGGGTGCCGCGTAACTCCTGCTCGCGAGCGCGCAGTTCCACGGTCCGCTGATCGACCAGCTTCAACGCGCGCTGACGTTGACTGACCAACACATAAAGCAAGGCACTGAGCAACACACTGAGCAAACCGCCGAGCACCACCAACGAGGTCACCGACGAATGGTTGGCCTGCAGGAAGGCCTCGCTGGGCTGGATATCGACCTGATAATCATGATCAGCCAGGCGCACCAGGCGAGTCGACGACAATTCACTGAAGGCCGGTGCATTGGGTGACTCAAACAGCACTTCGTGCTGGTCGTCTGTGGATAAGTCGAGAATGCGTACCGAGAGATAGTCACGCCCGGCCTCTGGCAACCCATCGGCCAGCAACTGACGCATGCTGATCACCGCCATGACATAACCAAAGGGTTTGCTCTTCGCTGCATCGGGGTCATCGCGCGACATGACAGGCGCGACCAGCAGCACGCCCCGCGCATAAGCCGGCTCGATGCTGACCAGATGCATCGGTTGCGACACCGCCATGCCCCGATGCTGGTCGGCCCGCTCCAGGGTCGCGCGCCGCAGGGGCTGGGCCAGCAAGTCATAGCCAAGCGGCGCCCCAAGTTTGCTTTGTGTCTGGCTGTACAGCACCGGCACGTACTCATCACGCTCGCCGGCCAGTTGCAGTTGGCCGTCGGCGGTGAGCTCGCGCACTGTGAAATTCGTCAGGCCCTCATCCCGCACCCGGCGCTCGAACGCCGCCCGCTGGTCGCCACTGATGCGTTCGGCGAACGAATAGGCTTGGGTACGGCGTAACAGAGGCTGTGTATAGCCGTTGAATTCTTCACGGGAGATTGCATCGGAATTGGCAAAGAACCGGCGCAGGCCATCGAGGCGCTGTTCCTGGTCTTC
This sequence comes from Pseudomonas sp. MIL9, assembly GCF_016887925.1. Lineage (NCBI taxonomy): Bacteria > Pseudomonadati > Pseudomonadota > Gammaproteobacteria > Pseudomonadales > Pseudomonadaceae > Pseudomonas > Pseudomonas sp. MIL9. The sequence goes on along the minus strand of NZ_JAFEHE010000011.1, from coordinate 289,030 downwards.
AAAACGCTCTTCGATACGGCTGTAACGCTCACTGGCCAGCAGTTGGAAACGTTGCCGCAGTTGATGGTGAAACAGGTTCAGGGTCGACCAGGCGAGCAACCCGGTGAGGACCCCGCCGACGAGCAATACCAGCAGCGCGACCAGCCAGGCCGACACGTCTTCGCTGATAAAACCCAGGATCTTTGGGCGCACGGCGTGCAACGACATAAACGCAACTCAAAACGCCAGGTGCAGGAAAGCCCTTTGGCCCTGAGAGGAGTTATAGCTATTAGCCACTAATTTGACCAGTGCGGAAGGAATCCAAGAGCCTTTAAAAATCAAGGCTCTGTGGATCCAATCTTCCGGTGTCAGCGGGCCGTGATTTTCCAGGCACGATGGATCTTGCCGTTACGGGCGAAATCCGGATCGATGGTCTGGGCGGTGATTTCCTCGACCGCATAACGCTCGCTGAGGTTGGGTTCCAGTTCGAACTTGCGGAAGTTGTTGGAGAAGTACAACACCCCGCCTGCCGCCAGACGTGCCATGGCCAGGTCAATCAACTGCACCTGGTCACGTTGTACGTCGAAGATCCCTTCCATGCGCTTGGAGTTGGAGAAGGTCGGCGGGTCGATAAAGATCAGGTCGTACTCTTCGCGAGCATTTTCCAGCCAGGCCATCACATCGCCCTGCTCCAGGCGGTTCTTGTCGGAAAAACCGTTCAGCGACAGGTTGCGGCGCGCCCAGTCCAGGTAGGTTTTCGACAGATCGACACTGGTGGTGCTGCGCGCGCCGCCCTTGGCCGCATGAACGCTGGCGGTCGCGGTGTAGCAGAACAGGTTGAGGAAACGCTTGCCGGCGGCCTCTTTCTGAATGCGCATGCGCATCGGCCGGTGATCGAGGAACAGGCCGGTGTCGAGGTAATCGGTGAGGTTCACCAGCAGCTTAACGCCGCCTTCATTGACCTCGACGAACTTGCCCTGCGCAGCCTGACGTTCGTACTGTTTGGTGCCGCTCTGACGCTCGCGGCGCTTGACCACCACGCGACTCTTGTCGATGTTCAAGGCCTGCGGAATCGCCGCCAGGGCATCGAACATGCGCGCCGACGCCTTTTCCGGGTCGATGGATTTCGGCGCGGCGTATTCCTGAACGTGGACCCAATCGTGATACAGGTCGATGGCCATGGAGTATTCCGGCATGTCGGCATCGTAGACGCGGTAGCAATCGATGCCCTCACGCTTGACCCACTTGCCCAGCGCCTTGAGATTTTTTTGCAGGCGGTTGGCAAACATCTGCCCGCCTTCACTCAGGCGTGGCTGCTCGATCACCGGCGCAGGTGCCGGCGCCGGTTTGATCGGATTGCCGTTTTTGTTGTACTTGCGTTCTTGCGGCTCGGTCGGTGCCTGATCGTAGACCGCTTGCTCACGTTCGGCCTGACGCTGTTCCGGGGTACGACGCTCGCCGGTGACGAACTGGTCCGGCAGCACCTTGATCAGCAGCAGTTTGCACGGCAAGGCGCCGTTCCAGAACGAATACTGCTTGTGGCTGCGGATGCCCATGCGCTTGCCCAGGTCCGGCGCGCCGGTGAACACGGCCGCTTCCCAGTTCAGGCAGGCCTGGCGCAGGCGTTCGCCAAGGTTCTGGTAGAGGTAGAGCAGGCTCGCCTCGTCGCCCAGACGCTCGCCGTACGGTGGGTTGCAGATCACCAGGCCTTTCTGGTTCTGGTCCGGGCGCGGCTCGAAGGTCGCGACTTCGCCCTGGTAGATCTTGATCCACTCGCTCAGGCCGGCACGCTCGACGTTATTGCGGCCCGGCTGAATCAGGCGCGGGTCGGCTTCGTAGCCGCGAATCCACAGCGGTGGCTTGGCCAGACCGGCCGCCGCACGCTCGACGGCTTCTTCATGCAGCTTTTTCCACAGCGCCGGCACGTGGCCGAGCCACGCGGTGAAGCCCCACTGCTCGCGGCGCAGGTTCGGTGCCATGTCGGCGGCGATCATCGCAGCTTCGACGAGGAACGTACCGACACCGCACATCGGGTCCGCCAGTGCGCCGCCTTCGGCCGCAATGCGTGGCCAGCCGGAACGGATCAGGATGGCGGCCGCGAGGTTTTCCTTCAGCGGCGCCGCGCCCTGCTGCAGGCGGTAGCCGCGCTGGTGCAGGCTGTGGCCGGACAGGTCGAGGGACAGGATCGCTTCGCCACGGTCCAGGCGCAGGTGGATGCGCAGGTCCGGGTTGAGCTTGTCGATGGACGGGCGATCGCCCTGCGGAGTGCGCAGTTTGTCGACGATGGCGTCCTTGACCTTCAAGGCACCGAAGTGAGTGTTGTCGATGCCCGAGCCGTGACCGCTGAACTCGACGGCCAGGGTGCCGTCGTTGAGCATGTGGTCTTGCCACTCGATATCGAGCACGCCGTGATAGAGGTCTTCGGCGTCCTTCATCGGGAAGCGCTTGAGCACCAGCAGCACGCGGTTCGCCAGGCGCGACCACAGGCACAGGCGATAAGCGGTTTCCATGGTGGCCATGCCGCGCACGGCAGAGGTGTGCTCACGTGCTTCCTCAAGGCCAAGCCCGACGGCTTCCTCGATGAGCAGGCCTTCGAGGCCTTTGGGGCAAGTGAGGAAGAGTTCGAAACGATCGGACATGGGAGTTCCAGAGCCTTTAGCTGAGTGAGCCGGCAACGCATTGCCGGCCCGGTTTTCAATCAGGCGCTTTTCTCGAAGAGCGCCCGCGTGGCACGAAGGTGTGCCGTTCCACCCCTGCTGCTCGGGTTAAATGAGCTTAGATGCAAGGACAGATAAAAAAGTTGATGCAACAAAATGTCATAAGTCGACCCTTCGTCGAATAATCCCGCACTGCAACGCGAGACATTCTCACCAAATGACTAACCCCGGCATCCTGCGGGGGGCCGATCATACAGGGCTTTGATCAATAAATACGGGGCAATCATCGTGTTACTTATGGCCATAGCATCTTTATCGTTACGTCCTTATGACAAAACGATCATTCCCTCGATGTGACGCATTGGTTAGAACTCAACTCAGGTTGGCGCCGCAACGACGCCAACACCTTGGCTCGCCACGCCGGCAGCGAGCCCCCAACGGCAGAGTTTTTCTGCCTGACCTCGATTGAGGTCGACGCGATGAAAACAGTCAACAAGTGAGGGCTACACCCTATGAGAAGACTTAAGCGTGATCCGTTGGAAAGAGCGTTTTTGCGCGGATATCAATATGGCGTTGGTGGCAAATCCCGTGAGCTTTGCCCATTTACTCTACCGTCGGTACGCCAAGCCTGGATCAACGGCTGGCGAGAAGGACGCGGCGACAACTGGGACGGTATGACCGGCACTGCGGGAATCCACAGACTCAACGAACTTCACGCCGTCGGCTAATACAGGGCACACACTCCGACACGACAATCTGATTACGTAACGAATTAACCACGCACGTCCCATCCGGACGGCGGGCTCCGGCCCAGGGGCTCCTTAGAGGAGCCCTTTTTTATGCCTGTTCAAAACTCATCGGCATAGCCACAGGGATCAACGCAGCGCTGCGATGGCGTCTACCGACTCACGAATCAGCGCCGGGCCTTTATAGATGAAGCCGGAGTAGATCTGCACCAGGCTCGCCCCCGCGGTGATTTTTTCCGCCGCGTGCTTGCCTTCGGTGATGCCGCCCGCCGCGATGATCGGCAAGCGACCCGCCAGTTCCGCCGCCAGTACTTTCACGGTGTGGGTGCTCTTGTCGCGAACCGGTGCACCGGACAAACCACCCGCCTCGTCACCATGCTCCATGCCTTCGACGCCTACGCGGCTCAAGGTGGTGTTGGTGGCGATGACCGCGTCCATTCCGGTTTCGATCAACGCCTGCGCGACCTGTGCGGTTTCTTCGTCGCTCATGTCCGGAGCGATCTTGATCGCCAGGGGCACGTGTTTGCCATGGCGCAGCGCCAGTTCCGCCCGGCGCGTGGCCAGGTCGGCCAGCAGTTGCTTGAGCGAGTCACCGAACTGCAGGCTACGCAGCCCCGGCGTGTTCGGCGAGCTGACGTTGACCGTCACATAGCTGGCATGGGCGTAAACCTTGTCCAGGCAAATCAGGTAATCGTCGACCGCGCGCTCGACCGGAGTATCGAAGTTCTTGCCGATGTTGATGCCCAGCACACCTTTGTACTTGGACGCAGCGACGCGGGCCAGCAGGTGATCGACGCCAAGGTTGTTGAAGCCCATGCGATTGATGATCGCCTCGGCTTCCGGCAGGCGGAACAGGCGTGGCTTCGGGTTACCCGGTTGTGGACGCGGGGTGACGGTGCCGATTTCGACAAAGCCAAAACCCAGCTGCGCAAAACCGTCGATGGCCGCGCCGTTCTTGTCCAGACCGGCCGCCAGGCCCACCGGGTTCGGAAAGTCCAGGCCCATGACCGTCACCGGCACCTTCGCCGGGGCCTTGCACAACAAGCCGTTGAGCCCCAGACGCCCGCCCGCGCCGATCAGGTCCAGGGACAGATCGTGGGAGGTTTCCGGGGAAAGTTTGAACAACAGCTGACGGGCCAGGGTGTACATGGGCGGGTTTGACTCTGGGCTATGAAAAGTGGCAGCGATTATAGCCGGGCAAGCGGCCCGCAGGCGAGGCGCGCGATTCAATCAACGGACGATGGCATATGCCTTGCACCGATCCTGACATCAGCACTCATGCCAACGGCGGGATGAGTGCCAGGACAATGGCGTCGTCATCCGGCCTTGCGCGTGCAAGGACGCGGGACGGCGCTTTTTTTTGCAAGGTGAAGACGCAATGAACGAACCATCAGCCGGCCCGCTGGCCTGGGTCAATGGCAGCGATGCCCCGGAAAAGTCCGAAATCAACCTCGGCTTCATGGCCCTGAGCGACTGCGCCTCGGTCGTGGTCGCCGCCACCCAGGGCTTCGCCCAGCCTTACGGCCTGACCTTGAACCTCAAGCGCCAGTCATCCTGGGCCAACCTGCGGGACAAACTGGTCAGTGGTGAACTCGACGCCGCCCACAGCCTCTATGGCCTGATCTACGCCGTGCACCTGGGCATCGGCGGTGTAGCGCCAACGGACATGGCCGTGCTGATGGGGCTGAACCAGAACGGCCAGAGCATCAACCTCTCCCACGGCTTGCAAGCGCTGGGCGTGACCAGTCCTGAAGCACTGAACCGGCACGTGCACCAAAGTCGCCCAAAACTCACCTTCGCCCAGACCTTCCCCACCGGCACCCACGCCATGTGGCTGTATTACTGGCTCGCCAGTCAGGGCATTCACCCGTTGCAGGACGTCGAGAGCGTAGTGGTGCCGCCGCCGCAAATGGTCGCGCACCTGCAAGCGGGGCGCATCGACGGTTTCTGCGTGGGCGAGCCCTGGTCGGCCAGTGCGGTGCAACAGAACCTCGGATTCACGATGGCGACCACCCAGGCCATCTGGCCCGATCACCCGGAAAAAGTCCTGGGCTGCACCCGCGCGTTCGTCGAGCAATACCCGAACACCGCCCGCGCATTGGTGATGGCGATTCTGCAGGCGAGTCGTTTTATCGAAGAAAGCACTGAAAATCGTCGCAGCACCGCGCAATTGCTCAGTGCCGCGCAATACCTCGATGCGCCGCTGGAATGCATCGAACCGCGCCTGCTGGGCGACTACGACGACGGTCTCGGCAATCGCTGGCAGGATCCGCACGCCCTGCGCTTCCACGGTGAGGGTGAGGTCAATCTGCCGTACCTGTCCGATGGCATGTGGTTCATGACCCAGTTCCGTCGCTGGGGACTCTTGCGCGACGATCCGGACTACCTTGCGGTGGCCCGTCAGGTGCAACAACTAGACTTGTATCGTGAGGCCGCCAGCGCCGTCGGCGTCGCCGCACTGGGCAAAGAGATGCGCAGCAGCCAGTTGATCGACGGCAAGGTCTGGGACGGCTCGGACCCTGCCGGTTATGCCCGCAGTTTTAAACTGCACGCCATGAGCGACAGCTCGCACCGCTTGGCCAGCCGCTGACAGGAGATTGCGAACATGCTGCGTATTCTGCTGATCAACGACACCGCAAAAAAAGTCGGGCGCCTGAAGGCGGCACTGACCGAGGCCGGCTTCGAGGTGATCGACGAATCAGGATTGACCATCGACCTGCCCGGGCGCGTCGAAACGGTGCGTCCGGATGTGATTCTGATCGATACCGAGTCACCGGGCCGCGATGTGATGGAGCAAGTGGTGCTGGTCAGTCGCGACCAACCGCGACCGATCGTGATGTTCACCGACGAACACGACCCGGACGTGATGCGCCAGGCGATCAAGTCCGGGGTCAGTGCCTACATCGTCGAAGGCATTCACGCTCAGCGCTTGCAGCCGATTCTCGACGTGGCCATGGCGCGCTTTGAAAGCGACCAGGCCCTGCGCGCGCAACTGCACGCCCGCGACCAGCAGCTCGCCGAGCGCAAGCGCATCGAGCTGGCCAAAGGGCTGCTGATGAAAATGAAGGACTGCAACGAAGAAGAGGCCTACACCTTGATGCGCCGCCAGGCCATGAGCCGCCAACAGAAACTGATTCAGGTGGCGGAGCAGATCATCGCCATGAGTGAACTGCTCGGCTGAAGCCCTGCTGCATCGCGAGCAAGCTCCCCACAGTTGTAACGTTGTGCAGCTCTTTTGTGGGAGCGAGCCTGCTCGCGATGGCCTTCACTCGGTTTCACGGTATTGGCACAGATCTCGCTAAGTAATCTCCACAGGTAACCAACGGCGGTTGCCCCACCTACGACAAAGACGTCGCTCACCTCATTTGCCCCAAGGCGAATCAGGTGGCGGCGTTTTTTTGTTTTGGCCCCATTGCCCGGGGCTGGTGGTGCAGCCCTCAAGGCGCCCCACCTGCATGACTCCCGTTCGAGACTCCTATCAGCTGAGGTGCGCGATGAATTCAAGCTTCTGGAAATCCGGCCATACCCCGACCCTGTTCGCAGCCTTCCTCTATTTCGATCTGAGCTTCATGGTCTGGTACCTGCTTGGCCCACTGGCCGTGCAAATCGCCGCCGACCTGCACCTGACCACACAACAGCGAGGGCTGGTGGTGGCCACGCCTATTCTGGCCGGTGCGGTACTGCGCTTCATCATGGGCATGCTGGCTGATCGCCTGTCGCCGAAAACCGCTGGCCTGATTGGCCAGGTGATCGTCATCTGCGCCCTGTTCGGTGCCTGGAAACTGGGCATCCACAGCTACGAGCAGGCCCTGGTTCTGGGGCTGTTCCTCGGTATGGCCGGTGCGTCGTTCGCCGTGGCCCTGCCGCTGGCGTCGCAATGGTATCCGCCGCAACATCAAGGCAAGGCCATGGGGATCGCTGGCGCCGGTAACTCGGGCACGGTGTTCGCCGCGTTGATTGCACCGGTTCTGGCGGCTGCATATGGCTGGAGCAACGTGTTCGGCTTTGCCCTCATTCCACTGATCCTGTCGTTGATCGTTTTCGCCTGGCTGGCCAAAAACGCGCCTGAACGGCCGAAAGCCAAGTCGATGGCCGACTACTTCAAGGCCCTGGGCGACCGCGACAGCTGGTGGTTCATGTTTTTCTACAGCGTGACCTTCGGTGGCTTCATTGGCCTGGCCAGCGCCCTGCCCGGCTATTTCAACGATCAATACGGCCTGAGCCCGGTGACGGCCGGCTACTACACCGCCGCCTGCGTGTTCGGCGGCAGCCTGATGCGCCCCTTGGGCGGTGCCCTGGCTGACCGTTTCGGCGGCATCCGCACCCTGCTGGCGATGTACACCGTGGCCGCGATCTGCATTGCTGCCGTCGGATTCAACCTGCCGAGTTCCTACGCTGCGCTGGCACTCTTCGTTTGCACCATGCTCGGCCTTGGTGCGGGCAATGGCGCCGTGTTCCAGTTGGTGCCACAGCGCTTTCGTCGGGAAATCGGCGTGATGACCGGCCTGATCGGCATGGCCGGCGGCATCGGCGGTTTTGCCCTGGCGGCCGGCATGGGCGCAATCAAGCAAAGCACCGGCAGCTACCAAATGGCACTGTGGTTGTTCGCCAGCCTCGGCGTCCTCGCCTGGTTCGGCCTGCACGGGGTGAAACGTCGCTGGAGAACCACCTGGGGTTCGGCTGCCGTGACCGCTGCACGGGTCTGAGCCGGCGATGAGCCTGCAACTGAGTTTCGCCGAAGCCAGCGCCATCGGCCCGCGCGAAGAAAACCAGGACGCGTTGCGGCTGGTCACACCGGCCCCGGCACTGGCGGCGAGCAAGGGTTACCTGTTCGCCATCGCCGACGGTGTCAGCCAGTGCGCCGACGGTGGGCTGGCCGCTCGTTCCACCTTGCAGGCACTGGCACTGGATTATTACGCCACCCCGGAAACCTGGGGCGTCGCCCAGGCGCTGGATCGCCTGCTGCTGGCGCAGAACCGCTGGCTGCAGGCCAACGGCGGTGGACAACCGCTGCTGACCACGGTCAGCGCATTGGTCATGCGCGGTCGGCGCTTCACCCTGGCCCATGTGGGCGACTGCCGAGTGTATCGCTGGCATGCCGATCAGTTGCAGCGCATCAGCGAGGATCACGTCTGGGACCAGCCGGGCATGCAGCATGTGCTCAAACGAGCGATGGGGCTCGATCAGCACCTGGTGCTGGACTTCCTCGACGGCGAATTGCGCCGCGATGAAAGCTTTGTGTTGCTCAGCGACGGGGTCTGGGCAGTCCTGGGCGACACGGCCATTGCCGCGATTCTGCGAGACCAACCGGATCTGCACAGCGCTGCGCAAACCCTGGTCAATGCCGCGCACCTGGCCGGCAGCCAGGACAATGCCAGCGCCTTGCTGGTGCGGGTCGATGCCCTGGGTGAAACCAGCATCGGCGATGCGTTGATTCAACTGCAGCAATGGCCACTGCCGCCCGCACTGAAACCGGGCCAGGATTTCGAGGGCTGGCAGGTCGAAGGGATCGTCGGCCAGAGCCAGCAATCCCTGCTTTATCGCGTGCGTGACAGTCAGCGACAGCCCTGGCTGCTGAAAACCCTGCCCACTCACCTGCGCGACGATCATTCGGCCGGGCAAGCGTTGTTGTCGGAAGAATGGTTTCTCAAGCGTGTAGCCGGGCGTCATTTCCCCGAAGTGCATGCCGCCAGTCAGCGTCAGCATTTGTACTACGTGATGCGCGAATATTCAGGATCGACCCTGGCCCAGTTGCATGAGCAAATCGGGCCGCTGCCGCTGGCCCAATGGCAAGACCTGGCCGAACGCCTGTTGCGAGCGGTGGGCATGCTGCATCGGCGGCAGATACTGCACCGCGATATCAAACCGGAGAACCTGCTGCTGGGGGACGACGGCGAGTTACGGCTGCTCGATTTCGGGCTCGCCTATTGCCCTGGCTTGTCCCTCGATGAGCCCTCTGCCCTGCCCGGAACCCCCAGCTACATTGCGCCGGAAGCGTTTCGCGGCGACCCGCCGAGCACGCAACAGGATTTGTACTCGGTCGGCGTGACCCTGTATGTCCTGCTCACCGGGCATTTTCCCTACGGCGAAATCGAAGCGTTCCAACGCCCACGGTTTGGCGTTCCGGTGAATGCCAGCCGCTATCGCCCCGACCTCCCGGAATGGCTGATGCAAACCCTGGAACGTGCGGTAGCGGCGGATCCGGCTCAACGCTTTGAAACAGCGGAAGAGTGGTTATTGCTGATGGAACAGGGGGAGCGACGCAGTTTGAGCGTGCGTCCCAAACCGTTGCTGGAGCGCGAGCCGTTGAAGGTGTGGCGGACCCTGGCGCTGATGTCGCTGGTGGCGAATCTGGTGCTGCTGGTGGTGGCGCTCCATTAATGGGCGCCGCGCGTTGATTCGGTGCAATAAAATGCCACTTGCCAATGGACGGTGCGTGCAGACACCGCGAACCACGGACTTGACCGACTTGGCACAACCACTGCATTAGCCTTCCCATCACACATAACGTGCAGGCTTCAACGACGAAGACTGCGCTTCCCGAGAGAACGGGACCGGACAAAGGCGTCCCCGTCAGGCAACTGGCGGGACGCCTTTTTTTGTTTGCGCGAAATTGTCGAGCACGACCTTGAAAGCCTGATGAGGCGGGTCGTTGTTCCCCGGAGGACCTGATGAAAAAGCTCAAACTGGTGATGATCGGCAATGGCATGGCCGGCGTTCGTACCCTCGAAGAACTGCTGAAACTGAGCAACGAGCTGTACGACATCACGGTCTTCGGCGCCGAACCCCATACCAACTACAACCGCATCCTGCTGTCGCCGGTGCTGGCTGGCGAACAGAGCTTCGAAGAGATCGAACTCAACGACCTGGACTGGTACCTGGAAAACGACATCAAGTTGCTGCTCAACCGCAGGGTCGTGGAAATCGACCGGGTCAGGCGCCGGGTCATTGCCGAAGACGGCACCGTGGCCGAATACGATCGCCTGTTGATCGCCACCGGCTCCAGCCCGTTCATCCTGCCGATTCCCGGCAACACGCTGCAGGGCGTAATCGGCTACCGCGACATTGCCGACACCCAGGTCATGATCGACACCGCCAAAACCCATAAACACGCCGTGGTCATCGGTGGCGGGCTGCTGGGGCTGGAGGCTGCCAACGGGCTGATGCTGCGCGGCATGCACGTCACCGTCGTGCACCTCGGCAAATGGTTGCTGGATCGGCAACTGGACAAGACCAGCGGCCAGTTGCTGCAAAATGCCCTGGAGGCCCGCGGCCTGCACTTTCGTCTCTGCGAGCAAACCCAGGCGTTGCACGATGCCGGCAATGGCCGGGTCGGCTCGGTCGAGTTCAAGAACGGCGACATCATCCCCGCCGATCTGGTGGTCATGGCCGCCGGCATCCGCCCCAACATCGAACTCGCAGAACAATCCGGCCTCCCTTGCGGCCGCGGGATTCTGGTCAACGATACCCTGCAAACCTACGACCCAAGGATCTACGCCATTGGCGAATGCGCCAGCCATCGCGGCATCGCCTATGGCCTGGTAGCACCGCTGTTCGACCAGGCCAAGGTCTGCGCCAATCACCTCGCACAACTGGGATTCGCCACCTACAAGGGCTCGGTGACCTCGACCAAACTGAAAGTCACCGGCATCAACCTGTTTTCCGCCGGTGACTACATGGGCGGCGAAGGCACCGAAACCATCACCCTCACCGACCCCATCAGTGGCGTCTACAAAAAACTGGTGATCAAGGACGACGTACTGGTCGGGGCCTGCCTGTACGGCGATACGGCCGACGGCGGCTGGTACTTTCGGCAAATCCTCGAGCACCAGGTCATCGGCGAAATCCGCGATCAACTGATGTTCGGCCATTCCTTTACCCTGGAACAGGCCTTGGATAACGCCGGACCAACGCGGGAAGTCGCCTGATGAACCGCCAGATCACTGCGTCCACCTGTTGTTACTGCGGGGTCGGCTGCGGCGTGCTGATCGAGCACGACGGCGAGCGCATCCTCGGCGTCAGCGGCGATCCAGCCCATCCGGCCAACTTCGGCAAACTGTGCAGCAAGGGTTCGACCCTGCATTTGACCGGTGACCTGAGCGCGCGAGCGCTGTATCCCGCATTGCGCCTGGGCAAAAGCCTGGCCCGCAGCCGCACCGATTGGGACACCGCCCTCGATCACGCCGCCAGCGTGTTTGCCCGCACCATCACCGAACATGGCCCGGACAGTGTCGCGTTCTACATTTCCGGGCAATTGCTGACCGAGGACTACTACGCCTTCAACAAATTGGCGCGAGCGTTGGTGGGCACCAACAACATCGATAGCAACTCACGGCTGTGCATGTCTTCAGCGGTGGTGGGCTACAAACGCAGCCTCGGCGCCGACGCACCGCCCTGCAGCTACGAAGACCTGGAATCCAGCGATTGCGTAATGATCGTCGGCAGCAATATGGCCTACGCCCATCCGGTGCTGTTTCGTCGCCTGGAGGAGGCCAAATCCCGCCGCCCGCAGATGAAAGTCATCGTCATCGACCCGCGCCGCACCGATACCTGTGATTTGGCTGACCTGCATCTGGCGATTCTGCCGGGAACCGATGTCGCTTTGTTCCATGGGATTTTGCACTTGCTGCTGTGGGAAAACCGGGTCGACCACGACTTCATCGAGGCGCACACCCAAGGTCTGACGGAACTCAAGCATCTGGTGCACGATTACACGCCGTCCATGGTTGCGCAGCTGTGCGGGATCAGCGTCGAACATCTGCGGCAGTGCGCCGAATGGGTAGGCACCGCCCCAAGCTTTCTGTCCCTGTGGTGCATGGGGTTGAATCAGTCGACCGCTGGCAGCGCCAAAAACAGCGCATTGATCAATCTGCATCTGGCCACCGGGCAAATTGGCCGCCCCGGCGCAGGACCTTTCTCCCTGACCGGTCAGCCCAATGCCATGGGCGGTCGGGAAACCGGTAGTCTGTCGAACCTGCTGCCCGGGCATCGTGAAGCGGCCAATGCCGACCACCGCGCTGAAGTGGCCGCTTACTGGGGGGTAGAACAGCTCCCGACCAGTACAGGGCTGAGCGCCATCGAACTGTTCGAGCAGGTGCGCAGCGGCAAGATCAAGGCGCTGTGGATCGCCTGCACCAACCCGGCGCAATCGATGCCTGACCAGAACGCCGTGCGTGCTGCATTGCAAACCTGTCCGTTCGTGGTGTTGCAGGAAGCGTTTCGCACCACCGAAACAGCCGCATTCGCCGACCTGTTGCTACCCGCCGCCAGTTGGGGCGAAAAAGACGGCCTGGTGACCAATTCCGAACGACGCATTTCCCACGTCCGCCAGGCCATCGTCGCACCCGGTGAAGCGCGGCCCGATTGGGCGATCACCGTAGATTTCGCACGGCGCCTGGAAAAATATCTACGCCCCGGACAACCCAGCCTGTTTGCCTTTGAAACGCCGGCGCAGCTCTTCGATGAATACAAGCAACTGACCCACGGTCGAGATCTGGATTTGTCCGGCATCAGCCATGGCCTGATCGACCGGATCGGCCCGCAACAATGGCCCTTCCCCGCGAATGCCAGCGAAGGCACCGCTCGCCTGTACGGCGACGGCGTATTCCCGACCGCCAACGGTCGCGCACAATTCATCGCCGATCCTTTCCGCGCCGCCAAGGAGCAACGCGATGCACACTTCCCGCTGACCCTGATCACGGGTCGCTTGCGTGATCAATGGCATGGCATGAGTCGCACCGGCACCGCTGCGCAACTGTTCGGCCACGTGGGCGAAGCGGTCTTGAGCCTGCATCCGCAAGAGCTGCACCAACATGACCTGAAACCAGGCGACCTGGTCAGCCTGAAAAGCCGGCGCGGCGAAGTGATTGTGCCGGTCAGCAGCGACGACAACGTGCGACCCGGCCAGGCGTTCTTGCCCATGCATTGGGGCGATCGCTTTCTCAAGGGCGGCGTGAACAGCCTCACCCTTCCCGCCTTTGATCCGCTGTCGAAGCAACCCGAACTCAAGCACAGTGGCGTGCGCCTGGAACCGGTTCAGTTGCCCTGGAGACTGTTCGCACTGATTGAGGGCGATGTACAACAGCATTTTGAGACGCTACGCCCCCTCTGTGAGGCGTTTTCCTACGCAAGCCTCAGCCTGACAGGCCGTGAACGCCCAGCGTTGCTTATACGCGCTGCCAGCGCCACAGCACCGGACCCGCAATGGCTCCGGGATATCGACCAATACCTGGGACTGCATGAAGGCCCGGTGTTGGCCTACGACGACCCGCGGCGTTCCATCGGCAAGCGGGTACGTATCGACAACGGCCGAATTACCGCCATTCGCCTGGCTGGGGAAACCCTCGCCCAACACTGGCTGCTGAATCTTTGGCGGGAAGGTCGTGCCGATGAACAACTTCGGCGCTGGTTACTGGCGCCGCTCAGCACGCCACCAGGTCAGACCGGTGCATCGGCGGCCGGAGACAAAACCCTGTGCAATTGCAAGAACGTCAGCCAAAGCGCGGTTTGCGCCGGTATCGCCCGGGGATTGGACTTGCAGGGTCTGAAACAAGAATTGGGCTGCGGTACGCAATGCGGCTCGTGCGTCCCGGAAATCAAGCGTTTGCTGGTCGCCACGGCGCGACCGGTCGCGGTCACCTCGTGAGGAAAACACTATGAACGCAAAAGTCTGGCTGGTAGGCGCGGGACCTGGCGACCCGGAATTGCTGACCCTCAAGGCCGTTCGGGCATTGAGAGAGGCCGATGTCGTGCTGATCGATGACCTGGTGAATGACGCAGTGCTGGAGCATTGCGTCGGCGCGCGCATCATCCCCGTGGGCAAACGCGGCGGATGTCGCTCTACCCCGCAGGCGTTCATTCATCGACTGATGCTGCGTTACGCGCGCCAAGGCAAATGCGTGGTGCGGCTCAAGGGCGGCGATCCCTGCATTTTCGGGCGCGGCGGCGAAGAGGCGGCGTGGTTGCGTGAACGTGGGGTCGAGGTCGAATTGGTCAATGGCATCACGGCCGGACTCGCGGGCGCGACACAATGCGCTATTCCGTTGACCCTGCGCGGCGTTGCGCGCGGCGTGACGCTGGTCACTGCCCATACCCAGGACGGTAGTCGTCTGAACTGGCAGGCGCTGGCCCAAAGCGGAACAACCCTGGTGATCTACATGGGGGTGGCCAAGCTCAGCGAAATCCGCGAACAGTTGCTTGCCGGTGGAATGGCGACGGATACGCCAGTGGCGATGATTGAAAACGCGTCCCTGCCCCACCAACGGGAATGTCGGAGTGACCTGTCGGCGATGGAGGACGATGCCGGCGCCTTCCAGCTCAAGAGCCCGGCCATTCTGGTCATCGGCACAGTGGCGGCCTGTGCAACCTCTTCTCAGTGGGAGCGCGGCTTGCCCGCGATGGTGGCCGATCAAACCGCCTGATCTGCCTGATTGCACGTTGTTTCATCAAATCGCAGACAAAGAAAAGCCCGGCCTAAGCCGGGCTTTTCTCAGAGCTGCGGGCTAATTACTTAGCTTGAGCTTCAACCTGCGCTTCTACGCGACGGTTAACTGCACGGCCAGCGTCAGTTTTGTTGTCAGCAACTGGGCGGGATTCGCCGTAGCCAACAGACTGAACGCGGGACGATTCAACACCGTACTGGTTGGTCAGAACTTGCTTGACGGCGTTTGCACGACGCTCGGACAGTTTCTGGTTGTAAGCGTCAGGACCGACGTTGTCAGTGTGACCTTCAACAGTAGTGGTGGTGGATGGGTACTGCTTCATGAAGTCAGCCAGGTTTTTGATGTCGCCGTAGCTGTTAGGCTTGACTACCGACTTGTCGAAGTCGAATTTCACGTCCAGCTCAACACGAACAACTTCAGCAACTGCTGGGCAGCCATCAGCGTCAACGGTTACGTTGGCTGGGGTGTCCGGGCACTTGTCAACGTTGTCGCATACGCCATCGTTGTCGCTGTCGGAGCAGACTTCAGCTGGTGCTGGAACTGGAGCAGCGGCAGGCTTGGAGCCGCCACCGAAGTTCACACCCAGACCTACGGACGGGATGTAGTCCCACTTGCCGTTGTCCAGCTTGTAGTCAGCTTCTACGCCAGCACGAGCGTAAACGTTCTCGAGGAAGTAGTACTTAACACCACCGCCAGCGGTCAGGAAAGTCGACTGGTCACGACCGGTGTGGCCATCAGCGGCTACGTTGGTCATGCTGCCGTGCTTAACACCACCTTGAACGTAAGGACGCAGAGCGTCGCCAGCGTTGTTGAAGTGGTACTGAGCGTTCAGACCGAACTGGTCGCCTTCGATTTTCTGATGGCCAGTGCCGTTGTTCGAACGGGTGTGGTCATCGTTGTTGTAGGTCGCGTTCAACGACACGTCGTCGGTCAAGAAGTAACCGATGGAAGCGCCAGGAGTGTAGCCATCTTCAACGTTCTTAACGCTGTCGTTGTACTTTTTCCCGTAGTTGAGCTCGCCTTCAACTGCGCCTTGGCCTTGTGCCAGAGCGCCGAACGAAGTGGCGGCAATAAGAGTACCAATGGCCAAGCCCAAGGTGTTTTTCAGTTTCATCCGTTAAATCCCCATCTGGTGATTGTGAAGCAGTCCCGCAAACCGGGGGACAACTCGGCGGCAAGTCTATCAGAACTTGCCTACACGTAAGAGATATTTGCGCCGAACTAAGTTTCAGCAATGCCTGCAAATTTCTCACGCAATTTATCTAGAGCGCGTTTGTACCGCATTTTTGTTGCACTCAAACCCATGTGCATGATGTCTGCGATCTCCTGAAACTCCAGCTCTGCGACAAATCGTAGCACCAGAATTTCGCGGTCAATCGGGTTCACATACACCAGCCAGCGATCGAGTCCACCCTTTTCCTCCGGTTTCGGCGCCTTTTCTTCAGACGCTTCTTCGAGGGGGTCGAGACTCAAGGCGTCCATCAAGCGACGCTTTCGCCGTTCTTTCCGATACTGAGTGATGCATTCGTTGTAAGTGATGCTGTATAGCCATGTCTTGAACTTCGATTTGCCCTCGAAATTCTTCAAGCCATACAACACCTTCAACATCACTTCCTGACAGACATCGTCTGCGTCGCGATCGTTCCCGAGATATCGTGCACAGACGTTAAATAATGTTCGTTGGTAACGCCGCATCAGTTCTTCATAGGCGCGCGTTACGTGAAACAGCTCGGTGTGCGAGCGCGCGACCAACTCCTCATCAGAGAGCTCGCGGGGGTCGTAGCGCGTGGATAGCGATTGGGCTTTATTCAAAACAAGTCGGGCCGACAGTCAGGTCAATGTCCGCCGCAGCCAGCATCAGTGGGCATTTTGCGGCGGCATACATTAGCAGGGTTTGCCGGGTTAGCGGCTACTCACATGCTGCTCGAGAAGGATCCGATTGGAAAGAGAGACTAGCTCACCCTCATCGGTCAGCAATGTGGTTTTAACCGTGCCGATCTCTTCGATCTGGCCTTCGACCTCGCCAACACGTACTTGTTGCCCAACCTGGTACAACTCACGCACATAGATTCCCGCAAGAATCTGGCCGGCAATTTCCCGGCTTCCCAACCCCATGGCCAGCGCAACCGCCAGACCAACGGTAATCAATACAATCACAATCACATGGTTGAGCAGGTCAGTCTTGACCTCCAACTGGCTGATCGCGACCGAAATACTGATGATGATGACCAGTCCCTGGGCAATTCGCCCAAGGCCAGAAGCGTAGTCCAAGCCCACGCCTTCCGCCGCGCCGCGCACCAACCCGTTGGCCAGTTGCGCCAGCAAGACGCCCACCAGCAACACCAGCGCTGCGCCAAAGACCTTCGGCAAATACAACGCGAGCATGTCCAGCGTAGCCGAAACTCGCTCAAGTCCAAGGGATTCTGCGGCAGAAACCAGAAAAATCAGCAAAACGAACCAATAGACGATCTTGCCGATCAGCGTCGAAATCGGTACTTGAAGGCCTGCGCGAGACAGTAACTTGGTCAGACCGGTGCCGCCCATCAGGCGATCGAGGCCCAGTTTGGCCAGCAATTTGGAGAGCAGCGTGTCCAGCAATTTGGCCACGACAAAACCCAACAGCAGCACAACCAGTGCGCCGAACAGGTTCGGAATGAAGTTGGCAACCTTGGTCCACAACGCGGTCATGGCAGTGACGAGGCTCTGAGTCCAGAGATCAAGTTCCATATTCAATCAGCCTTATCAGCAGTGTGGGCAGCAGGTTTACGAAGACGGGACACCGGCGCGACATGGGCCGATCCATTGTTCACGGCGATCATCAGGGCGGGCAGCCAGCGGCCCAGCAGACTGAACAAATCACCGGCACCGACCTGGCGGTTGGCGGTTTTCAGTACACGACCAAGGCACGCATCGTCGTCCCGGGTGGACGGTGATGCCTTGAGCATGTCACGCAAAGACTGTTCAAACGGATCGTGCATACGCACCTCTCGTGATGTCTGTGAAAGACGCGATCAAATTTGCCTGGGTCACATGGGCCACTTTCAAACCCAGCGCAAACGTCGGAATAACCACCACTGCCCCAATGCCACCGAGACCATCATCAGGCAGGCAATCAGGAAGCCATAAGGGCTGGCAGAGAATGGAATTCCACCGACGTTGATCCCCAACAGACCGGTCAAAAAACTCATCGGCAAAAAAATCCCGGTGATGATTCCGAAGCGGTACATCGTGCGGTTCATGCGCACGCTCAATCGTCGATCTTCGGTCTCAAGGACCAGCCCTACCCGCTCCCGGGTCAGCTCCAGCTCTTCAAGATAGCGGGTCAGACTGTTGTTCAATTCGTTCCAGTAATCGCCATCGTCGTCGACGAACCAGGGCAGTTTGATCCGCGTCAGCTGACCAAAAATATCCCGCTGCGGCGCGAGAAACCGCTTCAACGCCGCCGCCCGGCGACGGATCTGCAAAACAGCGCCGTGTTCCGGTGTATACCGTTCGTCGGTATCCAGCTTTTCTTCTTCCTCATCGACCACTTCCGAGAGGTCGCTGACCAGATCCTGCAACTTGTTGGTCAGGTACTGCGCCATGCACAGGATGAGTTCGGAGGCTGTTTTCGGCCCCTTGCCCTCCACCAGTTGCTCCAGCAGTTCCTCCGTGGCGCGCAACGGGCGCAAACGCAGGGAGATGACACGCTGGGCTGAACCGAAGATTCGCACCGAGACCATGTCTTCAGGCTCGGCCCCCGGATTCAGATTGACCCCGCGCAAAAATAGCAGCAGTTCGCTGTCCGAAAGCTGTAAAAGACGCGGTCGGGTGTTTTCTTCCAGCAACAGGTCACAGCTGAATTCGCTCAGGCCACTGGATTTGCGCAGCCAGGTCTGGGTTTGCGGATGACTGCGATCCCAGTGCAGCCACAGGCTTTCATGGGCCTGCAGCTGCAATTCATCGAGTTCAGTCCGGGCTATCGAACGCGCGCCGCCTTTACCGTCCAGCACCAGGGCATGTACCAACCCCCATTGCGCGTTTTCTTCCTCGAACATCCGCATTCCATTCTTCAAAAAAAATCGACCAAAACTTACTCGGGCATTGCAAGCGGGCTTGGCGAGACGATCACGCCGTTATTGTCCGCATAGATGTAATGGCCCGGATGGAAGGTCACGCCCGCAAAGGTTACGGCCACGTTCAGATCACCGATACCGCGCTTGTCGGTCTTCATCGGGTGGCTGGCCAGGGCCTGAACACCCAGATCGGTTTGCGCGATGACGTCAACGTCACGAATGCAACCGTAGATCACCAGCCCTTCCCAGCCGTTTTTCGCAGCTTTCTCGGCGATCATGTCGCCCAGCAGCGCGCGGCGCAGGGAGCCGCCACCATCGACCACCAGTACCTTGCCATTTCCCTTGAGCTCGGCTTGCTCCTTGACCAGCGAGTTGTCTTCGAAGCATTTGATGGTCACGATTTCGCCGCCAAAGGAATCACGGCCGCCAAAATTGCTGAACATCGGTTCCAGCACCTGCACCAGCTCCGGATAGGCGTCGCACAGGTCAGGCGTTAGGTAATGGTTCATCGAGAAACTCCTGTGAAGAGGAAGAAAGCACGAACATCAGTGATGACTCAGTCATCGAAAATGACCAGAACAGCTCAATGCGTCATATCTTAGCCGCTAGCCGATCGGAGCGAAATGCCCTTGATAGAGCGTCGGGCTCAAATCGCCGTGACCAAATTCGCTGATTCACCCAGTAGAGGGGTTTGCTGATCCGCCAGCCAGCGGGCCACCAGTGGCCAGACTTCAGCCTGTGCGGCTTTGCTGACCAACATGTCCACGTGACCGAAATTATCGGCAAAGCCCTGCTCGCGACCCAGGTTGATAAATTGCTTGTGCTCGGACCCCAACTGATCGAACAGCTTGCGACAAGCCCAGGCCGGATCCTGATGGTCACCGGCGGCACTCACCGCCAGCACCGGCAATCTGACCTCGGCCAAACCCGCCCACCAGTCCTTGTCGGCATCGCCAAAGCGCCCGAACAGGCCGTGCCAACGCATGCTTTCCAGGGCCAGGCCAATCGGCTCGTCCTCCGGGCCGCGTTTGAGCCGTGAACCCGACAGCTGGGCAAAACGCTTGAGAATGAAACGACCGCTCCACTCCACCGGCGGGATTTTCAACGGCCAGTACGTGCGACTGACCTGCGCGCCAAAGAACGCCGCAGACGCCACCACGGGCTCACCGATGTATTGACCGCCCAATGCGGCTGCCAGGGTAATGCCGCCCAGCGAGTGGCCGATCCAGTGTGGGACCTGGCCGCTTTGCTCTCGCACGAACGCGCCAATGGCCGGCAGATCGTAACGAGCGTAGTCGGCGACACGGTTCTTGCGGTAGTTCTGGTTGCGCTGTGAGAGGCCGTGACCGCGCATTTCCGGAATCCATACGTCGAAGCCCAGGCGCGTCAGATAGGCGCCGAGCCCCAGCCCTTTCGGGGAAAACCAGAAACGTCGATTGGAAAAACTGCCGTGCAACAGGATCACCGGCACGCCACGCACCGCTGGCTCATCGGCCATGCCGAGGCGAGTCACCGCAATTTCGACGGTACCGTCGGGGCTGTTGCCGGGTTTTAAACGGTAAACATCTTCGCTCAGATCGCCGCGCCGCTCGGCGCTGATCAGGGCGACAGGAAATAGGTTGCTGCTGCTTTGCATAAGTTCTTGCACAAAAAAGGGCGGCATCCGGAGGAGCCCGCCCTACTTGAATCTTAAAGGCACCGCCCATCTGGGAGCGAGCCTGCTCGCGATGGACTCCAGAACAACGCGTTTATTCAGTAAACGCGCATGATCGTTCACGACCATCGCGAGCAAGCTCGCTCCTACAAGAGAGCGGCCCGTTCACACCGGATCAAGCCTGCGCTTGACCCTCAGCCAGGAAGAACCAGGTTTCCAGTACGGAATCGGGGTTCAACGACACGCTTTCGATGCCTTGTTCCATCAGCCATTTGGCCAGGTCCGGGTGGTCCGAAGGGCCCTGACCGCAAATGCCGATGTACTTGCCGGCCTTGTTGCACGCGGCAATGGCGTTGGCCAGCAGCTTCTTGACCGCAGGGTTACGCTCGTCGAACAGGTGCGCGATGATCCCGGAGTCACGGTCCAGGCCCAGAGTCAGCTGGGTCAGGTCGTTGGAACCGATGGAGAAGCCGTCGAAGAACTCAAGGAACTCTTCAGCCAGGATGGCGTTGGACGGCAGTTCGCACATCATGATGACGCGCAGACCGTTGTCGCCACGGGCCAGACCGTTTTCCGCCAGCAGGTCCACGACCTGGCTCGCTTCGCCCAGGGTGCGGACGAACGGCACCATGATTTCGACGTTGGTCAGGCCCATCTCGTTGCGCACGCGCTTGAGGGCACGGCATTCGAGTTCGAAGCAGTCACGGAACGATTCGCTGATGTAACGCGAGGCGCCACGGAAACCCAGCATCGGGTTTTCTTCTTCCGGCTCGTAGAGCTTACCGCCGATCAGGTTGGCGTATTCGTTGGACTTGAAGTCCGACAGACGCACGATGACCTTCTTCGGCCAGAACGCTGCCGCCAGGGTGCTGATGCCTTCAACCAGCTTCTCGACATAGAAACCGACCGGATCGTCGTAACCGGCGATACGCTTGTTGACGCTTTCCTTGATGTCCGACGGCAGACCGTCGTAGTTCAGCAGCGCCTTCGGGTGCACGCCGATCATGCGGTTGATGATGAACTCCAGACGGGCCAGACCCACACCGGCGTTCGGCAGCTGTGCGAAGTCGAAGGCACGGTCCGGGTTGCCGACGTTCATCATGATCTTGAACGGCAGCTCCGGCATGGCATCCACGGAGTTTTTCTTGATGTCGAAGCCCAGTTCGCCTTCGAAGATGAAACCGGTGTCGCCTTCTGCGCAGGAAACGGTCACGCCCTGGCCGTCTTTCAACAGCTGGGTGGCGTTACCGCAACCGACCACGGCCGGGATCCCCAGTTCACGGGCGATGATCGCCGCGTGGCAGGTACGGCCGCCACGGTTGGTGACGATGGCACTGGCACGCTTCATGACCGGTTCCCAGTCCGGGTCGGTCATGTCGGAAACCAGTACGTCGCCTGGCTGGACCTTGTCCATCTCGGACACGTCCTTGATGATGCGGACCTTGCCGGCGCCGATGCGCTGGCCGATGGCACGGCCTTCCACCAGCACGGTGCCGGTTTCTTTCAACAGGTAACGTTCCATGACGTTGGCCTGGGTGCGGCTCTTCACGGTTTCCGGACGGGCCTGCACGATGTACAGCTTGCCGTCGTCACCGTCCTTGGCCCATTCGATGTCCATCGGGCACTTGTAGTGCTTCTCGATGATCATCGCCTGCTTGGCCAGTTCGCTGACTTCGGCGTCGGTCAGGCAGAAACGCGCGCGATCGGCCTTGTCGACATCGACGGTCTTGACCGAACGACCGGCCTTGGCCTCGTCGCCGTAGATCATCTTGATGGCCTTGCTGCCCAGGTTGCGGCGCAGGATCGCCGGACGACCGGCGGCCAGCGTGCCTTTATGCACGTAGAACTCATCCGGGTTCACCGCGCCTTGTACGACGGTTTCACCCAGGCCGTAGGCGCCGGTGATGAACACCACGTCACGGAAACCCGATTCGGTATCGAGGGTGAACATCACGCCGGCCGTGCCGGTTTCGGAACGGACCATGCGCTGCACGCCGGCCGACAGGGCAACCAGCTTGTGGTCGAAGCCCTGGTGGACACGGTAGGAAATCGCGCGGTCGTTGAACAACGAGGCGAACACCTCTTTGGCAGCACGAATGACGTTTTCGACACCACGGATGTTCAGGAACGTTTCCTGCTGGCCAGCGAAAGAAGCGTCCGGCAGGTCTTCGGCGGTAGCGGAAGAACGCACGGCCACGGCCATGTCAGGGTTGCCGGCGGACAGCGTGGCGAACGCCGTGCGGATTTCGGTGTTCAGTTTTTCAGGGAACTCGGCTTCCATGATCCATTGACGGATCTGGGCGCCGGTCTTGGCCAGGGCGTTCACGTCGTCGACGTCCAGTGCATCAAGGGCGTCGTGAATCTGCTGGTTCAGGCCGCTCAGTTCCAGGAAATCACGATATGCCTGAGCGGTCGTGGCGAAGCCACCAGGCACCGATACACCGGCACCTGCAAGGTTGCTGATCATCTCGCCCAGGGATGCGTTCTTGCCCCCCACATGCTCCACATCATGGACGCCGAGCTTATCGAGGGAAACTACGTACTCTACCAAGGTGATCTCTCCACTAACTGTGTTGGAAAAGCTCAGAAGCCGGCTTGCTCGGAAGAGCGTTTGCCAGCTGTATGGCCTGGACCTGGAAAATAAGTGAGAATGCGGGCCATTGGCGGCCGACAAATCGCGCCTATCATATCCAAGATTCGTTACTAGCTTAAGGCCCAAGGTGCAAATGAAACGATCTGCTTTCTTTATCTCCGATGGCACCGGCATTACCGCCGAAACCCTGGGTCAAAGCCTCCTGGCGCAGTTCGAGAACATTACCTTCAGCAAATTCACCCGGCCGTACATCGACAACGCGGATAAAGCGCGGGCCATGGTACAACAAATCAACAGAGCCGCCGAAACCGACGGCTTCCGTCCGATTATCTTCGACACCATCGTCAATCAGGACATTCGTGAGATCCTCGCGACTTCCAATGGTTTCATGATCGACATTTTCTCGACCTTCCTGGCGCCACTCGAACAGGAACTGACCGAGCATTCCTCCTACACCGTCGGCAAATCCCACTCCATCGGTGCCAACACCAATTACATGGAGCGGATCGAGGCGGTGAACTTCGCCCTCGACAACGACGACGGCGCCCGCACGCACTACTACGACAAAGCCGACCTGATCCTGGTGGGCGTGTCGCGTTGCGGCAAGACCCCCACCTGCCTGTACATGGCCATGCAGTTCGGTATCCGCGCCGCCAACTACCCGCTGACCGAAGACGACATGGAGCGCCTGCAACTGCCAAGCGCCCTGCGCCCCCACCAGCACAAACTGTTTGGCCTGACCATCGACCCGGATCGCCTCACCGCGATCCGCAACGAGCGCAAGCCCAACAGCCGCTATTCGAGCTACGCCCAGTGCGAGTTCGAAGTGCGCGAAGTGGAAAACCTGTTCCGCCGCGAGAACATCCCGCACATCAACTCCACGCATTTTTCCGTTGAAGAGATCTCGGCGAAGATCCTCGTGGAAAAAGGCGTCGAGCGGCGCTTCAAATAAATCATGCGGCGTCTGATCTGACGCCTTCGCGGGCAAGCCCGCTCCCACAGGGATATCTGGTGTATGCAGATTTTGCATTCACAACAAAACCCTGTGGGAGCGTGGCTTGCCCGCGATGAACGATAACGCGGTCTCCTAGATAACAAACAAATCCACAAACCGATTCACAGGCGTTGCCTCAAGCCTCGCCTGATCCTTGCACAACTCAAAAATCTCCCCACTGCGTTGCCCGGTGAATCGTGTCAGCAGGTTCGCCTTGAATTTGTCTTCCAACAGCGGAATACCCTCGGCACGGCGCCGCCGATGCCCGATCGGGTACTCCACCACCACGTTCTCGGTGCTGGTACCGTCCTTGAAAAACACCTGAACGGCATTGGCGATGGAACGCTTGTCGGCCTCCAGGTACTCACGGGTGTAGACCGGGTTTTCGACGATGACCATTTTCTCGCGCAACACATCGATGATCGGATGTGCCTTGTGGAAATCATCTTCGTAGTGTTCGGCCACCAGATTGCCGAATGCCAGTGGCACGGCGGTCATGTACTGGAGGCAGTGATCGCGGTCGGCGGCATTGGCCAAAGGGCCGACCTTGGAAATGATGCGTATCGCCGATTCGTGGGTGGTGATAACGATCCTGTCGATGTCGTGCAAGCGGTTGCGCACTTGCGGATGCAGGGTCACTGCGGCTTCACAGGCCGTTTGTGCGTGAAACTCGGCGGGAAAACTGATCTTGAACAGCACGTTTTCCATCACATAACTGCCGTACGGCCGGGAAAAACTGAACGCCCGTTTGCCTTCGGGTTTTAGCGCCAGATCGTTGTTGGTGTGGCTAAACAACACGTCATAAAAACCCCATTGTTTGGCACTCAACACACCGGGAATGCCCATCTCGCCACGCATGGCGATGTCCGCCAGACGAACACCACGACTGGACGCATCCCCCGCCGCCCAGGATTTTCTCGAGCCGGCATTCGGTGCATGGCGATAGGAACGCAGCGCCTGGCCGTCGGCGAAGGCGTGAGACAGCGCCGAGAGCAACTGCTCGCGATTGGCCCCCATCAGCTTGGCGGTGACCGCCGTCGAGGCGACTTTCACCAGAATGACGTGATCAAGGCCTACACGATTGAACGAATTTTCCAGCGCGATCACGCCTTGAATCTCATGGGCCATGACCATCGCTTCCAGCACCGTGCGAACCGTCAACGGCGCCTCACCATTGGCCAGACGCTTTTGCGACAAGTGATCGGCCACCGCGAGAATGCCGCCGAGATTATCCGACGGGTGGCCCCACTCGGCCGCGAGCCAGGTGTCGTTGTAGTCGAGCCAGCGCACGATGCAGCCAATGTCCCAGGCGGCCTTGACCGGATCGAGGCGGTAGTTGGTGCCGGGCACGCGAGCGCCGAACGGCACGACGGTGCCTTCGACGATGGGCCCCAGGTGCTTGGTGCATTCGGGAAAACGCAGGGCGAGCAATCCGCAGCCAAGGGTGTCCATCAGGCAGTTGCGAGCGGTGTCGAGGGCTTCCTCGGACTCGATTGTGCAGGTCAGTACGTAATCGGCGATGTCCTGCAGCACCTGGTCGTAGTCCGGGCGATTGTTGAGGTCAACGTTGGCGCTCATGTTCGATTCCCTCTTGCAGGAGCGAGCTTGCTCCGGGCGGCGTTCCGACGATGGTCATCGACGATAACGCTGGGTGCCTGACACCCAGCGGTGCTCTCAGGTGCATCGCGAGCAGGCTCGCTCCTACTGGGTTATGCGTCAATCAGAACGAATCACCCGGCACGCGAACGTAACCTTCCATCAACACCCGCGCACTGCGGCTCATGATGGCCTTGTTCACAGTCCACTCACCATTCACCTGACTGGCTTCAGCGCCGACGCGCAAGGTGCCGGACGGGTGACCGAAGCGCACCGCGTTGCGCTCGACTCCGCCGGCCGCAAGGTTGACCAGGGTGCCGGAAATCGCCGCCGCAGTGCCGATGGCGACAGCCGCCGTGCCCATCATCGCGTGGTGCAACTTGCCCATCGACAACGCACGCACCAGCAGGTCGACATCACCCGCTGCAACCAATTTGCCGCTGGACGAGACATACTCGGCCGGTTTGGCCACGAACGCCACTTTCGGCGTGTGCTGGCGCTTGGCCGCTTCGTCGATGTTGGCAATCAGGCCCATGCGCAGCGCGCCATAAGCGCGGATGGTTTCGAACATCTGCAGCGCTTTCGGGTCGCCGTTGATCGCCCCCTGCAACTCGGTTCCCTTATAGCCGATGTCCTCGGCATTGACGAAAATCGTCGGGATGCCGGCGTTGATCATGGTCGCCTTGAGGGTGCCGACGCCGGGCACTTCCAGATCATCGATCAGGTTGCCGGTCGGGAACATCGACCCGCCACCGCCCTCTTCTTCCGCCGCCGGGTCCATGAATTCGACCTGCACTTCAGCGGCCGGGAAGGTCACGCCGTCGAGTTCGAAATCGCCGGTTTCCTGCACTTCGCCGTTGGTGATCGGCACATGGGCGATGATGGTCTTGCCGATGTTGGCCTGCCATACGCGCACCACGGCCACGCCGTTGTGCGGAATGCGGCTGGCGTCCACCAGACCGTTGCTGATGGCGAACGAACCGACCGCCGCGGACAAGTTGCCGCAGTTGCCGCTCCAGTCCACGAAAGGCTTGTCGATGGAGACCTGACCGAACAGGTAATCGACGTCGTGATCGGCCTTGATGCTTTTCGACAGGATCACGGTTTTGCTGGTGCTCGACGTCGCGCCGCCCATGCCGTCGATTTGTTTTTCGTACGGGTCGGGGCTGCCGATTACGCGCAGCAGCAAGGCGTCGCGGGCCGGGCCTGGAACCTGGGCCGCTTCAGGCAAGTCTCGCAGGCTGAAGAACACGCCTTTGCTGGTGCCGCCGCGCATGTAGGTGGCGGGAATCTTGATTTGCGGTGCATGAGCCATGGTGCTCGTTACTCCTGATCTGGAAAAAGACACGGGACTCAAGGTCCCGTGTCTGTGCTGCGCGTGTTAAACGGCAACCGCCGATTCTTCGAGGAAGTCCTGGGCGAAGCGTTGCAGCACGCCGCCAGCCTCGTAGATCGACACTTCTTCGGCGGTGTCGAGACGGCAGGTCACCGGCACTTCGACGCGCTCGCCGTTCTTGCGATGGATCACCAGCGTCAGCTCGGCGCGCGGGGTGCGATCGCCCACCACGTCATAGGTTTCACTGCCGTCGATGGCCAGGGTGTGACGATTGGTGCCCGGCTTGAATTCCAGCGGCAACACGCCCATGCCCACCAGGTTGGTGCGGTGAATGCGCTCGAAACCTTCAGCGGCAATCGCCTCCACGCCAGCCAGGCGCACGCCCTTCGCCGCCCAGTCACGGGACGAGCCCTGACCGTAGTCGGCACCGGCGATGATGATTAGCGGCTGCTTGCGGTCCATGTAGGTTTCAATGGCTTCCCACATGCGCATGACTTTGCCTTCCGGCTCCACACGAGCCAGCGAGCCCTGCTTGACCTTGCCGTTTTCCTGAACCATTTCGTTGAACAGTTTCGGGTTGGCGAAGGTGGCGCGCTGCGCGGTGAGGTGGTCACCACGGTGAGTCGCGTAAGAGTTGAAGTCCTCTTCCGGCAAGCCCATTTTCGCCAGGTATTCACCGGCGGCGCTGTCGAGCATGATCGCGTTGGATGGCGACAGGTGGTCGGTGGTGATGTTGTCCGGCAGCACTGCCAGCGGGCGCATGCCCTTGAGCGGACGGGCGCCGGCCAGCGCGCCTTCCCAGTACGGCGGACGGCGGATATAGGTGCTCATCTCGCGCCACTCATACAGCGGCGCAACTTTCGGGCCGGTGTCTTCGTGGATGGCGAACATCGGGATGTACACCTGACGGAACTGCTCCGGCTTCACCGAGGCTTTGACTACCGCGTTGATTTCTTCGTCGCTTGGCCAGATGTCCTTGAGGCGAATTTCCTTGCCGTCAACCACACCCAACACATCCTTCTCGATGTCGAAGCGGATGGTGCCGGCAATGGCGTACGCGACCACCAGTGGCGGCGACGCGAGGAACGCTTGCTTGGCGTACGGGTGGATCCGTCCGTCGAAGTTGCGGTTACCGGACAGCACTGCGGTGGCGTACAGGTCGCGGTCGATGATCTCTTGCTGGATCACCGGATCCAGCGCGCCGGACATGCCGTTGCACGTGGTGCAGGCAAAGGCGACGACGCCGAAACCGAGTTGTTCCAGCTCGGTGGTCAGGCCGGCTTCATCCAGGTACAGCGCCACGGTTTTCGAACCAGGCGCCAGGGACGACTTGACCCATGGCTTGCGGGTCAGGCCCAGCTTGTTGGCGTTGCGCGCCAGCAGGCCGGCGGCGATCACGTTGCGCGGGTTGCTGGTATTGGTGCAACTGGTGATGGCAGCGATGATCACCGCGCCGTCGGGCATTTGCCCCGGCACATCTTCCCACTTGCCGGAGATGCCTTTGGCCGCCAGATCCGACACCGCGACACGGGCGTGCGGGTTGCTCGGGCCGGCCATGTTGCGCACCACCGTGGACAGGTCGAACGTCAGGCCGCGCTCGTATTGCGCGTCCTTCAGGCTGTCAGCCCAGAGACCTGTGGTCTTGGCGTAGTTCTCCACCAACTGCACCTGCTCGTCTTCACGACCGGTGAGCTTGAGGTAGTCGATGGTCTGCTGGTCGATGTAGAACATCGCCGCCGTGGCGCCGTATTCCGGGGCCATGTTGGAGATGGTCGCGCGGTCGCCGAGGGTCAGCGCGGCAGCGCCTTCGCCGAAGAACTCCAGCCAGGCGCCGACGACTTTTTGCTTGCGCAGGAACTCGGTCAGCGCCAGCACCATGTCGGTGGCAGTGATGCCCGGCTGCAGCTTGCCAGTCAGTTCAACCCCGACGCTTTCCGGCAGACGCATCCAGGATGCGCGACCGAGCATCACGCTTTCCGCTTCCAGGCCACCAACGCCGATGGCGATCACACCCAGCGCATCGACGTGCGGGGTGTGGCTGTCGGTGCCGACGCAGGTATCGGGGAACGCCACGCCGTCACGGACCTGGATCACCGGAGACATTTTCTCCAGGTTGATCTGGTGCATGATGCCGTTGCCCGGCGGGATCACGTCGACGTTCTTGAACGCCTTCTTGGTCCAGTTGATGAAGTGGAAACGGTCTTCGTTACGACGGTCTTCGATGGCGCGGTTCTTTTCGAACGCTTGCGGATCGAAGCCACCACGCTCGACGGCCAGGGAGTGGTCGACGATCAATTGGGTCGGCACCACCGGGTTCACTTGCGCCGGGTCGCCACCTTGCAGGGCGATGGCGTCACGCAGGCCGGCGAGGTCGACCAGCGCGGTCTGGCCGAGGATGTCGTGGCACACCACGCGGGCCGGGAACCACGGGAAGTCGAGGTCGCGCTTGCGCTCGATGAACTGCTTCAGGGATTCGGTAAGCGTGGCCGGGTCGCAGCGACGCACAAGGTTTTCCGCCAGCACGCGAGAGGTGTACGGCAGGGTGTCGTAGGCGCCTGGCTGAATGGCTTCGACAGCCGCACGGACATCGAAGTAATCCAGGTGGCTGCCAGGCAGCGATTTGCGAAATTTTGTGTTCATCGTCAGGACTCGGTCACGGTAATTACAAAGGGTGGGGCTGGCACCGGGCATGAAGTCAACACTTTCCACTGTGGGAGTGAGCCTGCTCGCGATGGTGTGTCAGTCGACACCAATGTGTATGACATTCCATCGCGAGCAGGCTCGCTCCTACAGGGATCTGCGTTGAATTCAGATCCCGGTGCAGGCCCCTCCCCGGTCAGCGTTGTTCGATTGGCACGAACTTGCGCTGCTCGACGCCGATGTACTCGGCGCTCGGGCGGATGATGCGGTTGTTGGCGCGTTGTTCGTACACGTGGGCGGCCCAGCCGGTCAGGCGCGAGCAGACGAAGATCGGCGTGAACAACTTGGTCGGGATGCCCATGAAGTGGTACGCCGAGGCATGGTAGAAGTCGGCGTTCGGGAACAGTTTCTTCTGCTCCCACATGGTGGCGTCGATGGCTTCGGAAACCTGGAACAACACCTTGTCGCCCACTTCGTCGGCGAGTTTTTTCGACCAGCCCTTGATCACCTCGTTGCGCGGATCGTTGTCCTTATAGATCGCGTGGCCGAAGCCCATGATCTTGTCCTTGCGCGCCAGCATGCCGAGGGTGCCCTCGACCGCCTCTTCAGGCGACGAGAAACGCTCGATCATTTCCATCGCCGCTTCGTTGGCGCCGCCGTGCAGCGGACCGCGCAGCGAACCGATAGCCGCGGTGATGCAGGAATACAGGTCGGACAGGGTCGATGCGCAAACCCGTGCGGTGAAGGTCGAAGCGTTGAACTCGTGCTCTGCGTAGAGAACCAGCGACACGTTCATCACTTTGACATGCAACTCGCTCGGCTTCTTGCCGTGCAGCAGGTGCAGGAAATGACCACCGATGGACGGCTCGTCGGTCACACAGTCGATGCGCTTGCCATCATGGCTGAAGCGATACCAGTAGGTCATGATCGCCGGGAACGCGGCCAGCAGGCGGTCGGTCTTGTCGTGTTGCTCGGAGAAGTCCAGCTCCGGTTCCAGGTTGCCCAGGAACGAGCAACCGGTGCGCATCACGTCCATCGGGTGGGCGTCGGCAGGGATGCGTTCCAGCACTTCTTTCAGCGCTTGCGGCAGGTCGCGCAGTTTGCTCAGCTTGGCGATGTATGCCGCCAGTTGGGCCTTGCTCGGCAATTCGCCGTACAGCAGCAGGTAGGCGACTTCTTCGAATTGTGCGTCAGCCGCCAGTTCGCGAACGTCGTAGCCGCGATAGGTCAGGCCTGCGCCCGACTGGCCCACGGTGGACAGTGCGGTTTGCCCGGCAACCTGGCCACGGAGTCCGGCGCCACTGAGTACTTTTGCTTCGGCCATTACTGTCTCCAGTCTTCTTGAATTTGTCAGAGATTCTTTGTCTGTCTACCTGGTTGCCGGACTGTCTGATCGCGTGATCGCTGGATTCCCTGTAGGAGCTAGCTTGCTAGCGATGATGGACGCTGCACCGCGGGGCATCAGGCTCCCCGCGTTATCGTTGACGTCCATCGCGAGCAAGCTCGCTCCTACAGGTACCGTTGCAGTCGCGGCTGCAGGTTTACAGGTACAGGGTGTTCATTACTTCTTCGCCGCAAACAACGCGTCGAGCTTCTGTTCGAAGGTGTGGTAGTCGATGCGATCGTAAAGCTCCATGCGAGTCTGCATGGTGTCGATGACGTTCTGTTGCGTGCCGTCGCGGCGAATCGCGGTGTAGACGTTCTCGGCAGCCTTGTTCATGGCGCGGAAAGCCGACAGCGGGTACAGCACCAGCGATACGTCGGCACCGGCCAGTTGCTCGGTGGTGTACAGCGGTGTCGCGCCGAATTCGGTGATGTTGGCCAGGATCGGCGCTTTCACGCGGCTGGCGAACAGCTTGTACATTTCCAGTTCGGTGATGGCTTCCGGGAACACCATGTCAGCGCCGGCCTCGATGCACGCGGCGGCGCGATCCAGGGCAGATTCCAGACCTTCCACTGCCAGGGCGTCGGTACGGGCCATGATCACGAAGCTGTCATCGGTACGGGCATCGACGGCGGCCTTGATGCGGTCGACCATTTCCTGCTGCGACACGATTTCCTTGTTGGGACGGTGGCCGCAACGCTTGGCGCCGACCTGGTCTTCGATGTGGATCGCCGCCGCGCCGAACTTGATCATCGACTTGACGGTACGGGCGACGTTGAACGCCGAGGAGCCGAAACCGGTGTCCACGTCCACCAGCAGCGGCAGGTCGCAGACGTCGGTGATGCGGCGCACGTCGGTCAGCACGTCATCCAGGCCGGTGATGCCCAGGTCAGGTACGCCAAGGGAACCGGCAGCCACCCCGCCACCCGACAGGTAGATCGCCTTGAAACCGGCGCGCTTGGCCAGCAGCGCGTGGTTGGCGTTGATCGCGCCGACCACTTGCAATGGATGCTCGCTGGCGACCGCATCGCGGAAACGCTGGCCTGGAGTGCTCTTGTTCAAACTCATGACTCACCTCGTTTGGCTGTCGGGTTGGCGCCGTCCTGATAATGACGGGCGATATTGCGTTTGGAAGCGCCGATGTGGCGGCGCATCAACAACTCGGCCAGTTCACCGTCACGGTCGGCGATGGCATCGAGAATTCGGTGGTGCTCGGCGAAGGCCTGGTGCGGGCGATTGGGCGTCGTGGAAAACTGAATGCGGTACATGCGCACCAACTGATACAGCTCGCCGCAGAGCATTTGCGTCAGGGTACGGTTGCCGCTGCCCTGGATGATTCGGTAATGGAAGTCGAAATCGCCTTCCTGCTGGTAATAGCCACGGCCGGCCTGAAACGCCTCATCGCGTTCATGGGTTTCGAGAACCTGGCGCAGTTCGTCGATTTCTTCGAGGGTCATGCGCTCGGCGGCCAGGCGACAGGCCATGCCTTCGAGGGACTCACGGATTTCGTAAAGTTCCAGCAATTCGGCATGGTTCAGCGACACCACCCGAGCACCGACGTGGGGAACACGCACCAGCAGGCGCTGGCCTTCGAGGCGGTGGATGGCTTCGCGCAGCGGACCACGGCTGATGCCATAGGTGCGCGCCAGCTCTGGCTCGGAGATTTTGCTGCCCGGGGCGATCTCACCCTTGACGATGGCCGCCTGAATGCGCCGGAAGACGTTTTCGGAAAGTGTTTCCGAATCATCTTGGGTTACCAGCGGGGGATCGAGTTGATCCAGCATATTGTCGACACCTTGAAAGCTAATGCCGCAAAAACTAGCGAATCAAGGCGTCTTAGTCAAAGGATAATTAGATATTGTCGACAATCGTCTAATAACCGTCTGCACCATCACCACACATGAACCGCTGTTTATAGCCGCCGGTCAGCGCTGGCGCCACAAAACCACCGTGCTAGAATGCCGCCCGCATTTGTTTGCCGCATCTGCACTGTCTGTCATAAAACCCTGATAGGCATACGAGGGAACTTGTGCAGCGATGCCAGGGCCTTGAATCGAAGTACGGACCGCTGCGCACCAGGATTTATGAGACTCAAGCCCTTCCCCACATTCCTTTATTTTCTTTGCCTGCCCGGCTTCGCGGCGGCAGGGGAAAAGACCGTATACGGCCTCAATGAATACGCGTCCCTGGGCGGTATCGACCTCGAAGTGGCCGCCAAGCTTGATACCGGAGCGAAAACCGCTTCCCTGAGCGCCCGCGACATCAAGCGATTCAAACGCAATGGCGAATCGTGGGTGCGTTTCTATCTGGCCATCGACGCCGCCCATTCGCACCCGATCGAACGACCGCTGGCCCGGGTCAGCAAGATCAAGCGTCGAGCCGGCGACTACGACCCGGAAGAAGGCAAGAAATACACGGCCCGCCCGGTGATCGAGCTGGATATCTGCATGGGCTCGGCCCTGCGCAGCATCGAAGTGAACCTGACCGACCGCAGCGCTTTCCAATACCCGCTCCTGATTGGCTCCGAAGCGCTCAAACGCTTCGACGCGCTGGTCGACCCCAGCCTTAAATATGCTGCCGGCAAACCCGCCTGCACCACCGACGCTCATACCGCAGAGTAATTTAAATGCGCTCTCTTACCCTCCATCTGAAACTGCTGATCGCCATCCTGGTGATCCTGGGCATTTCAGTCACGGCCTATCAGATCTTCGTGCTCGGGATCCCGGTCACCGAAGACGCCACCGACGACTTGTGGAACATCGACGCCAAGGTCGAGTTCGTCGCCAGCGCCAAGGACCCGGTCAAGATCCAGATGTTCGTGCCGCCCCTGAGCCGCGACTTCGTCAGCCTCAACGAGAGCTTCATCTCCAATAACTATGGTGTCGCCGTGAACCGGGTCGACGGCAATCGCAAGGTCACCTGGTCGGCACGCCGGGCCAAGGGCAACCAGACGCTGTATTACCGCCTGGTGCTGACCAAGCGGTACTCCGGCGAAAAGTCCAAGGTCAAGGGCCCGACTTTCCGCGACAGCATCGCCGTGGAAGGTCCGGAAAAAATCGCTGCCGAAGCCCTGCTCGCACCGATTCGCCAACACTCGGCCGACGTCGAGACGTTCATCGGCGAAGCCATCAAGCGTGTCAACAATCTCAACGACGACAACGTGAAGCTGCTGCTGGCCGGTGACCCTTCGACCGTGCACAAGGCCCGCATCGTCGAACTGCTGCTGTCCATCGCCCACGTGCCCATCGAGAAAGTCCACACCATTCGCCTGGTGGCCGACCAGCCGCAAACCCCGGAACTCTGGCTGCGCAGCTTCAACGGCACCGACTGGTTGTACTTCAACCCGGAAACCGGTGAACAGGGGCTGCCGACCGACCGCCTGCTGTGGTGGACCGGTGACGAAAACCTGATCACCGTCGATGGCGGCAAAAAGGCCAACGTGACCTTCAGCCTGAACAACAGTGAAATGAACGCCATTCGCCTGGCGAAGCTGACCGACGAAAACACTGACGCCAACTTCCTCGAATACTCGTTGTACGGCCTGCCGCTGCAAACCCAGCAGACCTTCATGATCATGGTGATGATCCCGATCGGCGTACTGGTGATCCTGATCCTGCGCAACCTGGTCGGCCTGCAGACACTGGGCACCTTTACCCCGGTGCTGATCGCCCTGGCCTTCCGCGAGACCCAGCTCGGTTTCGGCATCGTGCTGTTTACCATCATCACTGCGCTGGGGCTGTCGCTGCGTTCCTACCTCGAACACCTGAAGCTGCAGATGCTGCCGAGGCTGTCCGTGGTGCTGACGTTCGTGGTGGTACTGATTGCGGCCATCAGCCTGTTCAGCCACAAGCTTGGCCTGGAGCGCGGGTTGTCCGTGGCGCTGTTCCCGATGGTGATCCTGACCATGACCATCGAACGCCTGTCGATCACCTGGGAAGAACGCGGCGCCAGCCACGCCATGAAAGTGGCGATCGGCACGCTCTTCGCCGCCTCCCTGGCGCACCTGATCATGACCGTGCCGGAGCTGGTGTACTTCGTCTTCACCTTCCCGGCGATCCTGCTGATCATGGTGGGCTTCATGCTGGCGATGGGTCGCTATCGCGGTTATCGCCTGACCGAACTGGTGCGGTTCAAGGCCTTCCTGAAGAAGGCTGACAGCTGATGCTCGGCTTCTGGAAGACCTGGAAGGCCCTGGAAGCGCGGGGCATCATGGGGATCAACCGACGCAACGCGGACTATGTGCTCAAGTACAACAAGCGCAGCCTGTACCCGATCGTCGACGACAAGATCCTCACCAAGGAGCGTGCCATCGCCGCCGGTATTCATGTGCCGGAACTGTATGGCGTGATTTCCACCGAGAAGGAAATCGACAAGCTCGGCGAGATCATCGGCGAACGCAACGACTTCGTGATCAAACCGGCCCAGGGCGCCGGCGGTGACGGCATCATTGTGGTTGCCGACCGCTTCGAGGGCCGCTTTCGCACGGTATCGGGCAAGATCATCAGTCACGAGGAGATCGAGCACCATATCTCCAGCATCCTGACTGGCCTGTACTCCCTCGGCGGGCATCGCGACCGGGCATTGATCGAATACCGGGTGATCCCGGACCAGATCTTCAAGAGCATCAGTTATGAAGGCGTGCCGGACATCCGCATCATCGTGCTGATGGGTTACCCGGTGATGGCCATGCTGCGCCTGCCGACCCGCCAGTCCAGCGGCAAGGCCAACCTGCACCAGGGCGCCATCGGCGTCGGTGTCGACCTGGCCACCGGCCTGACCTTGCGCGGCACCTGGCTGAACAACATCATCAACAAACACCCGGACACCACCAACGCGGTTGACGGCGTGCAACTGCCCTACTGGGACGGCTTCATGAAACTCGCCGCCGGGTGCTACGAGCTGTGTGGCCTGGGCTACATCGGTGTCGACATGGTGCTGGACCAGGAAAAAGGTCCGTTGATCCTGGAGCTCAACGCCCGGCCGGGCTTGAACATCCAGATTGCCAACGACTGCGGCCTGACCCTGCGCACCCATGCGGTCGAAGCGCGACTCGAAGACCTGAAGGCTCGCGGCGTGACCGAAACCGTAGAAGAGCGCGTAGCCTTTGTGCAGGAGATGTTCGGGCATATCCCTGCGGTTGAGGGATAATTAGGGACCGAGGTGCCCCATTCGCGAGCAGGCTCGCTCCCACAGAAGTACTCATTGCATTGTGGGAGCGAGCCTGCTCGCGATGACTGAATCACTCAAGCCTGCCTCCAATCTGCCAATCCCCGACGTCCCCTCTAGGAGCAATTCCCCGAGGGGACTACAATCGCCACCCCGCCTCAACGGCCGATCGCCCTCACTCATGTTGACCTGTTCCGTACACCCGCTTCCCTATCGCGCCAACCCTGCCGAGTACTTCGCGGCCATCCGCCATGCCCCCGGTGCCGTGCTGCTCGACAGCGGCCGGCCGAGTGCCGAACGCGGGCGCTATGACCTGCTCAGCGCCTGGCCGCTGGAACAACTGACGGTATTGCCTGACGAAAGCGGCGCTGATTTCCTGCAACGCCTGCGGGAAAACCTGACGCGGCTCGGCGAAGCGTCCCTGCCT
The DNA here is from genome assembly GCF_016887925.1 of Pseudomonas sp. MIL9. Lineage (NCBI taxonomy): Bacteria > Pseudomonadati > Pseudomonadota > Gammaproteobacteria > Pseudomonadales > Pseudomonadaceae > Pseudomonas > Pseudomonas sp. MIL9. Next base: position 252,362 of record NZ_JAFEHE010000011.1, on the reverse strand, counting down.
TCGGCCTGTGAACTGCCGTTCGCTGGCGGCTTGATCGGCTACTTGAGCTACGACTTCGGCCGCCATCTGGAACACCTGCCAAGCCAGGCCCTGGACGACCTGCAACTGCCGGATGCGCACTTTGGCCTGTACGACTGGGCGTTGATCAGCGATCACCAACGGCAGACCAGTCAGTTGGTGTTTCATCCGGCGCTGCCGGACAGCGAGCGCGAGCGTTTGATTCAGCTGTTCGAGCAGCCTGCGATTGAACCGGTCGAGGCTTTCAAACTGCAAGGGCCGATGAGTGCCGACCTGAGCGCCGATCAATATCGCCACGCCATCGAGCGCATTCAGCAATACATCCAGGCGGGTGACTGCTATCAGGTCAACTTCGCCCAGCGCTTCCGCGCCCCCTGCCAGGGTGATCCATGGGCCGCGTACTGCGCGTTGCGGGCGGCGTGCCCGACACCGTTTTCCGGCTTCCAGAGCCTGCCCGACGGCGCCGCCGTGCTGAGCCTGTCGCCGGAGCGTTTCGTCAAAGTCAGTGAGCGACGGGTTGAAACCCGGCCGATCAAAGGCACTCGCCCTCGCGGCGTCACACCCGCCGAAGATGCGGCGAATGCCGCCGAACTGCTGGCCAGCGCCAAGGATCGCGCGGAAAACCTGATGATCGTCGACCTGCTGCGCAACGATCTCGGTCGGACCTGCAGAACGGGCTCGGTACGGGTACCGGAATTGTTCAGCCTGGAAAGCTACCCCAACGTGCATCACCTGGTGAGCAGCGTGACCGGCCAATTGGCCGATGATCGCGACGCGCTGGACTTGATCGCCGGCAGCTTCCCCGGCGGCTCGATTACCGGGGCACCGAAAATTCGTGCGATGCAGATCATCGACGAGCTCGAACCGACCCGGCGCGGATTGTATTGCGGCTCGCTGCTGTATCTGGACGTGCGTGGCGAGATGGACAGCTCCATCGCCATTCGCAGCTTGCTGATGAAAGATGGGCAGGTGTGTTGCTGGGGCGGCGGCGGGATTGTCGCCGATTCCGAGTGGCAAGCCGAATATCAGGAATCGATCACCAAGGTGAAGGTGTTGCTCGATACCCTGCAAAGCCTCTAACTCACACCATTCCCTGTAGGAGCGAGCTTGCTCGCGATGAACCTGAAGACCCCGCTCGCGTTCAGACCAGACGCGTGATCGTTGACGCTCATCGCGAGCAGGCTCGCTCCTGCAGGGGGGCGTGTTACAGGCTCAGGGCGCGGTTGGAAGCCTTGATGAATTCCTGTTTCAGGTCTTCAAAGGTGTGCACCGCCGGGAACTGCGGGAACTCGCGGATTACGTTTTCCGGTGCATGGAACAGAATGCCGGCATCGGCCTCGCCCAGCATCGTGGTGTCGTTGTAGGAATCGCCGGCAGCAATCACCCGGTAATACAGGCTCTTGAAGGACAACACCGACTGGCGCTTCGGATCTTTCTGACGCAACTGATAGCTGGTCACCCGGCCGGCATCGTCGGTGATCAGACGATGGCACAGCAAGGTCGGGAAGCCCAGTTGACGCATCAACGGCTGGGAAAACTCGTAGAAGGTGTCCGACAGAATCACCACCTGGAAGCGCTCACGCAGCCAGTTGACGAATTCGATGGCGCCGTCCAGCGGCTTGAGCGTGGCGATCACTTCCTGGATATCAGCGAGCTTCAGGCCGTGTTCGTCGAGAATCCGCAGGCGCTGCTTCATCAACACGTCGTAGTCGGGAATGTCCCGGGTGGTGGCCCTGAGGGATTCGATCCCGGTTTTTTCGGCGAAGGCGATCCAGATTTCCGGGACCAGCACACCTTCAAGGTCCAGACAGGCAATTTCCACAAGACACTCCCATTTGTATTGTTTATTGAGTCGAGCGAGCCCGAACTCTAGCGATTACTCCCCCACCGCGCAACGCAGAGGACACCCCGACCGGCGCAGCTTTTTGTTACCATCGGCCCATATAGAGCGCCCAGCGCCAATGACCTGTAGGAAGCCGCCCTGATGAGCCCAACGTTCGACGTCGTGGAACTCGCCACGACCTATGCCAGTAAATCCGCCCAGGACATCCTGAAACTCGCCTTCGCCGAGTTTGGCGATGACCTGTGGATATCTTTCAGCGGCGCCGAGGATGTGGTGCTGGTGGACATGGCCTGGAAGCTGAACAAGAACGTCAAGGTGTTCAGCCTCGACACCGGTCGCTTGCACCCCGAGACCTACCGTTTCATCGATCAAGTGCGCGAGCACTACAAGATCGACATCGAACTGGTGTCGCCGGACTACACCAAACTTGAACCGTTCGTGAAGGAAAAGGGCCTGTTCAGCTTCTACAAGGACGGCCATGGCGAATGCTGCGGCATCCGCAAGATCGAGCCGCTGCGTCGCAAGCTGTCCGGCGTGAAAGCCTGGGCCACCGGCCAGCGCCGCGATCAGAGCCCCGGCACTCGCAGCGCAGTCGCCGTGATGGAAATCGACGGCGCGTTTTCCACCCCGGAGCGCACCCTGTACAAATTCAACCCGCTGGCACAAATGACCAGCGAAGAGATCTGGGGCTACATCCGCATGCTGGAGCTGCCGTACAACAGCCTGCATGAGCGCGGGTTCATCAGCATCGGCTGCGAACCCTGCACCCGTCCGGTGCTGCCGAACCAGCACGAACGCGAAGGCCGCTGGTGGTGGGAAGAAGCCACGCAGAAGGAATGCGGGCTGCATGCCGGGAACATCATCAGCAAGTCCAAAGCGTAAACCCACAGTAGGAGCGAGCCTGCTCGCGATGAACCCGAGAACGCCGCGGGGCGTCAGGTTTCCAGCGCTATCGTTAACGACCATCGCGAGCAGGCTCGCTCCTGCAGGGGGCGTGCCCCACCCAAAAATGTGTACACAGGAATGTCACCATCAGTGCCATTTATGTGTGCACTTTTAGTTTCCGCGCCCGAAAAAGTTACATCCTGCCTTTCCGACCTTCTGCGTCGACCTTTCCCACAAAGCCTGTCGAAAAATAAATACCTGTTCGAACGGTCAATTTATATCGCCTTTTTTTCAGTTACTTAGCGCCAACTCATAACAAAACGAAATGAGCAGGCGAATTTATAGATTCCTGGCTGGCATAGATCTGGCAAAGGTGCATACATGTTTTGTATACAATCAATTCAAAACATACACACACCAGATCCGCAAGCCTGAAGTGCCCTATCCCGTACAGGCTGCAGATGCCCCGTAACCCATGGTATTCGCCACCCGCGACGAAGATTTGTCGAGCCTTGCGCTCATGCACAGTCATCGCGGCGTCGAGCATCAGGAGCCTGCCGGAATGCGTACAAGTCTCTCCAACAACAATATCGCGCTGGATCTACCCTCCTCCCACGTCACGCACACGCCTGGTGACCCAACCCTGCAATCCCCCGTGGCACTCAGCCCGCGCCTGCACAACAAAGACCTGGCGCCGACCAAGGCCGAAGGCCGGCGCTGGGGTCGCTACAGCATCTTTGCCCTGTGGACCAACGACGTTCACAACATCGCCAACTATTCGTTCGCCATCGGTCTCTATGCCCTGGGCCTGGGCGGCTGGCAGATTCTGCTGTCCCTGGGGATCGGCGCGGCACTGGTGTATTGCTTCATGAACCTCTCCGGCTACATGGGCCAGAAGACCGGGGTGCCGTTCCCGGTCATCAGCCGCATCAGCTTCGGTATCCACGGCGCGCAGATTCCCGCGTTGATCCGCGCCGTTATCGCCATCGCCTGGTTCGGCATTCAGACGTACCTGGCCTCGGTGGTGTTCCGCGTATTACTGACCGCCGTCCACCCCGGTTTCGCCGATTACGACCACAACTCGATCCTCGGTTTGTCGACCCTGGGCTGGGTGTGCTTCGTGGCGATCTGGTTCGTGCAACTGGCGATCCTCGCCTATGGCATGGAGATGGTTCGACGCTACGAGGCCTTTGCCGGGCCGGTGATCCTGCTGACCGTCGCGGCACTCGCCGCGTGGATGTACACCCAGGCCAATGCAACCATCGCCTGGTCGATCCGCGAACCACTGACCGGTGGCGAGATGTGGCGCAACATCTTTGCCGGCGGCGCGCTGTGGCTGGCGATCTACGGCACGCTGATCCTGAACTTCTGCGACTTCGCCCGCTCTTCGCCGTGCCGCAAGACCATCAAGGTCGGCAACTTCTGGGGCCTGCCGGTCAACATTCTGGTGTTTGCCGCGATCACCGTGCTGCTGTGCGGCGCGCAATTCCAGATCAATGGCCACATTATTGAAAGTCCTACAGAAATTATCGCCTCGATCCCCAACACCTTCTTCCTGGTGCTCGGTTGCCTGGCGTTCCTGATCGTCACAGTCGCCGTCAACATCATGGCCAACTTCGTCGCCCCGGCCTTCGTGCTCAGCAACCTGGCGCCGAAATACCTGACATTCCGCCGGGCCGGGCTGATCAGCGCGACCATCGCCGTGTTGATCCTGCCGTGGAACCTCTACAACAGCCCGCTGGTGATCGTGTACTTCCTGTCTGGCCTCGGCGCCCTGCTCGGGCCGTTGTATGGCGTGATCATGGTCGATTACTGGCTGGTGCGAAAAGGTCAGGTCAACGTGCCACAACTCTACAGCGAAGACCCGAACGGCGCCTATTACTACAGCCGCGGGGTCAACTTGCGCGCCGTGGCGGCGTTCATTCCCGCCGCCCTGATCGCCATCGTCCTGGCGCTGGTGCCGGGCTTCCACCTCGTTTCGCCGTTCTCCTGGCTGATCGGCGCCGGGATTGCCGGAATGCTCTACCTGATCATCGCCAAACGCCAACCGCACTACGCCGATGTCAGCGGCGAAGCCATTGCGGTCGACAACGTCAGTCATTAATCACCTGGAGGCCCGGTATGCCCGGGCCGCAGAACCACTGCACTATAAGGACTCCCCATGCGAATTCTCGTGGTCAACGTCAACACCACCGAATCCATCACCCAGGCCATCGCCCGCTCGGCCCAGGCCGTTGCAGCCCCCGGCACGGAAATCGTCGGCCTGACCCCTCACTTCGGTGCCGACTCCATCGAAGGCAACTTCGAAAGTTATCTGGCGGCCATTGCCGTGATGGATCGGGTGATGTCCTACGACCAGCCCTTCGACGCCGTGATTCAGGCCGGCTACGGCGAGCACGGCCGCGAAGGCTTGCAGGAACTGCTTAACGTGCCGGTGGTGGACATCACCGATGCGGCGGCGAGCACCGCGATGTTTCTCGGCCATGCCTATTCGGTGGTCACCACCCTCGACCGCACGGTGCCGCTGATCGAGGATCGCCTCAAACTGTCCGGGCTCTGGGATCGTTGCGCGTCGGTGCGGGCCAGCGGTCTGGCGGTACTTGAACTGGAGCACGAACCGCAACGCGCACTGGAGGCTATCGTGCATCAGGCCGAACTGGCGGTGGCCCAGGACAAGGCCGAAGTGATTTGCCTCGGCTGTGGCGGCATGGCCGGGCTGGATGAACAGATTCGCCAACGCACGGGAGTGCCGGTGGTGGACGGCGTAACGGCGGCGGTGACCATTGCCGAATCCCTGGTGCGGCTCGGGTTGTCGACGTCGAAGGTACGGACTTATGCGACGCCTCGGCCGAAAACCATCATTGGCTGGCCGGGGCGGTTTGGCAGGTAGACCGCGTTATCGTTAATCATCGGAACACCGCCTGAGGCAACCCTCGCTCCCATAGTCAGGTGTCGTATGCATCATTGTGGAACGACACAAAAACTGTGGGAGCCGGAAACACTGCTGAAGGTTTCCATAGCGACCACTATCAACTTTTGGTTTACACAGGGTTACCTGCTCAATGAAGGTAACCATGCGCCTGGGTTAGGGAGGACAAATGCTCAACGGCATCGAAAAATAAAAGGCCTTGGGGTCTGTTTGCGGCAATGGGAAGTACGCGGCAAAGCTTCAAGCAGCATTTTGCCGGGAGTTGTTGCTCACCTCGAACAGCCCCACCAGTTTTTGCAACTTGTTGGCGTCAAGCCTTACCGTTTCCGCACTGGTCTGCAGCACGATCACCGTCTGGCGCATCTCTGCGGATGACTGATCGACCTGTTTGATTGTTTTTCCATAATCAAGGCTGCGCTCATTAAGCTGCTGAATAATGCTGAACATGCTTTCCACTGCCTGATGCAGTTGCACATTTTCCGAGGATGCCTCTTCGGCCAGGCGCAAGCTGTTGTCAACATCCTTGACTCCGTTCTCCATGAATCCCACGGCTATTTGCGTTTCGTTTTGCAGGCCTTCGACCATCTGCCGGATGTCGTCGGCGGCGCGGGATGTTCGTGTGGCCAAGGTTCTGACTTCATCGGCAACCACCGCAAAACCACGACCATGTTCGCCGGCGCGGGCGGCCTCAATGGCGGCGTTCAGCGCCAGCAGATTGGTCTGATTGGTGATGTCGCTGATCAGGCCGGTGATATTGCCGATTTGTGCCATCCGGCTGTCAAGCAACTGCACACTCGAAGAGGACCGCTCCACGACGTCGCGAATTGATTGGGTCCCCACCTGTACCGCGAGAAATTGCTCGCGCGCTCGGCTGACCACTTCATCCATCGCTTGCTTCATTTGTTCGGCACTGGCCGAGGCTTGCTGGATCTCGCCCAACTGCTCTTCGACAATGATCATCATGTGATGCACCGCCTCTGCGACTTCGCTGGAGGTGAGACTGGCATCCTGGCTGCGACCGAGCATCAATTGGTTGGTCTTGCCGACGCTATGGCTGGCCTTGATCACCTGCCCGACAACTGCATCCAGATGGTCGATAAAACTGTTGATCCAACGGCCCATATCTCCGGTTTCATCGTTGGCCATACGCGTGGTATCAAGTCGCTGACGCAGATTGCCCTCGCCTTCAGCGATAGTCCTGATCACACCGGTCATTTCGTTCAGGCGCGCAGCCAACCGCTTCGGGCCAAAAGTGCTGAACAGGACCGCAGCCGCCAGCATGCTCAAAATCTCGCCAGCATCGATCAGGTTCTGCTCCAGACCGCTGTAGTGCTGGACCAGGAAATTGCAGGCGAACAGGCCCACCATGGTTGCCAGGTAAGGTTTCATCAACCCGTAACTCAGCGAACGCCGTCGATAGACTTCCTCCAGATCCGCTTCGCACATCATGCCCCAGCGGTCAGGCGAACCGGGCAGTTGGAAAGTAACGCCCTTGCCGACCACCGGAATGTGCCGGTAGTCCGAGTAACCTGGATAGGTGACGAACAGATTGGAACCGGTTCGAATGGTTTCCCGCACACCTGGGTGCAGTTGCTGGGTCGCCGGGTCGGTGAAGCGCAGTTCCAGTTCTGTGTGGCGCTGCACCTGCACGGTCTTCCAGGGAGTCCGTACGCCCGTTTTGAGGTTCTCGCCGTGGGTGAACGTGCCGTCCTCGAAGCGTGAGCGGGACAGTGCGACACCAGGTTGGATCACCGGATCGAATCGAGACTGAACCATGAACAGGTAGTTATCCCCCGACTCGGCAAAAATATGCCCGGCTTCGCGTTGGATCAGGTCGCCCAAGACATCATTTGGCACGCGGCCGCAGAGACAGCCAAGTACTTTGCCGTCAGCCTTCAAGGGCAGGTAGAACATCAGCGTGACCTCATCGTGAAAGCGCGAGGATGAGGGGCCAATCTGCAAGGTCAGGGGATCACTGTAGGGGCCGTGGAGAAACGGAGCCTTCAAACCTTCGGCCAGTGCTTTGGCGTTGCAGAGGCTGCTTTTGCTATGACCACTCCAAGTCGAGACGATGACTGCGCCTTCTGTATCGACGACAAAGAGTTCGGAAAAATCCTCGGCCTGACCAAGCTTGTCCAGCAGCGAATGATTGTCGAGATGGGAAAAGTCGCGGCTAAGGGTCGTAGCCAGTTCGGACAAGTGCTCCCAGTGCTCCCGAGTCCAATTGTGCAGCAATTTGACTCGGGTTTCGGCGATAGCCTCGAATGTCTGCTCCATCACCGGGTAGACAGGCCGATTGAGTCGGCAGGACCAGCCCATCGCCAGTTTTCCGGTCTTGCCAAACCAGGGTAACCAGCGCTTTTCGGCGGAGGATAACTGCATAGAGTTGCTTGATAGCGACATTCACTTCCCCAAGGGCGACATGCAAGTACCAAACTTGCAGGCAATTACCACGCCAATTCGAAAGCTTGCTATCCATCGCTGACGCTCAAGAGCTCATGACTCAGTGTTGGATTACGCGGGATCCTCCAAGTTGAAGGATGCCCGCGCTTGGTAGCAGCAAAGAGGGGTAGAAGGTCGTTGAGCTCGCTATCCGAATGGAACATTCGTGAATCAAAAAAGTGCACGATGCAATACGTGCTCACTAACAGGGCGGCATACGACTACCCGCATCAGCCGTCAGGGCGAGCAATGGGGCGCCAACGGCACCCCGTACGACAGCCCCGGCAGCGGTACTTCTGTGTTTGAAAACGCAGTGGCCGGCAAGGCCTCGCATAACCCGTTGATCTACAAAGAGCGGATCATCGGCGACCGGGAGATCTACGGCACCGAACCACCTTCTGTCTGGCAGATCGGAAGTGGCAGCCAGCAGACCGCCTGAAAAATCTGATGTCCCCCTACGAAGGCCAGCGCTCGTGCTGGCCTTCGTCTATTGCGCACCACAGTAAACCGACTGTCGGCCCAGCAACAGAACTTCATCAACACTGTCACTCGACAGACACTTTCGCCTAACCATTCCGATTGAAATTCCTTTAAAAACAATAAGTTATAAGATGGCATAAAGCCTGCACCCAGGCCTTGTGCTGCCCTGCATACCGGATGTACGGACGTGGTGGAGCAAACCCTATCTATCGGCGTTGGTAAAACGCAGTCCGTTATATTTGGAATCAAGGAAGTGCTTTATGCAGTATCGATGGCTAAGACGAACAACCCTTGGGGCCCTGCTATGTGTCGCGGCGCCACTGGTCTACGCAGAAAGTCCGTGGCAAGTGCGCGTAGGCATCAGTGACATTGTGCCGACCTCCGACCCTGGCAACATCTCCCCCGGGACGATCGACATCAATAGTTCTGTCGGGCCAACCTTCAATATCGCCTACTTCCTCACCCCCAATTGGGCCATCGACCTACTGGGCGGCCTACCGTTCAAGCACGACATCAAGCTCAACGGAGACAAGGTTGGCAGCACCCGCCACTTGCCGCCGATTGTTTCTCTTCAGTACCACTTCTTGCCCGGCGCCAAAGTGCAGCCCTTCGTAGGCGTAGGCATCAACTACACCCACTTCTTCGACGAGCACCTGGACAACGGCACCAAACTTGAGCTCTCCGACTCGTGGGGCGCAGCCTTTCAGGCCGGAGTGGATTTCGCCATCGACGAACACTGGAGTCTGGGCACCGATGTGCGTTACGCGAAGATCAACAGCGACGTAAAAATCGCTGGCACCAAGGTCGGCAGTGTCGATGTCGACCCCACCATCTACACCCTTAATCTCGGCTACCGCTTCTAAAGGAAATAATCATGAGCTCATTACCTAAAGTCGATACCGCCAGCCTGAGCGATCCGTACCTGCAGATCCAGTCAAAAACACCCGCCACTCGCCTGGAAAGCGAGGCCCAGGCCATTGATGCCGCCAAGCGCCTGGCCAACCAGTTCGCCCAAGAGACGATCCAGCGCGACCGTGAACGCCGACTGCCATTCGCCGAACTGGACTCCTATTCACAAAGCGGCCTGTGGAGCATCATCGTGCCCAAGTCGTTCGGCGGTTTAGGGGCCAGCTACCGCACAGTGGCCGAAGTATTCAAGCTGATCGCGGCCGCCGATGCTTCGCTGGGGCAATTGCCTCAGAACCATTTTGTCATTCTCGCCCACATTGCTCTGGACGGCACCGAGGAGCAGAAGCGCTTTTTCTTCGACCTCGCGCTGTCCGGCACTCGCTTTGGCAACGCCTTCTCCGAACGTGGCGGGCGCAACGTTGCAGAGTTCCAGACAAAAATCAGCGCAGAGGGCGACGACTTCATCGTCGAAGGGCAGAAGTTTTTCTCCACCGGGGCCTTACTGGCGCACTGGATTCCAATCGTCGCGGTCAATGATGAAGGCTTGCCGCATCTGGCCATCGTCCCGCGCGATACCTCAGGGCTCAAGGTAGTCAACGACTGGTCCAGCTTCGGCCTGCGCACCACCGCAAGCGGCACAGTGCTGATCGACAAGGTCCGCGTACCAGCCAGTCATGTCATCCCGATCTGGCGCGCATTTGCCAACCCTACCGCTGCAGGGCCGATCTCCCAGTTCCTCCAGGCCGCCATCGACGCAGGCCTTGCCCGCAGTGCCCTGGAAGACGCCCTGAAATACGTGCGCAGCTTCACTCGGCCCTGGATTGACTCAGGCCTGGAAGCCGCCACGCAAGATCCTTATATCCTGCAGCAAGTGGGCGATGTCCAAGTTCGGTTACGCGCCGCGGAAGCGGTGCTCGACCTTGCTGCCGACGCCATTGATCACGCCTTGCTTGAGCCGAGTGAAGACAGTGTTGCACAGGCATCCATCCTGACTGCCGAAGCCAAGATTCTCACCACTGAGGTCGCTATTCTTGCCAGCAACAAGTTGTTTGAACTGGCAGGTACTCGCGCGACATTAGAGGAATATGGCCTTGATCGTCATTGGCGTAACGCTCGAACCCATACCCTCCACGATCCTGTGCGTTGGAAGTTCCATGCGATAGGTAACTACGTGCTAAACAATATAAAGCCCCCTCGTCACCCATGGCTTTAATCCCAGGTTTCGTTAGAGCCTGAAAAAGACCGTAAATCAGGCCTGATGAAAACCAAGCCGCCATAACGATGCCCGTATCGCAATAGACGGGCATTTTTCACCGCCCTCTTCGGTAGAGAATGAGTGAGCCTGCAAATGGCTTGGAACTGTCAGTGTTGCCGCTGACCGAAAACTGACCTGGGTGCTCAACTATTTCCGTTCACTTTTCGAGCAGGAGGACACAGGGTGATCGGCATGGAAATGTTGGGAAAAATCCAGCGGAAATATTTCCGCGACAAGCGCTCGCGCAACCAGATAGCCAAGCGTACTGGGCGGTCAAGAAACACCATCCGAAAATGGGTCAGATGGCACTGGCGTCCTGTTGAGCGAGCGGCGCTTGTACCAGGGCGCTTTCGTCTGACCGAGCAAGGGTGCTGAACAACATCAGCAAAAAGTGGACAATACCGACTCGGAACTGGGTATCGGTTTAATCGAAGTTCTGTTGACACAACATCCGGGACGCTTAAAGGAGATCGATAAAAATCATGAAAGACGCAACCATCGCGCTGCACCACGGCTTCAAGTCGGACCCGACCACCAAGGCCGTCGCCGTGCCGATCTATCAGAACGTCGCCTTCGAATTCGATAACGCCCAGCACGGCGCCGACCTGTTCAACCTGGACGTGCCCGGCAATATCTACACGCGGATCATGAACCCCACCAACGATGTGCTGGAGCAACGCATTGCCGCCCTCGAAGGTGGTATCGCGGCCCTGGCCGTCTCGGCTGGCAGTGCCGCAATTCACTATGCGATCCAGACCCTGACCCGCGCCGGTGACAATATCGTCACCACCCCGCAACTCTATGGTGGTACGTACACCCTGTTCGCTCACCTTCTGCCGAGCTTCGGCGTGGATGTTCGTTTTGCCCGAAACGACTCCGCCGAGGCCATCGCAGAACTGATCGATGACAACACCAAGTTGGTGTACTGCGAAAGCATCGGCAACCCGGCGGGCAATATCATCGACCTGGAAGCTCTAGCCGATGTCGCTCACGCCCGTGGTGTGCCACTGATGGTTGACAACACCGTGGCTACGCCGATCCTGTGCAAGCCGATCCAGTTCGGTGCCGACATTGTCGTGCACTCGGTGACCAAATATGTCGGCGGCCACGGCAATTCCCTGGGGGGTGTGATCGTCGACAGCGGCACCTTCCCCTGGAGCCAATACCCGGAAAAATTTCCCGGTCTCAACCAGCCCGAACCGGCGTATCACGGCGTGGTGTACACCGAGAAATTCGGCCCCGCCGCCTTCATCGCGCGCGCCCGCACTGTGCCACTGCGCAACACTGGAGCGGCGCTGGCACCGATGAACGCGTTCCTGCTACTGCAAGGCCTGGAAACCCTGGCACTGCGCATGGAACGACACACCGAAAACGCCATGAAGGTTGCGCAATTCCTGCAAGGTCACGCTGAGGTTGAATGGGTCAGTTACGCCGGCCTGCCGGACCATCCACACCACGCACTGGCGCAGAAGTACATGCAGGGCAAACCATCGGCGATCCTGTCGTTTGGCTTGAAGGGCGGCTATGAAGCAGGTGTCCGTTTCTACGACGCTCTGCAAATTTTCAAACGCCTGGTGAACATCGGTGACGCGAAGTCTCTGGCCTGCCATCCGGCCTCTACTACCCATCGGCAGATGAACGAACAGGAACAAGCGAAGGCCGGGGTGAAGCCAGAAATGATTCGTCTTTCGGTAGGCATTGAGGCGATTGAAGACCTGATAGACGACTTGCAGCAAGCGCTGGATTCAACTCATCTCTGAGGGCGAGCAGCATGCATGCTGCAGGGATGTCGGCTTGGATTTGCCCAGACAAAAAGGATGATGGACTCACCCTGGAGAACTGGGTGCCTTGATGCATGTCAGAAAACTCCACGCCAACTGGGGGCGTGGAGTTGGAGGGTAACAGGACTTCATTGCTTGGCGTTTTTCATCTGCGCTTCTGGCATCGCCGAGGAAGAGTGATTGATAATCTTCCTCTGACCGCCGACCTTCAATCGACTATAAAAAGTCGCCTCTCCTTAAACTTTTCAATACACCCCCTAACCAACCAAACATTGCTAACTCATCGTTTTTTCAATCATTTTTTGGCGGCACCACAGACGTCTTGAATCTATCTTAATATGGCTTCGTCTTAGTAATTTCGATAATTAATGCAGTTCCGCTACATCTTCTGAAGACCTGTTTATTCCAAGATCTTGATTAGCTCAGACTTGATTTTGTTTTTTATTGAGCACTGAAGACAGCGTGCAATCCCGAATCGATACTAGGCTCCCTCAACCAAGGCAATCTCGCCTCGGGACTTTGGAGATCGATATGACTACTCAGAACCTCAGCGGCAAAGTGGCTTTGATTCAAGGCGGTTCCCGTGGCATTGGCGCAGCCATCGTCAAGCGACTGGCCGCTGAAGGCGCAACCGTCGCCTTTACCTATGTCAGCTCCACGGCCAAGGCCGAAGCGTTGCAGAACAGCATCATCGCTGACGGCGGCAAAGCCCTGGCCATCAAGGCTGACAGCGCCGACGCCGACGCCATTCGTGGCGCCGTGACCGCCACGGTAGACGCCTTCGGACAGCTGGATATCCTGGTCAACAACGCTGGCGTGCTGGCCGTTGCGCCACTGGAGGATTTCAAACTCGAAGACTTCGACCAGACCCTGGCTATCAACGTGCGCAGCGTGTTCATCGCCACCCAGGCCGCCGCCCGGCACATGACCGCTGGCGGTCGGATCATCAACATCGGCAGCACCAATGCCGATCGCATGCCCTTTGCCGGTGGTGGCCCATACGCCATGAGCAAGTCGGCACTGGTCGGCCTGACCAAGGGCCTGGCCCGCGATCTTGGCCCGAAAGGCATCACCATCAACAACGTGCAACCGGGACCGGTCGACACGGACATGAACCCGGCCGACGGTGACTTCGCCGACAGCCTGATTCCATTGATGGCCGTCGGCCGTTATGGCAAAGCCGAAGAGATTGCCAGTTTCGTCGCCTACCTCGCCGGCCCCGAGGCGGGCTACATCACCGGTGCGAGCCTGACCATCGATGGTGGTTTCGGCGCCTGATGCATTAGACGTCAATCAAATGTGGGAGCTTGCTCCCACATTGTCCATTATCAGGCCCACTCGAGCGCCGGCAAACCACAAGCACTTGGCTTGAATGCTTTCAACGTACGAAGAATGCCATCGGCGTGTGCGTATTTTTCGTCAGCCATTGCCGCATCGGGAATGGCAATCGCCGTCATCCCCGCCGCTTTCGCCGCCGTGACACCGAAGGGTGAATCTTCGAACACCAGGCAATCCTGCGGGGCGACACCCAGGCGCCGGGCTGCGGTGAGAAAAATATCCGGCGCCGGTTTGGCTGCACCGACTTCCGGGTCATCGGCCGTGACGATGGTGTCGAACAGCGCGAACCAGTCGCGGTGCAAGGTGGTTTTCTGACCGAACGACTGGCTCGAAGAGCTGGTGCCCACCGCAATGGGGACATTGTTGGCCTTCAGATGCCGTACCAGTTCCTGTGCGCCAGGCATGGCCAGCGCGGTAGGAAAACGCTCGCGCATCAGGGGTTCGCGCATCACCAGAAACTCTTCGGCAGTCATGGGCAGATCCAGCGCCTCGACCACATAGCGCGCCAGATCGTCCGCGCCACGACCGATGATGTTCTGCTTGACGCGCCAGTCGAAAGTCCGCCCATAGCGCCCGGCAATGATAGACGTGACCTCGGTGTAGATGCCCTCGGTGTCCAGCAACAAGCCGTCCATATCGAATATCACAGCCTTGATCGGGCCGAATTCATCCAGCGGTGCATTCATCGCATCTGATCCGTTTTCAACGACATCCCAGGCGGCTCGGTGACGGCCGGCTCGATGACTGATTAAAGGTTTCAGCAGCATAGCGAGCGCAGTTGGCTCAGGGCAACGGGCAAAATTCGAAGGGCGGCTGTCGTTCGCGTTCGCACCCGTGCCGTGGAGATCGTCGGCGGGAGGATCGACCGCCAGTCAACTCGGCTCGCCGCAAGCTCTTGGGGATGTATGACGTTCGAGACGACCTTCAGTCAAACATTCCTGCGCCCTGCTGACGGAAACGAAAAACCCGGCGCCTGGCCGGGTTCTGGGGGGAGTGCGATGTCCCATCAGTGATGTTTGTTTCTGTGTTTATTCTTGTGTTTATGACCCCCACCGGAATGGGAACTGCCGTTGTCGCTCCCCAGATTGTTGCCGACCGCACCACCCGCTGCCCCGCCCAGGCCTGCGCCGATGGTCGATCCGGTGGAGCCGCCGAGGCTGTTGCCGATCACCGAGCCACCTGCGGAACCCAATCCACCGCCAATCGCGGCTTCCGTACGACTGCCCTTGGGCGCGCCGACCGCGCTGCCTGCCGCACCACCTACACCGGCACCGATAGCGGCCCCCGTGCTGCCACCCATTTGCCCACCGACCACGTTACCCAGCGCACCACCAAGACCACCGCCGACCGCCGCCGTACCGTCACCGGCCGCCATCGCCAGTGGTGTGAGCAACAGGCCTAAAACCAGCGCTGGCAACCTCAAACGGCCGGACATCTTCACTTCCTTGCCTTCAGTCATAGCTGTCATGGTGAACCTCGCATTCAATGGGCTTAACACTTGGAGGCAACGTAGAGAAAATCGTTCATAAACGAAAAAGCCCGGCATCGAGCCCGGGCTTTTTCAGTCAGCCGATCAGGATCAGTGACGCTTGTGACCATTGGCCAGATTGCTGCCGACGCCGCCGCCCAATGCACCACCCAGACCTGCACCGATAGTCGAACCGGTCTTGCCGCCCAGGCTGTTACCGATCACCGAACCACCGGCCGCGCCAACGCCACCGCCGATGGCAGCGCTGGTGCGATGGCCTTTCTTGGCTGCAACAGCACTGCCCGCCGCGCCAGCTACGCCAGCACCGATCGCTGCGCCGGTGCTGCCACCCATGCTCTGGCCCACGACGCTACCCAACGCGCCGCCCAAACCGCCACCAACGGCAGCAGTGCCGTCGCCAGCCATTGCACCTTGAGCAACCAGAAGACCCAGAACCAAAGCAGGCAGAGTGAAACGCATGACAAAAACCTCAAAAAAGGGTGTAAATCGAAAGGGGCGAGATTGAATGCTTTAGCGACAAAAAAGTCCAGACAGGCGTGCGCTCAACCTCGTTATTGGCGACGGTTGGACAGCATTTATCGAAAAGGTTTTATGCCAGGCAAAAAAAAGCCCGCTGGGGAACGGGCAGGGTGTTGCTTTCTAACGGATGAGTTGAGCCTACGTAAGGCGTTGTGAAAACTTTGTGAAAGATAATTCGCAGAAACAAACAGTTAAACAATCCGCCAGACATAAAAAAACCCCGTTCGATGACGGGGTCTGCTGGCGGTTCATCACTTCCTGACCGGTGCCGCTATCCTGGGTAAAAATTTGGCTTTCAACAGTCGGCGCGCCCTGGATTTGATCTTGTCGACCTCGGTCTGATCTTCACCGAAACTCGCAACATAGGCCGTCTGCCCACACTGCACGCAATTGTTGATCGGAAACTCTGCCCCGTCGTCTTCAATGTACGGATCAGCCATCTCTTCACCCCTCTCAAATGCGTGATCGATACCGGCAAGCCGTTTGCCTGAAAAATACCGATCACGAAGCCTTTGAGACTAGCCGGTCATTACTGGACTTGTTATTCAGCTTGCCGGGTGCCCGACGAATGGCCCACGCGTCACCTGAGCTTCACCGCCGTACCGGTGACAAACACCACGACCATTCCCCCCTTCCCGGCCGGCATGGCGATCTCATAATTGAGCCCCACCACAGCATCCGCTTGAAGCGCCTGGGCCCGATCCTTGATTTCGTCAGTGGCGCGGATTCGTGCTTCCTGCAGCGCACGCTCCAATGTCCGGGAGCGACCACCGAAGAAGTCGCGCATTCCGGCGAAGATCCAGTTGAGCGACCATCAGTGATTGGCGCCTTTGGTGGTTACTACGGTGTCGGCCGCCGGAATGACCCGCGCCTCGCGACGCGGCAAGCGGCCATTGAGCAAGACGTAGGCCGCCAGACCGATCAGCAACCCCCAGAACGCCCCACCGATCCCCAGCAAGGTGATGTTCGCGGCGGACGCCAGAAAAGTGATCAGCGAGGCTTCGCGGGATTTGACCTCAGCCATGGCGCTGGCCAGGCTGGCGCCGATAGTGCCAAGCAGGGCCAGCCCGGCCAGCGTCGTAATGAAGGTGGCCGGGAGTGCCATGAACACGGCGGCGAGGGTCACCCCGAAAATCCCGACGAGAACGTAGAACACGCCTGCGGCAACCCCGGCGATCCAGCGCCTGGACGGATCCTCCGAGGCTTCCTTGCCGGTGCAGATGGCCGCCGTGATGGCCGCGACGTTGAAGGCGTGAGAACCGAAGGGCGCCATCAGCAATGAGCCCAACCCTGTGACCGTCAGGACAGGATTGGCGCTGGTGCTGAAACCATCGTTGCGCAGCACCAGCATGCCCGGCATGTACTGGCCGGTGAGTGTGATCAGAAACAGCGGCAGCGCCACGCTGAGCAACGCATTGATCGAGAACTCAGGCCGAGTGAATACCGGTGCCGCGAATTGCAGCTCCAGCCCGGAAAGATCCACACGCCCCTGCGTCAGGAGAAACGCCAGCCCCAGCAGCAGAATGCCCACCACTGCGTAGCGTGCGGTAAAGCGCTTGAGCACAACGTAAGCGGCAATCAGTAACGCGACCAACGCGGGGTCAATACTCATGCCACCAAACGCGCCGATACCGAACTGCAGCAGGATACCGGCCAGCAGCCCCGCCGCCACGCCCGGCGGAATCAAGCGGATGATTTTTTCGAAACAGCCGGACAAACCCAGCAGTACGAAGGCGGCGGCCGAAATGATGTATGCACCCACAGCCTCGGCGTAGGGCGTGGTGGACAGTGCGACGACCAGAAAGGCCGCAGCGGGTGTCGACCAGGCCGTAATGATCGGCTCACGGCTTGTCCAACTGAGAAACAGCCCGGTAATACCCACGCCAATCGACACCGACCACACCCACGACGCCGTCAGCTCGGGGCTGAGCCCGGCGACCTTGGCGGCCTGAAAGACCAGGATGAACGTGCCGCCATAGTTGACGATGACTGAAATCAGCCCGGCGACAATCGGATGCACAAGGTCGCGTAGACGCAGGGTGGATGAGGATGGTGAAGAAGACATGATGGCTTTGCTCCTTGCGAAACGAAGTGTTCGGCCTCGAGTGAGGATGATTTACGGCAACGCCGTCGGACCTGCGTCGTAGTCGTGTGACCTGGCCATGGCTGAGTCACCGCTGTTCAAAATCGCTCGCAACGTTCGTGCTTGCCCCGCACAAAGGCCGTGGCGAGGGGTGAATTCTACGGATAGACTGGCCTGCCGTTGCAGGCCAATTTATTGAAACAAGGCAGACCGCATGGCGAAAACGTTCGAACTGGAAACGCTGAAAATGCGCCTCAACGACGCTGAGTTTCAGTTGCTGGATCTGCACCAGCGGATTCAGCGCGCGCTGCGTGAGCTGATCCTCGACGGCGCCCTTGACCCTGGTTTGAAGCTGCCCGCGACTCGGGTGTTGGCCAAGTCACTCGGGATTGCCCGCGACACCGTGGAGAATGCCTACGTGCAACTGCACCGGGACGGTTTTATCGTGCGGCGCGAGGGGGCCGGCAGTTATGTCAGCGACACGGTGGGCACTGAATTGCGAGGCGTGACACGTCGCCGCATCAAGGCCCAAGCAGTCAAAAGCAGCCAGGCGGCACCGGGGGCGGGCTTGAGCCAGCGCGGGCGGATGATCCTCGACAGTGGCGGTGTGAACGATCAGCAGGTGATCAGGGCATTTGCGACCGGCCTGCCGGAAACCCGCACCTTCCCCACCGATGTCTGGGAGCGCCTGCAACGCCGGGTCATGAAGGAGTATCGCGCCAATGTGCTGTTGCATGGCGACCCGCAAGGAGCCGAGCCGTTGCGCAAGGCGATTGCTACCTACTTGAACCTTGAGCGCGGGGCCAAATGCACCCCCGACCAAATCATGGTGTTGAGCAGCACTCGCCAGGCCCTTTTTCTGTGTGCGCAGTTGTTGGTGGATGTCGGCAAACCGATCCTGCTGGAAAACCCGGGTTACTACGGCGCCAGGAAGGCCTTTGAAACCGCCGAGACCAGGGTTCTGCCCATTGATGTCGATGAACGGGGCATACGCACCGACCTGCTGTACGCCGACCGCAGCGGCGCCCATTGCGTCTATGTCACGCCGTCTCATCAATACCCCACCGGCGCGACCCTGCCGCTGGAGCGTCGTCTTGAGTTGATCAACTGGGCGGCGCAGCAGGGCAAATGGGTCATCGAAGATGACTACGACAGCGAGTTTCACTACGACGGACAGCCGACCGCCTGCGTACAAGGCCTGGACAAGTACCAGCGCACGCTCTACATCGGCACCTTCAGCAAGACCCTCTACCCAGGGTTGCGAATGGGCTACATGGTACTGCCCCACGCGTTGATCAAAGCCTTCACCTATGCGCGCAGCATGATGGACGGTCACACACCGCAAATCCTGCAACTGACCCTGGCGCGCTTTATGGAAGATGGCCATTACAACGCCCATATCCGGGCCATGCGCAAGCTGTATGCCGGGCGCCGCACCAGCCTGCTCGATGCGATCGGCAAGCATTTGGACGGCATCGTGACCGCCTTGCGCCCTCCCGGCGGACTGCAAATCCCCTGCCTGCTGCGCGATGGCTGGTCTGAGGAAAAAACCATCCGCCAAGCGGCCAGCGCGGGCATACAGCTTTCCGGCCTGAGCCGTTTGTACGCCGGCGAGAAGAAGAAACAAGGCTGGCTATTGGGTTACTCGTCCTTGACCGCTTATGAAATCGAAGCGGCCATGCAGCGCCTGGCCCATGCACTGAAAACCCGGTAGGGCAATGTCCGGCATTGGCACGCCTCGCTTCGACACTGGGGTAACCGGCGCAGTAGCGGCGCTCCGGATACGGACAACAAGACAGTCCGCAAGCACAAGCTGCACTTTGTATTCCTCAACACCAAGAGCGGTCTGCCGCATGTCAGCGACTTCGTTGTTCGGGATCGGTTTTTCAAGGCTCACTTGCATGCGGCTGGAGTTCGTTATCGTGGGCCTGGTCAATGCCGGCATACCTATGCCAGTCAGTTGCTGACCACGGGGGTGGCTTCGATTGATTGGATTGCCGAGCAGATGGGACATACCAACGGGAACATGATCCGTCAGCATTATGGAACGTGGATTAATGAGGATGGGCCGGATGTTGTGGGGATGTTGCAATTGGCGCTGAAACTATAGAAATGAAAAGACCCCGCACCTAAATCAAAGTGTGGGCCTTTTTTACGTCAGTGGCGTTATGGGTAACTCACTCGGGCCACTGCTCTGGCTGATCATAGAGCCCGCACACCTCCACCACCGTGGCTTGTAGCGGCTGTTTCGTCACACTATCGACCAATTCGAGTCCACCGTTGAGCTTCATCGCTATAGCCTTCGCCACCACACCGGGAACATCCCAGTTGGCCAGTTCAGTGGTCCCGTTTCCTGCGTCAATCTCTAGCGCTATGTGCACGATCATTGAAGGAACCTCCTTCGATTGCTGATCGATTTAGCATAGGTCACCGGATTGGCGTTGGATTCCTCTCGCTATTCATTCACCGCAGCTGTATCCCGTTCCAATGGCTAAAGTCCAAGGCACCTGGCGGCACCTCCTGCACATCGGCCAGTTCGTATGTTCCATCGGGTCGAGGTACCCACACCCGCTTACTTTCAGTTGCTACAGACGAAGTGTCATTGAGCAACAGCGGTGTCGAATCGATTTGGTCTGGTAATGCCATATGAAGGCCCTCCAAGGGCTGCATTTGAATGAGCAGCCAGCCTAACTTAGTTTTTTCAGGCCATTCGAAAGGGGTTTGCTAGGTGTTCAGTAACCAGCTAGTGGGTAAAAAGCAGGCTTCCGCTTCAAGCGCAAAAACCAGCCTCCGGTCCCAGATTGGTCCCATATCACCCTTTTTCAGACGCCAAAAACCACAAACCCCCGACTTTCTCCAGGAAAGTCAGGGGTTTGTGTTTACTGAATGTGGCGGTGAAGGAGAGATTCGAACTCTCGATACAGTTTCCTGTATACACACTTTCCAGGCGTGCTCCTTAAGCCACTCGGACACTTCACCGTATCTCTTCAAACATGTTCTGTCTGTCGAGGCGCGCTAATGTAGTCGAAAGCTTTTCTGTTGGCAAACATTTTTTTGAGAATTTTCATGCGCTTAACTCGATCAAGGGTTTTGAACCGATGACGGCAATGGCAAACCGGCCATTCTCCGGCTCCGACCGCCCCTCTATATAGAGGGCAACGCCTGGCTGGCGTAGCGGAGCACGCATGCCGGGCACGCGAAGCGTGACTGGCGGGTCAGTCACGGCGCTTTACCTGGCCTGTGACGGTGGGTAACGTCTGCCCAACTTTAATAAAAGGAATAGCGTCATGAGTGAGTTGATTTCCTACCATCTCGAAGACGGTATCGCGACCCTGACCTTGAGCAATGGCAAGGTGAATGCCATCTCTCCGGACGTGATTGCTGCGTTTAACGCTGCGCTGGATCAGGCAGTGTCTGATCGTGCGGTGGTGATCATTACCGGTACGCCCGGGATTCTCTCGGGCGGTTACGATCTGAAAGTGATGACGTCCGGCCCCAAGGAAGCGGTCGCGCTGGTGACTGCCGGCTCGACACTGGCCCGTCGCCTGTTGTCCCACCCCTTCCCGGTGATCGTGGCGTGCCCCGGCCATGCGGTGGCCAAGGGTGCCTTCCTGCTGTTGTCGGCGGACTACCGCATTGGTACGGACGGCCCGTTCAGTATCGGCCTCAACGAAGTGCAGATCGGCATGACCATGCATCACGCAGGTATCGAGATCGCCCGTGATCGCTTGAGCAAATCGGCATTCCCGCGTTCGGTCATCAACGGTGAGATGTTCAACCCGAAGAGCGCCGTGGATGCCGGCTTCCTTGACGTCGTGGTGTCGGCCGAGGAACTGCAAGGCGCGGCGCTGGCTGCGGCTCGTCAGTTGAAGAAGATCAACATGACGGCGCACAAGAACACCAAACTGAAAGTGCGCAAAGAGTTCTTGGAGGCCCTGGATAACGCGATCATCCTGGATCAGGAACATCTGGGCTAATCCGGGCCGGCAATAACGAAAAGCCCGACCGTCGTGTCGGGCTTTTTCCTATGCAGTCTGTTGAAAAGCCCACAACTGCTCTAGCACGGGTCTGACCCATCAGTCGGAAACATGCGCTTAAACATCGGCTATCTCCTACCTATATAACGGCAATTGCCGAAAACAGTGCACATCCGTACACTGCGCCAACTTTTGTCCCGATGGGCCTGCAAATGCTGTTCGCTTTACGTATGTCATTGATGGGCCTGCACTTTATTCTGGCGGGTGTGTTGGGTGTGCTACTCGGCCTGAGTCGCCCGTTCAACCCGGACAACAGCCGTTTGTGCGCGCGCCTTTATGCGTGGCCGGCGATGCGTATTTTGCGCCTGCGGGTAAAAGCCGAGGTCGGCCCCTTGATGGACAAACCTGACAGCTGCGTGATCATCGCCAACCACCAGTCCAATTATGATCTGTTCGTGTTTGGCAACGTGGTGCCCCGCCGTACCGTGTGCATCGGCAAAAAGAGCCTGAAATGGGTGCCTTTGTTTGGTCAGTTGTTCTGGCTGGCCGGCAATGTGTTGATCGATCGCGGCAATGCGCATAAGGCACGCCAGTCGATGCTGACCACCACCCACACCCTGCAAAACGAAGACACCTCGATTTGGGTCTTCCCGGAAGGCACACGCAATCTGGGCGAAGAGCTGTTGCCGTTCAAGAAAGGCGCCTTCCAAATGGCGATCGCTGCCGGGGTGCCGATCGTGCCGGTGTGTGTCAGCAGTTACGTCAAGCACATGCGATTGAACCGCTGGCGCAGTGGGAAAATTCTGATTCGCTCGCTACCGGCGATTCCTACGGCAGGCTTGAGCCTGGATGACATGCCGAGGTTGATGGCCCAGTGCCGTGAGCAGATGCGCGAATGCATCGACTCGATGGACCGGCAACTGCAAGCCGCTTGAAAGAAACCCGCCGCGTGCGGGTTTTCTTTTGCCTGCGAATTTTTGCCTGCGAACTCAGCAGATTTCACTGACTCTCAAGCAGTGGTCAGGGTTAAGCTGAACACTGTCTGCCATGGCCATTTGCCAATAGATTGCTGCCAATTAGAAGTGAACCAACATCATGGGTAGAGTTGTTGCTGCTGCGGTTTACAGCGCCGGAAAAAAAGTCACCAATATCACCCTCGACGAAGGCGCGGCCTGGGCTGAAAAGCCGGGTCACTTCGTCTGGATTGGCCTCGAAGAGCCGAACGAAGAGGAACTGTACAACCTGCAACGCCAGTTCAATCTGCATGAACTGGCGATCGAAGATGCCCTGGAGAAACACAGCCGGCCGAAACTGGAAACCTTCGGCGATGCCCTGTTCATCGTCATCTACTCCCCCATCATGGAGGACGGCAAACTCCAGTTCATCGAGACCCATATCTTTGCCGGCAGGGGCTACATCATCACTGCGCGCAACGGTCACTCGGCATCCTATGCCCATGTCCGGCAACGGTGTGAGGCGCGTCCGCTGTTGCTGGAACACGGGGAAGATTTCGTGCTCTATGCCCTCCTCGATTTCGTGATTGAAAACTACCAGCCGATGGGCGAAGCCATTCATGCGCAAATCGATGAACTGGAACGCAACGTCATGTGCGGCTCACTGAATGAGCGCGACATCCAGAACCTGCACAGTCTGCGCCGGGACGTCGTGCGGCTGCGCCGTTACGCGGCGCCGATGGTGGAGATTGGCGAGGAACTGCAAAAGCTGAATTTTCCGTTCATCGACAAGAACATGCGCCCGTACTTCCGCGATGTGCAGATTCATGTCACCCGACAGATGGAGGACCTGACGACCCTGGCCGATATTGCCAGCCAGACCATTGAGGTCGGGGTGCTGCTGGAGGCATCGCGCCAGAGTGTGGTGCAGCGCAAGTTCGCTGCATGGGCGGCGATTCTGGCGTTTCCAACGGCGGTGGCGGGGATTTACGGGATGAACTTCCAGAACATGCCGGAGTTGAGCTGGCACTACGGGTATTTCGCGGTGCTGGGGTTTATTTCGGTGGGGTGCGTGGGTTTGTGGGCGAGTTTCAAGAGGTCGGGCTGGCTCTGACAAACAGGGTGGCAAGGGAGCTTGCTCCCTTGCCACAGGTGTGATGCCGCCGTCTTACACAGCCTGGTTTTCTGGCTTGTGCGCCACAAATCGCATCATCCACTCGGCCACCGTGGTGCCATGGTGTTCATGCTCCAGGCTCTGGATCCCTTTCGAGAAAATCTCTTCGCCCAGCGCTTGCTGACGAATTTCCAGCAGCGCCCGCGAATAGTCGTGGATGAACTCAGGGTGGCCCTGGAAGCACAGCACTTGATCGTTGATGTGGTACGCGGCAAACGGGCAGAAATCGCTGGAGGCGATCACCGTGGCGTTTTCCGGCAATGCCGTGACCTGATCCTGGTGACTGATCAACAACGTCAGCTCTTCTTTGAGCGGACTCATCCACGGCGCCTTGGCCGCGAGCTTGTATTGATGGGTGCCGACGCCCCAGCCCTGGGTTGCGCGCTCGCTCTTGCCGCCCAGCAACAGGGCCAGCAACTGATGACCGAAGCACACGCCCAGCAGCTTGTCGCCACGTTCGTAGCGGGTCAGCAGGTAAGTCTTGAGGGTCTGGATCCACGGATCGGTGCCGAAGGAATCGGCCTTGCTGCCCGTCACCAGATAGGCGTCGAACGTCAGGTCATCACTGGGGTACTCGCCCTGCATCACGTTATAAACGGTGAACTCGGCGGCGATGGGTTGCTGCGAAAACAGGTGCTTGAACATCTGCCCGTAGCCCTGATATTGGTCAACCAATTCCGGACGCAGGATGTCGGTTTCCAGAATGCAGATGCGTAACGACATAAAAAATACCTTACACGTGATGGGAATAATGCACACCCCCAGAGCCTGCCTTGAAACACAGTGGCAAGGCAAGCCCCGGAACGCGTCAATCCCCCCTTAAAATGCCTCCCCCTTGGCGGCTTTCTCCAGCAGCAGTGCCGGTGGAGCGAAGCGCTCGCCATATTGTCCGGCCAGGTACTGGGCACGGGCGACGAAGTCCTTGACTCCGTACTGGTTGATGAACTGCAGCGCACCGCCGGTCCATGCCGCGAAGCCAATGCCGAAGATCGAGCCGACGTTGGCATCCGCCGTCGACGTCAGCACCCCCTCCTCCATGCAGCGCACGGTTTCGATGGCCTGCACGAACAGCAGCCGATCGCGCACATCCTTCGGTGAAATCTGCCCGTCGGCCTTTTCAAAACGGGTTTTCAGCTCTGGCCACAGGTACTTCTGGCCACCGACGGGATACTCGTAGAAGCCACCCCCGGCCGCCTTGCCCGGGCGCTTGTACTCGTTGAGCAGCAGGTCAATCACGGCGAAGGCCGGGTGCTCGACCAGCGGTTTTCCTTCGGCTTGCAAGTCTTTGGCGGTTTGCTGGCGGATATGGCTCATCAGGCTGAGGGAAACCTCGTCAGAAATTGCCAGAGGTCCGATGGGCATACCGGCCTTGCGCGCTTCGGTCTCGATCTGCGGCGCGCTGACCCCTTCACCGAGCATGGCAATGCCTTCACTGGTGAACGTGCCGAACACCCGCGACGTGAAGAAGCCACGACTGTCGTTGACCACAATCGGGGTTTTCTTGATTTGCAGGACGAAATCAAACCCGCGAGCCAGGGTTTCATCGCTGGTGTTGGCCCCCTTGATGATTTCCACCAGCGCCATTTTGTCCACGGGACTGAAGAAATGCAGGCCGATGAACTTGCTCTGGTCCGGCACCGCCGTGGCCAGGCCGCTGATCGGCAGGGTCGACGTGTTGGAAGCGATCACCGCGTCCGGGCCAACGACCTTTTGCGCAGCCAGGGAGACTTTGGCCTTCAGTTCGCGGTCTTCGAACACCGCTTCAATGATCAGGTCGCAACCGGCCAGATCGGCATCGTCTTCAGTGGTCTGAATGCGCGCCAGAATGCTTTCGCGCTGCTCGGCGCTCATTTGCCCGCGTGCGACTTTCTTGTCCAGCAGCGCCGCCGAATGCGCCTTGCCCTTCTCTGCTGCCGCGAGGCTGATGTCCTTGAGCACCACGTTGATGCCCGCAGAGGCGCTGACATAGGCAATGCCCGCGCCCATCATCCCGGCACCGAGCACACCGACTTTTTGCGTGACGTATGGGGCGAAGCCCTGGGGCCGCGAGCCACCGGCGTTGATTTCATTGAGCTGGAACCAGAAAGTGCCGATCAGGTTCTTTGAGACCTGGCCGGTGGTCAGCTCGGTGAAGTAACGGGTTTCGATCAGGTGCGCAGTATCGAAATCCACTTGGGCGCCTTCCACTGCGGCACAGAGAATTTTCTCCGGCGCCGGCAGGCAGCCCTGGGTTTTACTGCGCAGGATCGACGGCGCGATGGCCAGCATCTGCGCGACTTTCGGATTCGACGGCGTGCCACCGGGAATCTGATAACCCTTCACATCCCAGCGTTGTACCGCCGTCGGGTTGGCGACAATCCAGGCCCGCGCCTTGGCCATCATCTCTTCGTGATCGGTTGCCAATTCGTCGATCAGACCGACCTGCAATGCCTGCTGCGGCCGTATTTTCTTGCCTTCGAGCAGATACGGCAGGGCTTTTTCCAGGCCAAGCATGCGCACCATGCGCACCACCCCGCCGCCGCCCGGCAGCAAGCCGAGCGTCACTTCCGGCAGGCCGAGTTGTACCGACGGATGATCGAGCGCCACGCGATGATGGCAGGCCAGGCAGATTTCCCAGCCGCCGCCCAAGGCAGCGCCGTTGATCGCGGCCACCACCGGTTTGCCGAAGGTTTCCAGGGTGCGCAGTTGGCCCTTGAGGGTCAGCACCCTGTCGTAAAAGGCCTTGGCCTCAGGCTTGCCGACCTTGATCAGTTCATTGAGATCGCCGCCGGCAAAGAAGGTTTTCTTGGCCGAGGTAATGATCACTCCGGCGATGGCGTCCTTGTCGGCCACCAGGCGGGCGACGCAGTCAGCCATGGCTTCACGGTACACCGCGTTCATGGTGTTGGCGCTCTGGCCCGGCATGTCGATGGTCAGGACGACGATCTGGTCCTGGCCTTTTTCGTAACGTATGGCTTGGGTCATGTCACTTGTCCTTGAATTCGGGGCTCAGAGGCGTTCGATGATGGTGGCGATGCCCATGCCGCCGCCGACACACAGGGTTGCGAGGCCATAGCGCAGGCGCCGGTTTTCCAGCTCATCGAGCAAGGTGCCGAGAATCGCGCAACCGGTGGCGCCCAACGGATGGCCCATGGCGATGGAACCGCCGTTGACGTTGACTTTGTCCGGGTCGACGGCCATGTCCTTGATGAACTTCAACACCACTGAGGCAAACGCTTCGTTGACCTCGAACAGATCGATGTCCTCCACCCGCAGCCCCGCCTTGGCCAGTGCCTTGCGGGTGGCAGGCGCCGGGCCGGTGAGCATGATGGTCGGGTCGGTGCTGGTGACCGCCGTGGCGACGATTCGCGCCCGTGGCTGCAAGCCCAGCGCCCGGCCCTTGGCCTCCGAGCCGATCAGCATCAACGCCGCGCCATCGACGATCCCGGAACTGTTGCCGGGGGTGTGCACGTGATTGATCCGCTCCACATGGCTGTAGACCCGCAGCGCGGTGGCGTCGAAACCCATCTGCCCCATTATCTCGAAACTTGGCTTGAGCTTGCCCAGGCCTTCCAGGGTCGAGTCGGCGCGAATGAACTCATCGTGATCGAGCAGGATGATGCCGTTCTGGTCCTGCACCGGCACCAGCGATTTGTTGAACGAACCATCGGCCCGCGCCCGTGCGGCTTTTTGCTGGGAATGCAGTGCATAGGCATCGACGTCCTGACGGCTGAAGCCTTCCAGTGTCGCGATCAGATCAGCGCCCACGCCTTGCGGGGTGAAGTGGCTGTGCAGATTGGTCTGCGGGTCCAGCGCCCACGCTCCACCGTCGCTGCCCATGGGCACGCGTGACATGGACTCGACGCCACCGACCACCACCAGGTCTTCGAAACCGGAATGTATTTTCATGGCCCCGAGGTTCACCGCCTCCAGCCCGGATGCACAGAAACGGTTGATCTGCACCCCGGCCACGCTGACGTCCCAATCAGCCACCTGAGCGGCGGTCTTGGCGATATCGGCGCCTTGATCGCCGACGGGTGTCACGCAGCCCAGTACCACGTCATCGACCTGACTGGTATCGAGGGCGGTCCGCTGTTGCAGCGCCGTGAACAACCCGGCCACCAGGTTCACCGGTTTGACACTGTGCAAGGCGCCATCGGCCTTGCCTTTGCCACGGGGCGTGCGTATCGCGTCGAAAATCAATGCTTGGGTCATGACGTCCTCGAACCGGGTGGTGATCTTTGAAGAGGCTTCCACCTTATTCCGAGCCACCGGGGATTCAATGACCGCAGCGCTCACCGGCGTTGACGGACGCGCTCAGACGGACGGTAGTCCGCTACAGAATCCGCGGCGTGCGGACACGCAGGTGTCTAGCAAAAGGCCGCCCAAGAAGCTGGCAATAGGCCTCATGCTTTTTTAATCGTTTTTAGTGAGATCTCCATACGAAATGGATCTAAGTCAAGCGTGACGCGGGCTCTAAGGTGAGGTTATACGAAGTTGTCGTCGGGTTTTGCCGAGGCGCTCGTACTACAGGAAGTGAATTGCTCTGCCGTCATGGAGATATGCAGGCAGGCATCAGGAAATAACAAAAAAGGCGGTCAAGCCATGTTCAAACAATCGAAAGTTCGTCAAGCCGGGCTCATTCTCTTCGCGACCACACTTTTGTTGATTTTGCCGAACCTGACCAAGGTGATCGGCTAGTCGTTCATAAAAATACGGTACCCGTGTTTTAGATCGCCACATTAAAAATGTGACTGGCTCGCTACCCGGGCCAGCGTGGCTGTGCCAACCTTTGCAGCACTTCCACGACATGGATGGCGATCCTTTGAAAGCGCTCACTTTATTCGGAGCCTTGCTGCTCAGCACGCCTCTGTATGCCGCACAGCTGAACCTGCAGCTGGGCGCGAACAACCGCACCTGGCAGACCGAGGAGTTGCTCAATCATCCTCAGGCCCAGACCATCACCGTTACCAATGACGTTTCCTACAAGCGTGATATGAGCTATCGCGCCGTGCCTCTGTCAGTGCTGTTGACCGGTATTAAACCGGACGACCACCTGCAAGCCGTGGCACTGGACGGTTTTGCCGCCGAGATGGCCGCTGCGCCGCTGCTCAATACCCAAGGCGCGCGTGCCTGGCTGGCGATCGAGGATCCGGCCAGACCCTGGCCGCCACTGTCCGAAGGCAAGCCCGGCGCCGGGCCGTTCTATCTGGTCTGGACCAACCCGCAGGCAGGCAATATCAGCCCGGAGCAATGGCCATTCGAGGTTGCCAGCATCAAGCGCATGGCACCGGTGGCCGAACGCTTCCCTGCCCTGCTGCCCGATCCTGCGTTAAAGGCGGACGATCCGGTCAACAAGGGCTTTGCGCTGTTTCAGAAAAACTGCCTGGCCTGTCACCGCCTCAATGGTGCCGGGGATGCGCAATTCGGGCCGGATCTGAATATTCCCTACAACCCGACCGAGTACTTCGGCACGGACTTCCTCAAGCGCTATATCCGTGATCCGCAGAGTTTGCGGCAGTGGCCGCAGGCAAAGATGCCCGGATTTACGACCGAGGTGTTGCCGGATGAGGATCTGGGAATGCTGGTGGGGTATTTGAAGCATATGGCGGGGCGCAAGGTGAAGCCCTGACATGAACATTCCTGTGGGAGCGAGCTTGCTCGCTCCCACAGGGGTCTGGCTGCCCCGATTACTGCTGCTGGACGGAGATCACCGGTGCCGGCGTCGGTGAAACAAGCACCTTGGCATGCATCTGTTCACACCCGCCGCCGCGACGCATCCCGCGCACCGGGCATGCATCCAGGTAATCCAGGCCCACCGCCAGTTTCAAGTGGCGCTCAGGCCGCGCCAGTTCATTGGTCACGTCGAAACTGTACCAGGCGTCATCCAGCCAGGCTTCGGCCCATGCATGGCTGGCCAAGTGTTCGCTGTTTTCGCTGTACAGATAGCCCGAGACATACCGCGCCGGAATCCCCAGGCTGCGGGCGCAGGCGAGAAACGCGTGGGTGTGGTCCTGGCACACGCCCGAACGACCGGCGAAGGCCTGGGCCGCGCTGGTGTCCACTTCGGTGGCGCCCGGCGTGTAGGTCATGTGCTGGTTCAGGCCGTGCATCAAGTCGATCAGCGCCGTGCGATCCCGGCGTTGCTTACATTCCTTTTCGGCAAACGCGCGCAGGGCTGCGTCGGCTTCGGTCAGGCGGGTGAAGCGCAGGAACGGCAGCGCCGACTGGCTCTCGTGCTCGGCTTCGCGCAATTCGTCGATGTCGACCTGTCCACGGGCGCCGATGATGATCGCTTCGTGCGGTTCGTCCATGGTCAGCACGTGCAGGATGTTGCCGAACGGATCGAGTTGTGCGCGCACCGGCCGCGGCAGGTCGAGCTGCCAACTGAGCACGTGCTGGCGCTCGCTGTCATGGGGGGTCAGTCGCAGGTACTGGATGCTCGCCCGCACCTGATCTTCGTAGTGATAGGTGGTCTCGTGGCTAATCGAAAGTCTCATGCAGCCTCCAGATAAGAACTGTGAATCGCGTTACCCAACTGGCGCACCAGCGGGATGAACTCGGTGAGCCAGGCGTGCAGGCCTTCGTCGAGGATTTCGTTGATGCCGGTGTAGCGCAGTCGCGCGTCCATTTCCGCCGCCAGGCGTTGGGCGGGACGGCCGTTGGCTCCCGGCAACTGGGCAAGGATCTGGTCGATTTCTTCGGTGCACGCCCGCAGGGAGCGCGGCACATCCGCCCGCAGCAACAGCAACTCGGCCACATGCCGGGCGCCCGGTGCGTCGCGATAAATTTCGGTGTAGGCCTCGAAGGACGACAAGGCCCGCAGCAAGGCACTCCACTGGTAGTACGCGTGGGCCGTGCCATCGCTGACCGCTTCAGCCTGATCACCGGCCATTTCGTAGCGGGCATCGAGCAGGCGCAACGTGTTGTCGGCGCGCTCGATGAAGGTCCCCAGGCGAATGAAGCGGAACGCATCGTTACGCATGATGGTGCCGTAGGACGCGCCCCGGAACAGGTGGGAACGTTCCTTGATCCACTCGCAGAAACGGCTCATGCCGTAGCGACTGAGGCCCTGCTCTGCAATGCCGCGAATTTCCAGCCAGGTCGCGTTGATGTTCTCCCACATGTCAGCGGTGATTCGGCCACGCACCGCGTGGGCACTGGCCCGCGCGGCACCGAGACAGCTGTAGATGCTGGCCGGATTGGCCGCATCCAGGGCGAAAAAATGCAGCAAGCGTTCGGCATGCAACTCGCCGTGGCGTTCGAGGTAATCGTCCAGGGTGCCGGTGATCAGCAGCGGCATGGCCAGTTCGTGCAGGCCGTCACCGCGTCCATCCTGTGGCATCAGCGACAGCGAATAACTGATGTCGAGCATCCGTGCGAGATTTTCCGCCCGCTCCAGGTAACGCGACATCCAATACAGATCCGAGGCAGTTCTACTTAACATGACAGGCTTCCTTCAATCCTCGACCACCCAGGTGTCCTTGGTTCCGCCGCCCTGGGAGGAGTTCACCACCAGGGAGCCTTCGCGCAGGGCGACACGGGTCAAACCACCGGGCACGACCCGGGTTTCGCGACCAGACAATACAAACGGACGCAGGTCGATGTGGCGTGGCGCGATGCCGCTTTCGACAAAGGTCGGGCAGGTCGACAACGACAGCGTCGGTTGCGCGATGTAGGCATGGGGCTTGGCAATGATCCGTGCACGGAAGGCTTCGATTTCCGCCGCCGTCGCCGCCGGCCCCACCAGCATTCCGTAACCGCCGGAGCCCTGGGTTTCCTTGACCACCAGTTCCGGCAGATGGGCCAGGACGTGGGAAAGTTCCGAGGGATTACGACACTGCCACGTCGGTACGTTCTTCAGGATCGGCTCTTCATCCAGGTAGAAACGGATCATGTCGGTCACGAACGGGTACACCGACTTGTCGTCCGCCACCCCGGTGCCGATGGCATTGGCCAGCACGACATTGCCGGATCGGTAAGACGACAGCAGCCCTGGCACGCCGAGCATCGAGTCCGGGTTGAACGCCAGCGGGTCGAGGAAGGCGTCGTCGAGGCGGCGGTAGATCACATCGACGGCTTTTGGCCCGTCGGTGGTGCGCATGAACACCTTGTCGTCACGCACGAACAGGTCCGCGCCTTCCACCAGCTCCACACCCATTTCCCGCGCCAGGAACGCATGCTCGAAAAATGCACTGTTGAAACGCCCCGGCGTCAACACCACCACGCTCGGGTTGTCGATCGGGCTGGAGCTTTTCAGGGTATCGAGCAACAGGTTCGGGTAGTGGTCGATGGGGGCGATGCGTTGCGCCGCGAACAATTCGGGGAACAGTCGCATCATCATCTTGCGGTCTTCGAGCATGTAGCTGACACCGCTCGGCGTACGCAGGTTGTCTTCGAGCACGTAGTACGTGCCGTCGCCGTCGCGCACCAGATCGACACCGGAGATGTGCGAATAGATATCGCGGTGCAGATCCAGCCCCTGCATTGCCAACTGGTATTGCTCGTTGGCCAGCACCTGCTCGGCCGGAATGATGCCGGCCTTGATGATGCGTTGCTCGTGATAGAGGTCGGCGAGGAACATGTTCAACGCCTTGACCCGCTGGATGCAGCCGCGCTCGACAATGCGCCATTCACTGGCGGGAATGCTGCGCGGAATGGTGTCGAAGGGAATCAGGCGCTCTGTCCCCTGCTCATCACCGTAGAGCGTGAAAGTAATCCCGGCGCGATGAAACAACAGATCGGCCTCGCGTCGCCGTTGTGCCAAAAGCTCGTCAGGCGTTTCGGACAGCCAACGGGCAAACTCCCGATAATGCGGGCGGACCTGGCCGCCGGCATCGTACATCTCATCAAAATAGGTGCGGATCATGCCGTACTCCTTGTCACCCGGACATACAGACCTTCGCAAGGCCCGTGCCATCGGCAGAAACGCTTTAATATCAATCGGTTGGATAATCGATACGCAGACACCGCACCAATCCTGTGCGGTAAATGCCCCAACCTGATCGCCCCCGCTTCATTGCAAGGCGTTATGGTCGCCTGTCACCAGCATAGTCTGTGGGAGGCGGCTTGCCGGCGAAGGGGGTCATTCAGTCATGGAGGGCTCTTCGAGGTCGTGTTCGGTTTGCCGGCGACAAAAACGAAAACGGCCAACCCAAAGGTCAGCCGTTACTGATGCTTGCTACTGTTCATAAGTTTATGCGAGTCGCCCTCGTACCTCCTGTTTGACACCCCAGCCTTCAATGATGCCGCCCAATGGCTCGACCACGGCTTCGAAACCCTGTTCGAAGTCGCCGATGTCATCGTAAGTGGCGTACATGACTTTGCTCAGTTCAAGGGCCCATGCGCCGTCATCGCGCACACTGATTTGCGCATTCAGGGATTCACCACGGTAATGACCTGCCGCCCTGCGTGCCCGCTCCTCGTCCGGGAAAATGGCGTAGAACTCGATGGGATGGAACCGTGAAAAGTCGAAACCGCCCTCTTTCATGCGGCGCAGAACGCTGCTGCTGATATCTTCTTGATAGGCTGTGCTCATGAAACGTCCTCCTCAAACTGATGGATAGACTTTCCGTACTCCCAGCGCCCGCCACCGAACGGTGCGAACGACGGCATCCGATGTGCCGACGGGAAACAAGCATGTAGCTGACAAGACCAGACCTTAGCGATCCATTCGCTGATCTCGCCTGCAGATTAGCCCCAAGATAGAGCTGCTGCCAAGGCCTGGTTGAGAATGTGACAGGAGATGTTCAGATTGGCGTGATGCCGAGGATTTGAATGCTGTTCTGGGCCTTGAGACTTTTGACAGTCGCATCGGCGGTTCGCCCTTCCAGATCGTTCAGATCCAGTTCGGCGGCGACGGGAAGCAACCGGGCCTTGATGAGTTTGGCGGCGTGTTCGTTATCCGGGCACTCGTCGCACTCAAAGACTTCGTCGACAGTTTCACCGTGATCATCCACGAAAGTGATTTTCCACTTTTGCATCAGTGCCTCCTCGATAAAACCCATTGATGGGCTTACTTCTATCTCGACCTGATTAGCTGGCTAATCGTTCCGCTGATTTTCCTCTGGCACCTCATGAAAAAAGGGCCGTCAGCGGCGTGGTAGAACACCACCGCGGACAGCCCTTTTTTGATTGACGCGCTATCAGTCGTTGCTTGGCTTGTTCACAGCCTGCAAAACGTACTGCGGCAAGGCAAAGGCACCGATGTGGATCTCCGGATTGTAGTAGCGGGTGATGATGCCGCTGCCGGCGAACCGTTGTTGCAGGGTTTCGCGGGACAATTTGCGATAAGCGGTATTGGTCGCGCCCCAGGCGAAGGTCATCGCGCCGCCGATATAAGTCGGCACGGCGGCCTGATAGAAGTGCCAGTCAGGGAACAGGCTGCGCAGACGACCGGCGGTGGTTTTGACTTCTTCGATCTGCATGAACGGCGTGCCGT
This sequence comes from Pseudomonas sp. MIL9, assembly GCF_016887925.1. Classification (NCBI taxonomy): domain Bacteria; kingdom Pseudomonadati; phylum Pseudomonadota; class Gammaproteobacteria; order Pseudomonadales; family Pseudomonadaceae; genus Pseudomonas; species Pseudomonas sp. MIL9. The sequence goes on along the minus strand of NZ_JAFEHE010000011.1, from coordinate 217,867 downwards.
TCTGCGTGACCAGGATGCCGCCTTCGTTCAGGCAGCGGTGGCAGGCCTGATAGAAGTTCTCCGAGAACAGCACTTCGCCTGGCCCGATCGGGTCAGTGGAGTCGGAAATGATCACGTCGAACTTTTCAGTGGTGGTGGCGACGAAGCGCATGCCGTCGTCGATCACCAGGTTCAGGCGTGGATCGTCGAACGCGCCCTTGGAGTGATTCGGCAAAAATTCCTTGCACATGTCGACCACGGTACCGTCGATCTCGACCATGGTGATGTGCTCGACGCTGCGGTGCTTGGCCACCTCACGCAACATGCCGCCGTCGCCGCCACCGATGATCAACACGCGCTTGGCGGTGCCATGGGCGAGGATCGGCACGTGGGTCAGCATTTCGTGGTAGATGAATTCGTCGGCTTCGGTGGTCTGGATCACGCCGTCCAGCGCCATGACCCGGCCCATGCGCGGGTTTTCGAAAATCACCAGGTGCTGGTGTTCGGTGCGCACTTCGTGCAGCAGTTTTTCCATGCGAAAACGCTGGCCATAGCCTTCGTAGAGGGTTTCCAGGTAGTCGTTGGTCGGGGTGATGCTCATGGGAAGTGCTCCGATGAATGCGGGTGGCAACGGACGGTTACCCGCCCATGATGGCCAATCGATCGGTTCGATTGACCGGGAAAGGCGCGCATTCTACGTCGAGGAAGATGACAGGTCGAACCTCACTTGATGACTCGCCACAATGCCCTGTGGGAGCGAGCCTGCTCGTGATAGCGATTTGTCCGCCACATCAATTCCGAATGTGCCGCCGTCATCGCGAGCAGGCTCGCTCCCACAGATTTTATGTCGCTTGGGAGAATGACTTCAGATTCTGACGTTACCCCGTGGCCCCGCGATCGCCCAGATGATCAGGCCCAAAACCGGCAGCAACAGGATCAACAGCACCCAGAGGACTTTCATCCCGGTTTCGGCGCCACTTTTGAGTACGTTGATGATTGCCCAGATGTCCAGGGCAAGGATGATCAGGCCTACCAGGCTGTTGAACGTGGAACCCATGGTGACGCTCCTGAAGAGTGATTGGCCCTCTTAGGATAGCTGCCCAAGGCCAGGGTTCCGTTTTTATTGACAGCTTGCGGTTTTAAACGTGAACGGCCACTTTCAAGGCTTCCAGGGACGGCGCAGCGGCAATGCCGACTTCGGCGCACAGCTCCAGCACCCGCGGCACGTCGTTGCCGTAGACCAGAACGACTTGCAGTTCGTCGTCGAGCAACTGGCTGAAGTTCATCAGCACATAGCCACCGTTTTCCTTGTTCAGGCTGCTCATTTGCACCTGAATGCGATTGAGCGCGGTCAGGGCTTCGGTCTTGGCCAGTTGCTTGGGCTTGATATTGAATTCGACGCCCGGCCCGAACGAAGCAACGATCTGCGCGAACAGATCCATGTAGGTGTCGGCCTGGAACAGCACGGTCTCCGGCAGACTGCCGACGACCACCCACTCGCCCAGCGGGATCGGGAAGGTGTCGTCGTAGTTGATGTCCGGATTGGCCGCCAGGAAACCCTCGGGGTCCGAGTAAGCCTGGGCCGCCTCGTCAGCGACCTTGAGGATTTCGTCATCGCCCATGCACCCGGAGCTGATTTTGCTGATGAGTTCGACGAGCGCGGCTTTCATGGGGCGGATCCTGTAGCGAGGGAATTTTGAGGGCGCGAAGGATAACGCATTCAGTGAGTGCTGCGCAGGTTGCTCCCTCGCCACAGAAGTACAGCGTCAGCCCGGCAGTTTTTCCAACTGCGCAACGGTGTCCACAGCCCCCATGGTCCTGGCGGCTTCCAGCGCGGTGATGCCATTGGCGTCCCTGGCTTTCGGATCGGCACCTTTGCTGATCAGGTAGTCGACAATGGCGACGCGGTTGAACATCGCCGCCATCATCAGCGCCGTACGGCCATCGAACGACGAACCTTCGACTTGCGCCCCGCCTTCAACCAGCGCCGAGACCACCGCCAGGTCGCCCTTGAAGGCGGCACCGGCAATCGGGCTCTGGCCGTTGTCGTTGCGGATTTCCGGATCGGCCTTGTGTTCGAGCAAGACTTTTACCGTGTCCACATGACCATGGTAAGCGGCCAGCATCAACAAGGTGTCGCCCTTGTGATTGCGCAGGTTCGGCGGCAAGCCCTTGGTCAGCAGCGCAGCCATCATGGCCGCATCGCCCTCCCGCGCCTTGTTGAATACCTGTTCGGCAAATTCGGCAGCTTCTTCGGGGGTCATCTGGCGGCTTTTGTCTGACATTGAACGCTCCACTTTCAGTTATTCGCAAAGCCGACAGTTTCCCGAGCAGCCCCGGCACTGTCACTTCTTTTTTCTGAAGCGGGGCCATAGGCACATTCAATATCGATATCGACCGCCGTGGATATCCTTCAGCATTTGCTCCGTCACCTGCACGTACGTTTCGGTTCCCGGCAGCCAGGCGTAGATCGGGTCAGCGCCGGTCCGGGCCGGGTCGAACGCTTCATCCTTGAGCCGGGTTTTCTGATACTTGAAGGTCCCGGTGGTCTCCATTTTCACTTTCACCCGCAGGAACAATGGCACGGCGTAGGCCGGCATCTGTTGCCGGGCGAAGGCCAGCAGCTCGCTGAAATCCAGGGTCGCCAGGGATTCGGCCGGCGTGATGGCGGCCATCCCGGCGCGGCCGTTGGTGTTGCGGACTTCCACACCATAGGCCACGGCTTCGGAAATATGCGGGTGTCGCAGGAGGATGTTCTCGACCTCGGTGGTCGAAACGTTTTCGCCCTTCCAGCGATAGGTGTCACCCAGCCGATCAACGAACTGCGCATGGCCAAAACCAATGTTGCGCAACAGATCGCCGGTGTTGAAGTAGCGGTCGCCCTTGACGAACACGTCGTGGAGCACGACTTTTTCGGTCTTTTGCGGATCGGTGTAACCGTCCAGCGGCGCCTTGTCGTCGATTTTCGCCAGCAACAACCCCTGCTCGCCCTTGCCGACCTTGCGCATGAAGCCGTTGGCTTCGCGAATCGGCGCGCCGCTGTCGTGGTCGTAAACCGCCAACTCCCAGGACATCAGGGAAAAACCGACAGTGTTGTCGAAATTCAGAATGTTGGTGAAACCGATATTGCCGTCACTGGCGGCGTACAGCTCGCAGATGTGGCACACGCCGAAACGTGTCTTGAATTCACCCCATGCGCCGGGGCGCAGACCGTTGCCGATCATTTTGGTGACGCCGTGCTGGCGGTCGTCGGCAGTGGGCGGTTGATCGACCAGATAACGGCACAATTCGCCGACGTAACCGAGGGTGGTCGCGCGGTATTTGCGCACATCGTTCCAGAACTGGCTGGCGCTGAACTTGCGCCGGATGGCAAATCCCGAGGCACCGCTGATGGCCGAACCCCAGCACACGCAAAGTCCGGTGGCGTGATAGAGCGGCAAGGTGCAATAGACGACATCGTCCGGGCGCATATCCAGCGCGATCATGCCGAAGCTCGCCGAGCTGCGCATCCAGCGCCCGTGCTTGAACACCCCGGCCTTGGGCAACCCGGTGGTGCCCGAGGTGTAGATATAGAAACAGGGGTCGTCGAAAAACACCTGCTGGCTGCTGACGGGGTTGTCGCAGGCGTTGTCGAGGCTGGCGGTCATCAGGTTGATGAAACCCTCGGGGGAAACGCCCGGATGGCTGTAGGTGTCCCGATCAGCGACAAACCAGGTGCGAGCCTGCGCCATCGATACCCGTTCGCGTACCGCCAGAAACGCCGCCACCAGCTCTTCGCCGACGACGATGGCCACCGGCGCCACCAGATTCAGGCTATGCACCAGGGTATCGCGGGTTTGTGAGGTATTGAGCAGGGCACTGATCGCACCGACCTTGGCCACCGCCAATATCGTCACCAGCAGCTCCGGACGATTTTCGATGAACACCGCCACCACATCGCCCTTGCCGATGCCTTGGGCAATCAAGTGATGGGCGATGCGATTGGCCCACTCGTTGACCTGTGCATAAGTCAGCGTGACCTCGCCGTACAGCAAGGCCGGCCCTTGGGGATTGCGCAAGGTCGCTTGTTCGAAACTCCAGCCCAGGCCACACGGTTGGGTCGGGTCCTTGACGTTAGCCACTTTCATTCCCTTCACCACCCGCGGAATGGCTTTGGCAATGGACGGCAGCTTGCGGAGCATCATGCTCCAGGTGATGGTGTCGCGTGGCGTACGGCTCATGGTTGCTCCCGTTCGATCTTTTTATTGTCGGGCGGCGTTGATTGAGCCCGAAAATACGTCAACGGTTCTTGAGCTGTACACGCGGTTTTTGAAATGTTTTGTATCCGCCACAGCGATGTTGGAAATCATGAGCATCTGCACGGGCAATGGTTCCATCGAATCGCCGACGACCACGCAAAATGCAGGATGCACGATGGCCATTCATGCAAATTGCACGGAAAAATAAATCAGCAAAAAACTTAAATAACTGATTTATATAGAATTTTTGTTAATGGACGTGCTGGCACAATCGCTGCAACTACCCCCTCATGCTTGCCATTCCAGCGCTAACGGAGCCGAAAGACATGAGCCTGATCCAAGAAAAATTTTCGTCCTTGTTCTCCAACTTCGAAGTCACCACCCAGCCACGACCTGACGGCGGGATTCTGCTGACCCTGCGCGGTGGCGAAGACAAAGTGTTCAAGCGCTCGATTTCCTACCAGCAATTGCACAACGGCGATCAACTGTCGTGGGTCATCAGCGCGATCCGTCGCGACCTCGCCGAACAAGCCAGCGAACTGCCACAAATCTCCATGCTCCAAAGCCAGCAGCGGTTTGCCCTGCCGACCTATCATTCGCTGTAAAGCCTGAAACAACTGTAGGAGCGAGCCTGCTCGCGATGGTCGTCAACGAAAACGCGTGTGGCCGGGTTAAACCCGGCGCACTCGGGTCCATCGCCAGCAGGCTGGCTCCTACAGGTTATGTGTGGCTTAGAACGTCGAGGGATCGATCCGCGCAAAACTGTCCACCGTGACATGCCCCGCCAATTCCCCGCCCTCACGGGCCAGCCCGCACGTGGCCATCCCTGCCCTGCGCGCCGCGTCCAGCTCTTCGACGATGTCCGACAGAAACAGAATCTGCGAGGCTTCCAGGCCAATGGCCTGTGTGATGTTGGTGTAGGACTGTGCTTCGCGCTTGGGTCCTGAGGTGGTGTCGAAATAGCCGCTGAACAGTGGCGTCAAATCCCCCGCTTCCGAGCAACCGAAAATCAGGCGCTGGGCCTGGATCGAGCCCGAGGAATAGACAAACAGTTGATACCCCTGCTGATGCCAGTGCTTCAGCGCTTCGACGGCGTCGGGGTAGACGTGGCCTTTGAGTTGCCCGGCCTGGTAGCCCTGCTCCCAGACCATCCCTTGCAACGCCTTGAGCGGCGTGGCCTTGCGGTCTTCGGCAATCCAGCCCAACAGAATCTCGATCACCCGCTCGACGTCGGCATCCGGCGCGTTGCTGTCGCGGCGCACGCTGGCCAGTTGTTCAGCGACGTCGTTGCGCCCGGCGTTCTGACGGACAAAGTCCGGCAGGTGTTTCGCGGCGTAGGGAAACAGCACGTCGAACACAAAACTCACCGCGCTGGTGGTGCCTTCGATGTCGGTGAGAATCGCTTTGATCGGCATCGTTTCAGTCCTCGAGACGCGGGAAGCGGCCAGCGATGTCTTCGCCGGTGAAATTGGCCACCCAGCCTTCCGGATTGTTGAACAGACGAATCGCGACGAAGTGCGGATGCTCCCCCATGTCGAACCAGTGCCTGGTACCGGCAGGCACCGAGATCAGGTCGTTTTTCTCGCAGAGCACGGCGTAGACGTAATCGTCGATGTGCAGGGTGAACAAGCCACGACCGGCGACGAAGAAACGCACTTCGTCTTCGCCATGCTGGTGCTCATCAAGGAACTTGGCGCGCAATTCGGCTTTTTGCGGGTGATCGCTGTTCAGGCTGATCACATCGACAGTGATGTAGCCGCGCTCGGTCATCAGCTTGTCGATCTGCTCTTGATAGGCGGCGATCACTTCTTCCTGACTGGCGCCCGGCTGGATTTTCGTCGCCGCTTGCCAGCGATCAAACCGTACGCCCTGCTCGGCCAGGGTCGAGGCGATGTCTTCGAAATGGGTCAGCACCTTGTTCGGAATGTCAGGGCTTGAGACGTGGTAGACGGACAGGCTGCTCATCGGGCAACTCCTTGGCGGTTCAGGCTTTACGGTGAGAGAGCGAGCGGGTTTTCAACTCGCACTCGAACAAGAATTCAAAGGCCTCGATCTGCCGCAGGGCGTCGCTCATGCGCGCGCCCCAGGTGTAGAGGCCATGACCGCGAATCAGGTAGCCAACGCAATCGGGATGGGCGTCGAGCCAAGGCTGTACCTTGGCGGCGAGGCGCACAATGTCCTGATCGTTGTCGAAAATAGGCACCCGCACCTGCGACTCGTGGGTCGACACGCCGGTGAAGGCTTTTTGCAGTTCGTAATCTTCGAAATCGATGAAGTCTTCAGACGTCAGGCGCGACAGCACCGTGGCGTTCACCGAGTGGGTGTGCAACACCGCGCCGATCTCCGGACGCCAGCTGTAGAGCTGAGTGTGCAGCAGGGTTTCGGCGGACGGTTTCTTGCCCGCCTCCAGGCTGTTGCCCGACAGATCCGTGGCCAGCACATCGTCCAGGCCCAATTGGCCCTTGTGCTTGCCCGACACCGTCAACAGCGCTTCGGTCGGCGACAGTCGGGTCGAATAATTGCTGCTGGTGGCTGGCGACCAGCCGCGGCCATACAGAAAACGCCCGGCGTCGATGATTTCCTGGGCGAGGTGTTCACGGGTAAGGCTCATGGCCTGTCCTCTTGCATACATGTGGCAATGATAACGGCAGCCGCGAGGGCTGCGAGGCTGGCAATACTAAAGGTCAATGCGGCGCCCAGGGCGTTCCAGCTGTAACCGGCGTACAACGCGCCCAGTGCGCCGCCGGTCCCGGCCAGTGCCGCGTACAACGCCTGGCCCTGGCCCTGCTGACGCGCGCCGAAGCTACGTTGCACGAATGAAATGGCAGCGGCATGAAAGCTGCCGAATGTCGCCGCGTGCAACACCTGGGCAAACAACAATACCCAGAGGAACTCAGCCAACGAACCCAGCAACAACCATCGCAACGCCGCCAGCAGAAAACTCGCCAGCAGCACCCGGCGCAATGAAAATCGCGCGAGGATTTTGCTCATGGCCATGAACATCAGCACCTCAGCCACCACGCCGACGGCCCAGAGCATGCCGATCACCCCGCGGCTGTAGCCCAATCGCTCAAGGTGCAAGGTCAGAAACGTGTAGTACGGGCCATGGCTCATCTGCATCAGCGCCACGCACGCGTAAAAAGCCAGCACGCCGGGGCTGCGCAGTTGCTTGAGAAATCCCTCCCCCGCCACCCGGTGGCCCGGCGCCGGTTGCGCGTTCGGCACCCAAAGGCTGCTGAGCACGATCCCGGCCATGATCAGCACCAGCGCCGCCGGGTAGATGTCGAGACTCAGCCATTCGAACAACCGGCCCAGCGCGACCACGGTGATGATGAAACCGATGGAGCCCCACAGGCGAATCTGACTGTAGCGCGAGGTCTGGCCCTGCAGGTGTGCGAGGGTGATGACTTCGAATTGCGGCAACACGGCGTGCCAGAAGAACGCATGCAAGGCCATGACCATCGCCAGCCAGGCGTAGGTCTTGCTGACGAAAATCAGTGAAAAGGTCAGCAGCGTGCAGACCGCGCCGAAACGCACGATGGCCAGCCGCCGGCCGGTGTAGTCACCCAGCCAGCCCCAGATGTTCGGCGCCACGCATCGCATCAACATCGGGATCGCCACCAGCTCACCGATGCGCGCGGCGGAAAATCCCAGGTGATCGAAGTACAGCGCCAGAAACGGCGCCGTCGAACCGAGCAAGGCGAAATAGAACAGATAGAAACTGGAAAGCCGCCAGTACGGCAGCGCCGCCACAGCCATCAGACTGCAGCGGCTATGAGGTCAGCCATTAAAGCTGACCCAGCACCGGGGTGCTCACGCGCACATCGGCGTTCTGCCCACGGTGGCGCAGCAGGTGGTCCATCAACACGATGGCCATCATCGCCTCGGCAATCGGCGTGGCGCGAATGCCGACGCACGGGTCGTGACGCCCTTTGGTGATGACGTCCACCGGGTTGCCATGAATGTCGATCGAACGGCCCGGCGTGGTGATGCTGGACGTTGGCTTCAGGGCCAGGTGCGCGACGATCGGCTGACCGGAAGAGATGCCACCGAGAATGCCGCCAGCGTTGTTGCTGAGGAAACCTTCCGGGGTCATTTCATCGCGATGCTCGGTACCACGCTGGGCGACGCTGGCGAAACCGGCGCCGATTTCCACGCCCTTGACCGCATTGATGCTCATCAGCGCATGGGCCAGTTCCGCGTCGAGGCGATCGAAAATCGGCTCGCCGAGGCCCGGCATCACGCCTTCGGCGACCACGGTGATCTTGGCGCCGACTGAATCCTGGTCGCGGCGCAACTGGTCCATATAGGCTTCCAGTTCCGGCACTTTGTCCGGGTCCGGGCTGAAGAAGGCGTTTTCTTCTACTGAGTCCCAGGTCTTGAACGGGATTTCGATCGGGCCGAGCTGGCTCATGTAGCCGCGAATGACGATGCCCTGGGTCGCCAGGTATTTTTTCGCAATCGCGCCAGCGGCAACGCGCATGGCGGTTTCACGGGCCGAGCTGCGGCCACCGCCGCGATAATCGCGCTCGCCGTACTTGTGGTGGTAGGTGTAGTCGGCGTGGGCCGGGCGGAACAGGTCCTTGATCGCCGAGTAGTCCTTGGATTTCTGGTCGGTATTGCGGATCAACAGGCCGATGGCGCACCCGGTGGTGCGACCTTCGAACACGCCGGAAAGGATTTCGACTTCGTCGGCTTCCTGGCGCTGGGTAGTGTGGCGGCTGGTGCCAGGCTTGCGCCGGTCGAGATCGCGCTGCAGATCTTCCAGGGAGATCTCCAGGCCCGGCGGGCAGCCATCGACAATGGCGACCAACGCCGGACCATGGCTTTCGCCAGCGGTGGTGACAGTGAACAGCTTGCCGTAGGTATTGCCGGACATGCAGGACGCTCCGTGAAATGAACCTGAATACGTAATGCGCGCCAGTATACGCAGGCTACCCAAGTAGTTCATCCTCGAACCTTATGGGTGTCGGCGAGTCCAACCGGCATCTTCGTTCATGATGGCGTGATGATGCTGCGAGTTCTAGCCTTGAGCCTTACCCTGTTTACCGGTTTCGTCCAGGCCACTGTCCTGCAACGGCCGATCACGTTGGATACCGGGAGCGGAGAGCTTTTCGGCTCGCTGCTGCTGCCAAAGTCCGACACGCCTGTACCGGTTGTCCTGATCATTTCCGGCTCCGGCCCAACCGATCGTGACGGCAACAACCCCGACGGCGGGCGCAATGACAGCCTGAAACGGCTGGCCTGGGTGCTGGCCAAACACAACATCGCCAGCGTGCGCTACGACAAACGCGGCGTTGCAGCGAGCCTGGCGGCGACCCCCGACGAGCGCAACCTGACGCTGGAGGCCTACGTTTCCGACGCCGAAGCCTGGGGGCGCAAGCTCAAGGCCGATCCGCGCTTCGGCAAGCTGATTTTGCTGGGGCACAGCGAAGGCGCCTTGATCGCCAGTCTCGCGGCGCCGAGTGTCGATGCGGCCGCGGTGATTTCCTTGTCCGGCAGCGCCCGGCCGATCGATCAAGTGGTGCGCCAACAACTGAGCAATCACCTGCCGCCGCCACTGATGCTGCGCAGTAACGAACTGCTCGACAGCCTCAAGGCCGGGAAAACCGACGATAACGTGCCACCGCCCTTGCAGGCGATATTCCGCCCGAGCGTTCAGCCGTACCTGATTTCGCTGTTCCGCCAGGACCCTGCGGCGGCGTTCGCGAAGTTGAAAATGCCGGCGTTGATCATCCAGGGCAGCAACGATATTCAGGTCGGCGTCAATGACGCCAAAATGCTCAAGGCTGCCAAACCGGACGCCGAACTGGCACTGATAGAAGGCATGAACCACGTCATGCGCATCGTGCCCAACGACGTAAAACGGCAATTGGCCTCCTATAGAGATCCGCAATTGCCCCTGGCGGCCGAACTGGGCACTCGAATCCTCGGGTTTATTGACGGAATTCGTGCCAGTTGAGCGCTTTAAGCGACATCGCGAGGTGAAAACCGCTCGAGAACGCTTCGTCGCCCTCCAGTCTTGAAAAAAACGGCCGATAAGCCTTTGTCGCCAGCGCACTGGCTGGCGGCAAGCAAGCTTGGACAGGATCTCGCCGTTATGACCGATACCCAGACTTCACCCGACACCACCGCTGAAAAAGACGCACCGCCAGCGGTCGAGCTGCCTTGGGCGGACGTACAGGTCGAGCACCACAAGATGCTCCGTCTGGCGCCGCTGCAGACCGACCGCAACACCGGCGGGCGCCCCCTGCGCTTTGTCGAGTTCGGTTATGCCGAGCGCAACGACAAGCAGCGCAGCCTGATGCGCATGAGCATCACCCTGCCCGGCCAACGCGTGCGCAAGGAACAGAATCATCTGGACGTGTGGGTCGACCACAGCGAAAAGCGCGTGCATTTCGGGCCGGACAGCGGCCTGCAAATCGAACCGATGAACCGCGGTATCGGTCGCTTCCTGGCGGCCCAGGGCATTACCTGGGCGAAGAAGCGATGGCCCGGCTACACCGTCGACGGCACCGACCTGAACAACAAGGATGCGCTGAACGAAGACACCCGCCTGCGTCGCGACCACTTTTTGCGGGTGCACGGTTTCGATGTGGTTTACGCCGACGCCCAGCATTTGAAGGGCAGCGTCAAGGCAGTCCAGGTCGGCGACCTGTCGGGTGACTGGAACACGGAAAAACTGCAGATCGTGGAAATTCTCGAGGCGGCGCAGATGCTGCAGCAAGCCGAGCAGAACCTGGCCGAGCAGGAAGTCAAACTCAAGAAACACGAAGAAAAGGTCAACAAGTACAAGCGTGAAGACGCCGGCTTGCGGTTCACCATCACCTGCCTGGTGGCATTTGCGGTGTTTCAGGCGGGGTTGTTGATCTGGATTGCGACGCACCGGTAACCGCCGAAATCGGTCCGCGGTGAGACGCTTTTGTGGCGAGGGAGCTTGCTCCCTCGCCACAAAGATTGCGGTCAGACGCGGGACGCGAACAATGCCTGATGATCCCGGCACTGTTCAGCCGACAGCATGAACACGCCATGCCCGCCGCGCTCGAACTCCAGCCAGGCGAAATCGACTTCGGGGTACAACGCCTCGACGTGTACTTGGCTGTTGCCCACCTCGACAATCAACAACCCCTTCTCGGTCAGGTGATCGGCCGCTTCGGCGAGCATGCGCCGTACCAGGTTCAAACCATCCTCACCGCAGGCCAGGCCCAGCTCCGGTTCGTGCTGGTATTCGTCCGGCATGTCGGCGAAATCCTCGGCATCGACGTAAGGCGGGTTTGACACGATCAGGTCGAAACGCTGCCCCGGCAAACCATCGAAACCATCGCCTTGCACGGTGTAGACCCGCTCATCGACGCCGTGACGCTCGATATTCTGGTTGGCCACTTCCAGCGCTTCGAACGACAGATCGGCCAGCACCACTTCGGCGTTCTGGAACTCGTAGGCGCAGGCGATGCCGATGCAGCCGGAGCCGGTGCACAGGTCGAGAATTCGCGCAGGTTCGTTGGCCAGCCATGGCGTAAAGCGATTTTCGATCAACTCGCCGATCGGCGAACGCGGGATCAGCACGCGCTCATCGACGATGAACGACAGGCCGCAGAACCAGGCTTCGCCCAGCAGGTACGCGGTCGGGACGCGCTTTTCGATACGACGCTTGAGCAAGTGCTGCAGGTGAACGAGTTCGTCTTCTTCCAGATTGCAATCGAGATAGCTGTCGGCGATTTCCCACGGCAAGTGCAGTGCACCCAACACCAGTTGACGGGCTTCGTCCCAGGCGTTGTCGGTGCCATGGCCGAAAAACAGATCCTCCCCATGGAAGCGACTGACGGCCCAACGGATATGGTCACGCAGGGTACGAAGGCGGGAAGTGATCACGACGGCAAACTCCAGAAAAATCGACGGGCGATTCTATCAGTCAAACGCTGCCGCGACGACGCAGGAAAAACACTGGCGCTGTTGTAGGACTAATCTCTTTTTTACGCTCGGTCTTGAACAAAACGGACCACTTGACAACGCTGCACGCCAGTAACGACGGCGCTTGTAATGGTAGCCATTCACAGAAGCGCTCAGCCAGAGGACAATGTCGCAAAAGCCCCACTCCAAGGAGCCCCAGAATGTCTGTTCCAAAAACGATGTTTCAACTCAGCGGCCGCGGTTATGCAGCAGCCAATCTGAGCCATGCGACGCTTGTGATCATCGATGCCCAGAAAGAATACCTCAACGGTCCATTGGCCCTGAGTGGCATGGACGCTGCCGTCGCGAACATCAAGCAATTGTTGGGCGCTGCCCGCGCCGCCGGCCGCCCGATCGTGCATGTGCGCCACCTCGGCACCGTGGGTGGCCTGTTCGACCCGCAAGGCGAACGCGGCGAGTTCATCCCGGGGCTGGAGCCACTGGCCGACGAAACCATCATCGGCAAATTGCTGCCCAGTGCGTTCCACGGCACGCCACTTGAAAAACGCCTGCAGGATCTGGGCGCCCTCGACCTGATTGTCTGCGGTTTCATGAGCCACTCCAGCGTCAGCACCACCGTCCGCGCCGCGAAGAACCTGGGCTTCCGTTGCACCCTGGTGGAAGACGCCTGCGCCACCCGCGACTTGCCCTACAAGGGCGGCGTCCTGACCGCCGAGCACGTCCAGCAGACCGAAATGGCGATCATGGCAGACAACTTCGCCACCCTCGCCCTGACCCGCGAACTGATCTGATCGGCGCTCAATGAGCGGTCTCTACCGCCGCTCATCCGCAAAAGCCTCTCGTTAGCCGTAATTGTCTTAGCCTCAGGAACAACCCGGTCAACTCCCGGTCGAAGGGCCGATACCCATTGAGGAAGGTCGGAATGAAGTTATCCGATGGTTTTGACGCTCGCCGCTTGCGGCCCAAAGGCCAAAGCAACTGGCGTTTTCGAATCGGCGCGGCATTTGCCGCGCTGCTGGCAATGTCCGGTGTGTTACTCGCCATGGCCGGTATCGCCAGCCTGCTCGGCCATGCGCCCGCCCTGGGCGAGATGAACACCAACCGCGCCGGTGCGGCGGTGATTCTGGTGATTGGCCTGGTCGTGCTGTACCTCGGTGTGTGGCTCTGGCGTCGTAGCCGTCGTCGCTCGCGCCAGTCGCGAGAGCTGGCCATGTCCCCGCATTTGATGAAAAAACACGACTGAACCCGCGCTCACACCGAATGCGCGTGTTTTGTCGCGCGCCCATTCGCCTGGAGTTGGGTAAACTGGCCGCCCTTCGCGGAGGCTGACATGCAAGACGACGATTTTTCCCTGTTCAAAAGTGCGATCCAAGGCGTCAAGCCGATCAAGCACGATCGCGCCGAAACCGGCAAACCCAAGGCTGACCGCGCGCAGATCGCCAAGCTGCGTCAGGCCGCTACCGTGCGCACCGACGCCACCACCGTCGACGGACTCTCCGATCAGTTCGTCATCGATGTCGGCCCGGAAGACGAGTTGATGTGGGCGCGCGACGGTGTGCAGGAAAGCCAGATGCGCAAGCTCAAGATCGGCCAGATTCCGTTCGAAGGCAGCCTCGACCTGCACGGCATGAGCGTGGAAAAGGCCCGGGAAACCCTCTGGGCCTTTCTGGCCGAAGCTACCAAATTCGAAATCCGCTGCGTGCGCGTCACCCACGGCAAGGCCGTGCGCCTGGACGGCAAGCGGCCGATGATCAAAAGCCACGTCAATACGTGGTTGCGCCAGCATACGCAGGTACTTGGCTTCACCTCGTGCCAGCCCAGACATGGCGGCGCCGGTGCCGTATATGTGATGCTCAAACGAACCATGATGGAAGGTCGGGACGAGTAAAGCTGATGCGTCATGCTTGCAGCGTCGTGTCCGCCACCGTACCCTTGCCCTTTGCGTAAAATCCCACAGGTAGTTTCATGTCCCTGGAACAGAATTACACCGAGATCCTTGGCCAACTGGGCGAGGACGTCTCCCGCGAAGGCCTGCTCGACACGCCGAAACGTGCCGCCAAAGCCATGCAGTACCTTTGCCGCGGTTATGAACAGACGCTCGAAGAAGTCACCAACGGTGCCTTGTTCAGCTCCGACAACAGCGAAATGGTGCTGGTCAAGGACATCGAGCTGTACTCGTTGTGCGAGCACCACCTGCTGCCGTTCATCGGCAAGGCCCATGTCGCCTACATCCCGAGCGGCAAGGTCCTGGGGTTGTCGAAAGTCGCGCGGATCGTCGATATGTACGCCCGCCGCCTGCAGATCCAGGAAAACCTCAGCCGCCAGATCGCCGACGCGGTCCAGCAAGTCACCGGCGCCCTGGGCGTTGCGGTGGTGATCGAGGCCAAGCACATGTGCATGATGATGCGCGGCGTGGAAAAGCAGAATTCGTCGATGATCACCTCGGTGATGCTCGGTGAGTTCCGCGAGAACGCTGCGACTCGCAGCGAATTCCTCAGCCTCATCAAGTAATTCGCAGCACGAAAGAAACCGGCATTCATCGCCGGTTTTTTTTCGTCCGCGAAAATCAGGTAAGCTGCGCGCCCTTCATTTTTCGCTCCGTGAGGCTTTCAACGTGTTCGTAAAAGCGCTTCGTGTCGGCCTTGGCCAACTGATCATCTTCATCGACTTTCTCACTCGCCCCGGCAAGAAGCAGCGCCCGGCCGAGGCTCAGGCCCAGGTCAACAGCGCCGCCAAGGACCTGACCCTGTATCAATTCCACGCCTGCCCGTTCTGCGTGAAAACCCGCCGCACCCTGCGCCGCCTGAATGTGCCGGTGGCGTTGCGCGATGCGAAGAACAACGAACAGGATCGCCAGACCCTGCTTGAGCAAGGCGGCAAGATCAAAGTGCCGTGCCTGCGCATCGAAGAGAATGGCCAGACCACCTGGATGTATGAGTCCAAGGTGATCATTGACTATCTGGACAAGCGCTTTGCTGCGGCCTGATGGTTTGGCGGTGTACACAAGTTTCATGATCACCTCCTCCCTGTGGGAGCTGGCTTGCCAGCGATGAGGCCAGCCCAGACGACGCCCATCCCGAACAATAATAAACCGGCCCAATGGCCGGTTTATTTGTTTTCAGGCGGCTTGCGCCGCCTGCGCCTGACGCACCACCGCCGCCAACCGCTTGAGTCCTTCATCCAGCCGCACCGGGTCGATGTGGCTGAAGTTCAACCGCAGATGCCCGGGGTTGTTGTCAGGATCCGGGAAGAACGGCTCGCCCGGCATGAACGCCACATCATTGGCCAGCGCCGTATGGAGCAAGGTTCGGGTATCCAATGGCTGCTTGAGAGTGAGCCAGAAAAACAACCCGCCCTGGGGCACATTCCAGTCCGCCAGATCGGCAAAATGGGTTTCCAGGGCCGCCTGAAACGCGTCACGACGCTCCCGGTAGAAATCGCGCAACTCACTCAGGTGCCGCTGGAATTTTTCGCTACCTATCCACTGCTGGGCTTGCCACTGGCCGACGCGGTTGGTGTGCAGATCCGCCGATTGCTTGAGTTTCAACAAATGCGGAAACAGATCCGCACTGGCGATCAGATAACCGACGCGCAGCCCCGGCAGCAGGGTTTTCGACACGGTGCCGGTGTAGATCCAGCTGGCTTTTTTCAGGCGACTGACAATCGGCGTCGCACTGCCACCGTCGAAGGTCAGTTCGCGGTAAGGCTCGTCTTCGATCAGGGTCACGCCGAACTCGTCAAGCAACGCCGCCACGGCATCGCGCTTGGCTTCGCTATAGCGCACAGCCGATGGATTCTGGAACGTCGGGATCAGGTAGATGAACGCCGGACGGTGTTTTTCCAGACGAGTGCGCAATTGCGCCAGGTCCGGGCCATCGGCTTGCAGCGGCACGGTCAGGCACTCGGCGCCGAACAGCTGGAAGATTTGCAGCGCTGCCAGATAAGTCGGCGCTTCGAGCAGGATCTCGGTGCCCTTGTCGATGTAGAGCTTGGCCGCCAGGTCGAGGGTCTGCTGCGAGCCACTGACCACCAACACCTGGCTCGCCTCGCAGGGCACGCCCAGCGCCCGGGCCTCGGCGGCCAACATCTCGCGCAGCGCCGGTTCGCCTTCGCTCATGCCGTATTGGCCAATGGTCAGCGGCATCTCATCCCATTCGACCTTTGGCAACATGGCTTCGGCCGGTAACCCGCCGGCGAACGACATCACTTGCGGGCGCTGGGCGGCAGCGAGGATTTCACGGATCAGAGAACTTTTAAGGCGCGAGACACGTTCGGAAAAAGCCATGGGGATCACCGGTAGCGAGGCCAGAGGGAAATGAGTCAAACTTGTTGACCAAAATTACGTCAGCCCGAGCGGATACGTCAATATGCTTGACCTTAAAAACCCGATATCCCAGCAACAAGCCATGGAAGCGTTTTTCTTCGGTTATCAGGCCTTCACCGCCAAGGCCGACGAAATGCTTGCGCGTCGAGGCTTGAGCCGTGTGCACCAACGCATCGTTTTTTTCATCGCCCGTTACCCGAACTTGAGTGTGACGCAGTTGCTGGCCTTGCTGGGCGTGAGCAAGCAGGCGCTGAACATGCCGCTGCGCCAATTGCTGGAAATGCATCTGGTGAACAGCGTCGCGTCCGAGACCGACAAGCGTAAACGCCTGCTGGAATTGACCGACGATGGGGCGCGTTTCGAACAATCACTGCGCCGCGAGCAGGTGAAATTGCTGGAACGGGTGTTTGCCGAGGCCGGGGAGACGGCGGTGAATGGGTGGTTGGCGGTGAATCTGGCGCTGGGCAACAGTCAGGCAGTTATTGATTGACGATTCCGCCCCTTTCGCGAGCAGGCTCGCTCCCACAGGGAAACTCGGTCGAATGTGGGAGCGAGCCTGCTCGCGAAGGCGTCTTGACTGGCGATATATCACTATCGCCTGAATTTTAGTAAACAAAACAAAAAACAATATTTGCTTTATTTGTACACAAAAGCATAATCCACCTCGTGCGAGTTCCTGACCAAGAGGTCAACAAATTCGCAAGTGCCTCAAAGGGCCGCTGCCACCCTCTCGGGTCCGGCCCTGGAAATAACAATAAAACTCTTGAGGAGTACTCGCTGTGGAAAGCCGCAAATCCGAAGCATCGACGCTGGATCTCTCGCCGCCTTTACGCACTGGCTGGCTGGAGCGCATCTTTAAACTCAGCTTGCATGGCACCACGGTGAAGACCGAGTTGATTGCCGGTCTGACTACCTTCATCACGATGGCCTACATCATCTTCGTCAACCCCAACATCATGGCGGACGCCGGGATCGATCACGGCGCGGCGTTCGTCGCCACCTGCATCGCCGCCGCACTGGGTTGCCTGCTGATGGGCCTGTACGCCAACTGGCCCGTCGGCCTGGCGCCGGGCATGGGCCTGAACGCCTTCTTCACCTACACCGTGGTCGGCACCATGGGCTACAACTGGGAAACCGCCCTCGGTGCGGTGTTCGTGTCCGGTGTGCTGTTCATGATCCTGACCTTCTCGCGCGTGCGCGAATGGCTGCTCAACAGCATTCCGGTGAGCCTGCGCTTCGCCATGGGTGCGGGTGTGGGCCTGTTCCTGGGGCTGATCGGCTTGAAAACCGCCGGCATCATCGTCGACAGCCCCGCCACCCTGATCAAACTGGGTTCCCTGCGCGAGCCCGGCCCGCTGCTGGCCGCCATCTGCTTCCTGATGATCGCCGTGCTCAGCTACCACAAAGTGTTCGGCGCGATCCTCATCAGCATCATCACCGTGACCCTGGCCGGTTGGGGCCTGGGCCTGGTGCATTACGAAGGGATCATGTCGGCACCGCCGAGCCTGGCCCCGACCTGGATGGCGATGAACCTCGCCGGCGTGTTCAACGTCAGCATGATCAGCGTGGTGCTGGCCTTCCTCTTCGTGCACATGTTCGACACCGCCGGCACCTTGATGGGCGTGGCGCAGCGCGCCAACCTGGTCAACGCCGATGGCCGCATCGAAAACCTCTCCCGCGCCATGAAAGCCGACAGCGCCTCCAGCGTATTCGGTGCGATCGTTGGTGTTCCCCCTGTCACCAGCTACGTGGAAAGTGCTGCAGGTGTCGCGGCAGGTGGTCGGACTGGTCTTACCGCAGTGACCGTAGGTGTGCTATTTATTGCAGCCATGTTCTTCGCCCCGCTGGCCGGCATGATTCCCGCCTACGCCACCGCAGGCGCACTGATTTACGTCGCCATGCTGATGATGGGTGGCATGAAGCACATCGAGTGGGACGAAGCGACCGACAGCATTCCGGCGATCGTCACCGCCATCATGATGCCCCTGACCTTTTCGGTCGCCGACGGTATCGCGCTGGGCTTCATCACCTACGTGGTCCTGAAGGCAGGCACTGGCAAGTACAAGGAAATTTCCGCGAGTCTGTGGGTGCTCTGCGCGATCTTCATCGCCAAGTTCATCTTCTTGTAAACCTTACGCGGTACGCGCTTCAAACCAGCCTCACCCCGTCGGGTGAGGCTTTTGTGCAAAGGGAGGAAAGTGATGAGTCTGGAAACCTGGCTGCTGTTCAGCGGCGCTGCGCTGGTGGTGATCCTGATCCCGGGGCCACTGTCGTTGCTGATGATCAGCAACAGTTTGAATTACGGTCTGGGGCGTTCCTACCCAGCCTTTCTCGGTGGCGTGATGGCCTCGATTGGCCTGCTGAGCGCTTCGGCGCTGGGCCTGGGCGCGCTGCTGCTGGCGTCGGAGCAATTGTTCAGCGCGCTGAAGATCGTTGGTGCCCTGTATCTGTTCTACCTCGCCTGGCAGAGCTGGCAGCAATCGCGTCAACCGTCCCATGGTGCCGAAGTGCCCCAGGCGGCACCGGTGCCACGCTTTCGTGCCCTGTTCGGGCGCGCATTCATGCTGGGTGCGAGCAACCCGAAAGACATTCTGTTCTTCGCCGCGTTCCTGCCACAGTTCTTGAGCGCCGAACAGCCGTTCCTCCCGCAGTTGCTGGTGATGATTGCCACCTGGACCGTGCTGGACCTGCTGTGCAAGTTGGCTTACGGGCTGGGTGCCCATGGTGCGGCGCGGTATCTGCGCAGTGGCAAGGGACAGAGCTGGTTTAACCGGATCAGTGCCGGGTTGTTCAGTGGCGCGGGGGCAGCGTCTCTGCTCAGCCGTTAAGAGCGTCGCTGGCAAGCCAGCTCCCACAGGTCGTGCGAATTCCTTGTAGGAGCTGGCTTGCCGGCGAAAGCGCCAGCACAGGCACCACTTTTCTCCAGGCGAAAAAAAGCCCGCAGTGTGAGCGGGCGAAAGACCAAAGAAGCTATATGCGCAGTCGCTTCCAGGTTGAGGCAGCTGCTTGGGGGATCAGCTGCCGCGATACGTGGAATAGCTGTACGGCGAAATCAGCAAGGGCACGTGATAGTGGTCCTGCTCCGCAGAAATGCCAAAACGCAGCACTACCACATCCAGGAACGCCGGTTCCGGCAGTTGAACGCCACGGGCGCGGTAGTAATCGCCTGCATGGAACTGAATCTGATAGACCCCGGTGCGGTAGTCATCACCTTGCAACAACGGTGCATCGACACGGCCATCGCTGTTGGTTATCGCGCTGGCGACCCATTCCAGCTGCGAACCTTCAACACGGTACAACTCGACCTTGATCGAGCTGCCCGGGCAGCCATGTGCAGCGTCCAAAACATGTGTAGTCAAACGTCCCATTGATTCTGCGCGCCTGGCTGCGTGGAGCAGTCAGACCTCGCGCCTCCCGAAGTCAGTTGAAAAGGAGACCGCACCGTTTCGGAGCACGAAAAGCTGCGGCGAGCGATTGATTAAGACACTTTTCAAAAAAATTGTACACAATAAAAACGACATTTTTACGGCGAACAGCGTCCTCCATGGATTTCCTGGCGATTAACTGGCGAACCGCAGGCTGGTTGACCTCTCCAGCCATTAGCTGACCAATCAGGCAGGTTTCTTGCAGGATCGGATCAAGCGAACTCAAAGATGACCGTTAACGAAAAATGCAAAAAATCAGGCTTACAAAGTGAATATAAAGTTGTATACAATCAGCCCATCGCTGTGACGCCAGCCTGTCTTTCCACTTCAGGCACGCCACACCACCCTGACAGCCACGAATAAGAAGGAAGACTGCAGTGAGCGCTGACTACCCACGCGACCTGATCGGTTACGGCAGTAACCCTCCTCATCCACACTGGCCGGGCAATGCCCGCATCGCCTTGTCCTTCGTGCTCAATTACGAAGAAGGCGGCGAGCGCAACATCCTGCACGGCGACAAAGAATCCGAAGCCTTCCTGTCCGAAATGGTCTCGGCGCAGCCACTGCAAGGCGCGCGCAACATGAGCATGGAATCGCTGTACGAGTATGGCAGCCGTGCCGGTGTCTGGCGGGTTCTGAAACTGTTCAAGGAATTCGACATTCCGCTGACCATCTTCGCCGTGGCCATGGCCGCCCAGCGCCACCCGGACGTGATCCGCGCCATGGTCGAAGCCGGCCACGAGATCTGCAGCCACGGCTACCGCTGGATTGACTACCAGTACATGGATGAAACCCAGGAACGCGAGCACATGCTCGAAGCGATCCGCATCCTCACTGAAATCACCGGTGAACGTCCGCTGGGCTGGTACACCGGCCGTACCGGTCCGAACACCCGTCGCCTGGTGATGGAAGAAGGCGGTTTCCTCTACGACAGCGACACCTACGACGACGACCTGCCCTACTGGGAACCGAACAACCCGACCGGCAAGCCGCACCTGGTGATCCCGTACACCCTGGACACCAACGACATGCGCTTCACCCAGGTCCAGGGTTTCAACAAGGGCGACGATTTCTTCGAATACCTCAAAGACGCGTTCGACGTGCTGTACGCCGAAGGCGCCGATGCACCGAAAATGCTCTCGATCGGCCTGCACTGCCGCTTGATTGGCCGTCCGGCGCGCCTGGCCTCGCTCAAGCGCTTTATCGAATACGCTAAAAGTCATGAACAGGTGTGGTTCAGCCGTCGCGTCGACATCGCACGCCACTGGCAAGCAACCCATCCGTACCAAGGGGCTGCCAAATGAGCACCTTTCAATCCATCAAGCCATCGACCCTGAGCCGCGACGCTTTCGTCAGCGTGTTCGCCGATATCTACGAACATTCGCCATGGGTGGCCGAAAAGGCCTTCGAGCTGGGCCAGGACGCTTCGATCGACGAGATCGAAACCCTGCACCAGCGCATGAGCGACATCCTGTTGAGTGCCGATCAGCAAAGCCAGCTGGCCCTGATCAACGCTCACCCGGACCTGGCCGGCAAAGCCGCCGTCCAGGGCCAGTTGACCGAAGCCAGCACCCATGAACAGGCTGGCGCCGGTATTCACCAATGCACGGCCGAAGAGTTCCAGCGCTTCACCGAGCTGAACGACGCCTACAAAGCCAAGTTCAAGTTTCCCTTCATCATGGCGGTAAAAGGCAGCAACCGGCATCAGATCCTCGCGGCGTTCGAAACGCGCATTCACAACCCGGTCGACACCGAATTCAAGTGCGCGCTGGCGCAGATCAACAAGATCGCCCTGTTCCGATTACTGACCCTATAGCGATCCTGGCCCGAGAAACCTCATGAACGCTTGCGTTTCCCAGGGCCCCGAGAGCATCCCAAGCCAACTTATTAAAGGCAGACAAGAAGAATGAAAGCTTACGCCGTACCTTTCGAGAAGTTCGTCAACCTGGCCGACGCCCGCCTGGGCACCAAAATCATCTCGGTCACCGATGACTGGTTCGCAGACGCCAATCGTCTGTTCCAACCGACTCCGGCCGTCTGGAAGGAGGGCGTGTTCGATGACAACGGCAAGTGGATGGACGGCTGGGAATCGCGCCGCAAGCGCTTCGAGGGCTACGACAGCGCAGTGATCCGCCTGGGCGTGCCGGGCTCGATCAAAGGCGTCGACATCGACACTTCATTCTTCACCGGCAACTTCCCGCCGTCGGCCTCCCTGGAAGCCTGCTTCCTGGCCGAAGGCGAGCCAGACGAAAACACCCAGTGGACTGAAGTGCTGTCCGCCGTCGAGCTGCAAGGCAACAGCCACCACTACCACGAAATCAGCAACGACCAGGCCTTCAGCCACCTGCGCTTCAACATCTACCCGGACGGCGGTGTTGCCCGTCTGCGCGTGTACGGCATTCCATTCCGTGACTGGTCCGCTGTAGGCGACAACGAGCAGGTCGACCTGGCGGCAGCCCTCAACGGTGGCCGCGCCCTCGCCTGCTCCGACGAACACTTCGGCCGCATGAGCAACATCCTCAACCCGGGCCGTGGCATCAACATGGGCGACGGCTGGGAAACCGCGCGCCGCCGTACACCGGGCAATGACTGGGTGATCGTCGCACTGGGCCACCCGGGCGAAATCGAGAAAATCATCGTCGATACCCTGCACTTCAAGGGCAACTACCCGGACAGCTGCTCGATCCAGGGCGCCTTCGTCAAGGGCGGTACCGACAGCCAGATCGAAACCCAATCGCTGTTCTGGCGCGAACTGCTGCCAAGCCAGAAGCTGGAAATGCACGCCGAGCACACCTTCGCCGAGCAGATCAAGGCACTGGGCCCGATCACCCACATCCGCCTGAACGTGTTCCCGGACGGCGGTGTGAGCCGCCTGCGTGTACTGGGCAAGGTCGCGAAATAAGGTTGAACCCATTCGCGAGCAGGCTCGCTCCCACATTTGAAATGCATTCCCCCTGTGGGAGCGAGCCTGCTCGCGAAAGCGTCAGAACCAACAACACAGAATTCGGATAAGAAGAACAGCATGCGCACACTACAGATTGAACCGCTGACCAAAGAAGCCTTCGCCCCTTTCGGTGACGTGATCGAAACCGACGGCAGCGATCACTTCATGATCAACAACGGTTCGACCATGCGCTTCCACAAACTGGCGACGGTGGAAACCGCCACGCCAGAGGACAAGGCGATCATCAGCATCTTCCGCGCCGACGCGCAGGACATGCCGCTGACCGTCAGCATGCTGGAGCGTCATCCGCTGGGCAGCCAGGCGTTCATTCCGCTGCTCGGCAACCCCTTTCTGATCGTGGTCGCGCCACTTGGCGATGTACCTGTATCAGGCTTGGTCCGCGCCTTCGTCACCAACGGCAGGCAGGGCATTAATTACCATCGCGGCGTCTGGCACCACCCGGTGCTGACGATCGAAAAGCGGGATGACTTCCTGGTGGTTGATCGCAGTGGCACAGGCAATAACTGCGATGAGCATTTTTTCAAAGAGGATGAGCGTTTGATCCTCGCCCCCCACCAATAAGAGAAGGTCTGATCACTCGACAACAGAGTGACAGGCGAGAGGTAAAGACTGTGGAAGCACATCTGTTGGAATGGCTGAACCTGAGCGTGCGCTGGGTTCATATGATTACTGGTGTGGCCTGGATCGGCGCATCGTTCTACTTCGTCTGGCTGGAAAACAACCTCAATCGGGTCAACCCGAAAAGTGGCCTGGCCGGTGATTTGTGGGCGATCCACGGCGGCGGTATCTACCACCTGGAAAAATACAAACTGGCCCCACCGACCATGCCGGACAACCTGCACTGGTTCAAATGGGAAGCCTACTTCACCTGGATGTCGGGGATCGCGCTGCTGTGCGTGGTGTTCTACTCCAACCCGACGCTCTACCTGCTGGCCCCCGGCAGCACCCTGAGCGGCCCTGAAGGCGTGGCCATCGGCATCGGCTCGCTGTTCATCGGCTGGTTCGTCTACTCCTTCCTGTGCGACTCGGCCCTGGGCAAACGCCCTGCCCTGCTCGGCTTCATCCTGTTCGTGCTGATCATTGGCGCCGCTTACGGCTTCAGCAAGGTGTTCAGCGGTCGTGGTGCGTACCTGCACGTCGGCGCGATCATCGGCACCATCATGGTCGGTAACGTGTTCCGCATCATCATGCCGGCGCAGCGGGCACTGGTGGCGGCGATTGCCGAGAACCGCACGCCTGATCCGGCGCTGCCAGCCAAAGGCTTGCTGCGTTCGCGTCACAACAACTACTTCACCTTGCCGGTGCTGTTCATCATGATCAGCAACCACTTCCCGAGCACCTACGGCAGCCAATACAACTGGCTGATCCTGGCCGGGATCGCGGTGCTGGCGGTGTTGGTGCGTCATTACTTCAACACCCGTCACGACAGCCACAAGTTTGCCTGGACCTTGCCTGTGGCAGCGGTCGGCATGATCAGCCTGGCCTACGTCACCGGCCCTGCGCCGATGACCAGCCCGGACGTGGCCAAGGCGCCTGCGAAGATCGAATACCAGCCGCTGCCGGAAACAGCATTGGGTGGTGGTTTGAAACCCGCTGAAGCCAAACCTGCCGAAACGCCTGCTGCCGCACCGGCGCAAGCGTCGAATGCGGGTCCTGGCTTCAACAAGGTGCACAGCGTGATTCAGGAACGTTGCGCGGTTTGCCACTCGGCCAAACCGACCAGCCCGCTGTTCAGCGCGGCCCCGGCCGGTGTGATGTTCGACACCCCCGAGCAGATCCGCCAGAACGCTGCGCGTATCCAGGCTCAAGCCGTCGCCAGCCAGATCATGCCCCTGGGCAACATCACCAAGATGACCCAGCAGGAACGTGACCTGATCGGCGCCTGGATCGTTCAGGGCGCCCAGACCAACTAATCGTTAAAAGCATCGCTGGCAAGCCAGCTCCCACAGGGTTTTGCACTGCCTGTGTGGGAGCTGGCTTGCCAGCGATTGGCCGCAACGCGGTTTACCTGATGCAAAGAAACAGCTGTGAGCAACCCGGCAGCTGTTCAATCACAAGAATAAAAAAGATCCGAGGTGTTGCATGTCCGAGCTCTCCAAAGCGCGCATCCCCGACGCACCCGCCATTCAGCGTTTGCCCCTTTTGCAACTGATCCTGGTCGGTCTGCAACATGTTCTGCTGATGTACGGTGGCGCCATCGCGGTGCCGCTGATCATCGGACAGGCCGCTGGCCTGAGTCGTGAAGAAATCGCCTTTCTGATTAACGCCGACCTGCTGGTGGCCGGCATTGCCACCATCGTTCAGTCGCTCGGCATCGGTCCCGTGGGCATTCGCATGCCCGTGATGATGGGCGCCAGTTTTGCCGCCGTCGGCAGCATGGTCGCCATGGCCGGCATGCCCGGTATCGGCCTGCAAGGGATCTTCGGCGCGACCATCGCCGCCGGGTTCTTCGGCATGATCATCGCCCCGTTCATGTCCAAGGTCGTACGCTTCTTTCCGCCGCTGGTGACCGGTACGGTCATCACCTCGATCGGTTTGTCGCTGTTCCCCGTGGCCGTGAACTGGGCCGGAGGCGGTGCTGCGGCCAGCCAGTTCGGCTCGCCGATTTACATGACCATCGCCGCGCTGGTGCTGGGCACCATTTTGCTGGTGCATCGCTTCATGCGCGGTTTCTGGGTCAACATTTCCGTGCTGATCGGCATGTGCCTGGGCTATGTGCTCTGCGGCCTGCTCGGCATGGTCGACCTCAGTGGCATGGCCCAGGCCCCGTGGCTGCAATTCGTCACCCCGCTGCATTTCGGCATGCCGAAATTCGAACTCGCGCCGATCCTGTCGATGTGCCTGGTGGTGGTGATCATCTTCGTCGAGTCCACCGGGATGTTCCTGGCCCTGGGCAAGATCACCGGCCAGGAAGTCTGCCCGCGCATGCTGCGTCGCGGCTTGTTGTGCGATGCCGGCGCTTCGTTTTTCGCCGGTTTCTTCAACACCTTCACCCATTCCTCCTTCGCCCAGAACATCGGCCTGGTGCAGATGACCGGCGTGCGTTGCCGCTCGGTGACCATCGTGGCCGGCGGCCTGCTGATCGTCCTCAGCCTGTTGCCCAAAGCCGCGTTCCTGGTGGCGTCGATTCCGCCAGCGGTGCTCGGCGGTGCCGCCATTGCGATGTTCGGCATGGTTGCCGCGACCGGGATCAAGATTCTCCAGGAAGCCGATATCGCTGACCGTCGCAACCAACTGCTGGTAGCGGTCAGCATCGGCATGGGCCTGATCCCGGTGGTGCGTCCGGAGTTTTTTGCCCACCTGCCGGTGTGGATGAGCCCGATCACCCACAGCGGTATCGCCATGGCCACGCTCAGCGCGCTGACCTTGAACCTGCTGTTCAACATCCTCGGCGGCGCCGAACGCGCAGCCATCAACGACTGCCACGCCCACTGACAGGTAACCATCCCCCCCTGTAGGAGCGAGCCCGCTCGCGATGGTCGTCAACGATAACGCGTGCATCCTGGATGAACGCGGTGTCCTTGAGGTTTTCGCGAGCAGGCTCGCTCCTACAGGGCGGGGTTGCCTGCGCCTGAAAAATAAAAACAAGAAGGAGCAACAGATGATTCGTACCCAGAAAACCATGATGTTGGGCGGCGGCCTTCTGGCCGCCAGCCAGGCCATGGCCGGCGATTTACTGCTGTGGCAAACCAACAGCCTGAGCTATCTGTACGGCAAGGATTTCGCGGTCAACCCGCCGATTCAGCAGACGGTGACCTTCGAGCACGCTGATCGCTGGAAGTACGGCGACAATTTCCTGTTCATCGACAGCACCTACTACAACGGCGAAAAAGACCGAAACAAAGGCGTTCACGCCTACTACGGCGAGTTCAGCCCGCGCCTCTCGTTCGGCAAAATCCTCGACCGCCGCTTCGAACTCGGCCCGATCAAGGACGTATTGCTCGCCATGACCTACGAGAATGGCGAAGACGACACCGAAGCGTATTTGATCGGCCCCGGTTTCGATCTCAAGGTGCCCGGCTTCAACTATGTGACCCTGAACTTCTACCGCCGCCACACCGAAGGTTCACGGCCCGGCGATGGGGTCTGGCAAATCACACCAGGCTGGTCCTATACCCTTCCACTGGGCAATTCGAGCCTGTTGATCGACGGCTACATCGACTGGGTCGTGGACAACGACCAGAACTCACACGGCACCTACCACGCCAACCTGCACTTCAATCCGCAGATCAAGTACGACCTGGGCAAAGCCCTGGGTTGGCGCGAAAAACAGGTGTATGTCGGCGCCGAGTACAGTTATTGGAAAGACAAATACGGCATCGAGAACAGCTCCAGACTCGACACCCATGAAAACACCACCAGCCTGCTGGTGAAGGTGCATTTCTAAGATGGCCCGCAATCGTGCCCCAGACCTGCCGTCGGTGCGCTGTTGCGGGGCACTTGAGACCTGGCCGAGGAGTCAGTATTCTCCGCGGCCGCCTGAATCCGCTTTAAAAAAAAGCCCGGATTTAATTCCTGACCAGAAAGCCAACTTATCCCGGCTCTGGACGGTACCAAGGCATCCCCGCCCCCCTCTCAATCGACTGTTCCTGAGCAGCCGAGCGGGAGTTTTTTTGCTTTTCGAATGCCTTGGCGCAGCTTTTGCTAACAGCACTAAAGCTGACCGATTGGATGATTTTTATCGCTACAGAAAAAGGCGCCACACCAGAGCGCCGACCTTAAAAAAATAACGTGGAACCACTGACATTTTTGGGAGCAACCGAATGAAACGTACGTGCACTAGCCTGATGCTGGCCGGATCGATGGTGGCGGGGGGCCAGGCCATGGCCGGCGACTTGCTGCAATGGCAGAACAACAGCCTGACCTATCTGTATGGCAAGGACTTCCAGGTCAACCCGCGCATTCAGCAGACGGTGACCTTCGAACACGCCGATGGCTGGAAATACGGCGACAACTTCATATTCGTCGACAAGATTTTCTACAACGGCAAGGACGACAGCAACGCCGGCTCGAACACCTACTACGGTGAAATCAGCCCACGGCTGTCGTTCGGCAAAATCTTCGATCAGAAACTCGAGTTGGGTCCGGTCAAGGACGTGTTGCTCGCCATGACTTACGAGTTCGGTGAAAACGATACCGAGTCCTACCTGATCGGTCCCGGTTTCGACCTGGCCATCCCCGGTTTCGACTACTTCCAGTTGAACTTCTACAACCGCCACACCGAAGGCAGCCGTGCGGGCGACAACGTCTGGCAGATCACGCCAGTCTGGTCCTACACCATTGCGGTGGGCGACTCGGACGTACTGATCGACGGCTACATGGACTGGGTGGTCGATAACGACAAGAACGCCAAAGGCACCTACCACGCCAACCTGCACTTCAATCCGCAGATCAAATACGACCTGGGCAAGGCACTGAATTTCGGCGCGAAGCAGTTGTATGTGGGTGTCGAGTACGATTATTGGAAAGACAAGTACGGCATTGAAGACAGCCAGTACTTCAAGACTGACCAGAGCGTGACCAGCTTCCTGGTGAAGTTCCACTTCTGATCTTGTAGGAGCGAGCCTGCTCGCGATGGATCAGAGAGCGCCACGGGGTGTCAGGCTCCCAGCGTCATCGTTAACGTCCGTCGCGAGCAGGCTCGCTCCTACAACCCGAGAAACCGGCGCAGCTCTTCCTTCTTGGCCAACGCGTCCCGCCGCCCCAAATCAATCAGCTCGCTGCAATACCCCGCCTCGAACAGCAGATAACTCAGCACCCCCGCCCCACTGGTCTTTGTCGCACCCGGCCCGCGCAGGAACAGGCGCAACGCCGCAGGCAATTCCTGGCGATGGCGCGCGGCAATCTCGTCGATGGGCTGGCTCGGAGAAATCACCAGCACCTCCACCGGCGCCACGCCCAGCGCCCGGGTTGGCGTACCGTCGGGCAACAAATGACTGAACTGATTCAATCGCTGCAGCAGCTCGATGTCACCTTCGAGACTATCAATGAACGTACTGTTGAGCAGGTGCCCGCCGATCTGCGCCAGGGTTGGCTGTTGACCGGTATAGGCGCGTTGCAGTGGCTGCTCGGGGTCGACCCCGCGCGGGTTGCCACTGACCCCCACCACCAGCACTCGACTGGCCCCCAGGTGCAGCGCCGGACTGATGGGGGCCGATTGGCGCACCGCACCATCGCCGAAATACTCCTCGCCGATTTTCACCGGGGCGAACAGAAGAGGAATGGCCGAGCTGGCCAGCAAATGATCAACGGACAACTGGGTGGGAATGCCGATCCGCCGATGGCGCAGCCAGGAGTCGATGGTGCCGCCCCCTTGATAGAAGGTCACAGCCTGACCCGACTCATATCCGAAGGCGGTGACGGCCACCGCATGCAACTGCTTTTGCGCGATGGCTTCGGCAATGCCGTCCATCTGTAATCTGTCGTGGAGCAGCCTGCGCAACGGCGAGCTATTGACCAGGGCCACCGGGACCCGGGCGCCAAGCCCCAGCAAGCTGTGACTGACGAAGCGGCTGGCCTGGTGGATCACCCCCGGCCAGTCACTGCGCAGCACCAGGTGGCTGCGAAAGCCTTGCCAGAACGCTGTCAGGCGTTCGATGGCCGCGCGAAAATCCGTCGCGCCACTGGCCAGGCTGACCGCGTTGATCGCCCCGGCGGAAGTGCCGACGATCACCGGAAACGGATTGTCCGCGCCCAGCGGCAGCAACTCGGCAATCGCCGCCAGGACGCCGACCTGATAGGCCGCCCGCGCCCCGCCGCCGGAAAGAATCAACCCTGTAACCGGTTCCCTTGGACTCATGCACAACACTCCATGGTGCTTGATGGGATGTCACTGCAGGAGCGGGCCTGCTCGCCGAGGTCGTCAACGATAACGCCGAGAGCCTGACACCCCACGGCGCTCTCAGGTTTTTCGCGAGCAGGCTCGCTCCTACAGGGGATCGTGGTTCAACCGCGTTTGGCGTACAGCTTGGGCTCGCCGGGTGGACGGCTCTTGAAGCGGCGATGGGCCCAGAGGTATTGCTCCGGGCATTCGCGCAAGACGCCTTCGATCCACTGGTTGATCCGCAGGCAGTCGGCCTCTTCGGTTTCGCCGGGGAAGCCTTCGAGCGGTGCATGAATCACCAGGCGATAACCGCTGCCGTCCGCCAGCCGTTCCTGGGTGAACGGCACGACCAAGGCCTTGCCCAGCCGCGCAAACTTGCTGGTGGCGGTGACAGTCGCCGCCTGAATCCCGAACAACGGCACAAAAATACTCTGCTTGGCGCCGTAATCCTGGTCGGGCGCGTACCAGATCGCCCGGCCCGCCCGAAGCAGTTTGAGCATGCCGCGCACGTCCTCACGCTCCACTGCCAGCGAATCGAGGTTGTGCCGCTCGCGGCCACGGCGCTGGACGTAGTCGAACAACGGGTTTTTGTGTTCGCGGTACATGCCGTCGATGGTGTGCTGCTGGCCCAGCAATGCCGCGCCTATTTCCAGCGTGGTGAAATGCAGCGCCATCAGGATCACGCCCTTGCCGTCGCGCTGGGCCTGTTTCAAATGCTCCAGCCCTTCGACATGGGCCAGCTTCGCCAGACGCTTGCGTGACCACCACCAGCTCATGGCCATTTCGAAAAAGGCGATGCCGGTGGAGGCGAAGTTTTCCTTGAGCAGGCGCTTGCGCTCGGCAGCGGTCTTTTCAGGGAAACACAGCTCCAGATTGCGCTTGGCGATGCGCCGTCGGTCGCCGGCCACCCGATACATGAACGCGCCCAGCATGCGACCGATCCACAGCAATACCGGATACGGCAACTGCACAATCAGCCACAACAGCCCCAGGCCGCACCACAGCGGCCAGAAGCGCGGAGAAAGAAAGGTTGTTCGAAAACGCGGGCGATCCATTAAAGGTTCCGAAAAGACGATGGCCGCGCATTCTACATCGTTCGACCCGGCTTGCGGCCTGCGGGCGTTCTCGTTATAAGTCTCGGCACTTTTAGTGACAAGTCGTTGTATGCCGACCATGAGCCAAACCGAACCGCTAGACCAAGATCCCGTGTTCCAGCTGAAGGGCAGCATGCTCGCCATTACGGTGCTGGAACTGGCCCGTAACGACCTCGAAAGCCTTGACCGGCAACTGGCCGCCAAGGTCGCCCAGGCGCCGAACTTCTTCAGCAACGCGCCGCTGGTACTGGCGCTGGACAAACTGCCGGCCAACGAAGGCTCCGTCGATTTGCCGGGGCTGATGCGCGTCTGCCGCCAGCATGGTCTGCGCACCCTGGCGATCCGCGCCAGCCGCATCGAAGACATCGCGGCCGCCATCGCCGTCGATCTGCCAGTGTTGCCGCCCTCCGGCGCCCGTGAACGACCGCTGGACCTGAACGAAGGCGTGGTGGTGAAAAAACCGGAAAAACCACCGGAGCCGACCATCAAGCCGACGAAAATCATCACCTCGCCGGTGCGCGGTGGTCAGCAGATCTATGCCCAGGGCAGTGACCTGGTGGTGATCTCGTCGGTCAGCCCGGGGGCGGAACTTCTGGCCGATGGCAACATCCATGTATACGGCCCCATGCGTGGCCGCGTGTTGGCCGGGGTCAAAGGCGACACGAAAGCCAGGATTTTCTGTCAGCAAATGAGCGCTGAACTGGTCTCCATCGCCGGTCATTACAAGGTTTCCGAGGACTTGCGTCGCGACCCTCTATGGGGTTCGGGCGTACAGGTCAGCCTGTCGGGCGACGTGTTGAACATCATTCGGCTTTAACGGATACTGCCGCATTTTCCAAGCATCTCTAAAACGTAGCGAAAACGGCTCAAACGAAGTAGGAAAAAGGTCGAAAGCAGTGTTTACCGGGGGTAAACGCCGCCAGGGACCGGGTTCCAGCCAAGGCTGTCCGACTGCAGTAGTTTTCAAGAGATGTTTTTCAGGGGCTAAAAGTCCTTTTTCCTTAGGGGTGAAACACCTTGGCCAAGATTCTCGTGGTTACATCCGGCAAGGGTGGTGTGGGTAAGACCACCACCAGCGCCGCTATCGGTACAGGCCTCGCTTTGCGCGGTCACAAAACAGTTATCGTCGACTTCGACGTCGGCCTGCGTAACCTCGACTTGATCATGGGTTGCGAGCGCCGCGTGGTGTATGACTTCGTCAACGTCGTCAACGGCGAAGCCAACCTGCAACAGGCCCTGATCAAAGACAAGCGCCTGGAAAACCTCTACGTCCTGGCCGCCAGCCAGACCCGCGACAAAGACGCGCTGACCGTTGAAGGCGTGGAAAAAGTCCTGATGGAGCTCAAGGAACAATTTGAGTTCGTCGTCTGCGACTCCCCGGCCGGCATCGAAAAAGGCGCCCACCTGGCCATGTACTTCGCTGACGAAGCGATTGTCGTGACCAACCCGGAAGTGTCCTCGGTTCGTGACTCCGACCGCATGCTCGGCCTGCTGGCCAGCAAGTCCCGTCGTGCCGAACAGGGTCAGGATCCGATCAAGGAACACCTGCTGATTACCCGCTACAACCCGGAGCGTGTGAGCAAAGGCGAAATGCTCGGCGTGGAAGACGTCAAGGAAATCCTCTCGGTGACCCTGCTCGGCGTGATCCCGGAATCCCAGGCGGTGCTCAAGGCATCCAACCAGGGCGTGCCGGTGATTCTCGACGACCAGAGCGATGCCGGCCAGGCCTACAGCGATACCGTTGATCGCCTGCTGGGCAAGTCCGTGGATCATCGATTCCTCGATGTACAGAAGAAGGGATTCTTCGAGCGCCTGTTTGGAGGCAACTAAGCAATGAACCTTTTTGACTTCTTTCGTGCCAACAAAAAGCAAAGCACCGCGTCGGTAGCGAAAGAGCGTCTACAGATCATCGTGGCGCACGAACGCGGCCAACGCAGCACCCCGGACTACCTGCCAGCCTTGCAGAAGGAACTGGTCGAGGTGATCCGCAAGTACGTCAATATCGGGTCCGATGACGTGCACGTCGCACTGGAAAGCCAGGGCAGCTGCTCGATTCTGGAACTCAACATCACCCTGCCAGATCGCTGAGTCGATCCGGCAGGAGCCACGGCGGCTCGATCATTCGAAACGCCTTCCCTGTGGGAGCTGGCTTGCCAGCGATAGCATCAACGCGTTGTGACAGTCAGACCGCGTTGCCTGCATCGCCAGCAAGCCGGCTCCTACAGAGAGGGGCGTATGAATGATCGAGCCGCCGTTGGCGTTTGTAACGAGGCTGTTTTAATGCCGTTGTCCAATATCCACATCCTTCACCAGGACGCCGCCGTGCTGGTGGTGAACAAGCCGACCCTGTTGCTTTCCGTCCCCGGCCGGGCCGACGACAACAAGGACTGTCTGATCACCCGCCTGCAAGAAAATGGCTACCCGGAAGCGCGAATCGTCCACCGACTGGATTGGGAAACGTCCGGCATCATTCTGCTGGCCCGCGACCCGGACACGCATCGCGAACTGTCCCGACAGTTTCACGACCGCGAAACCGAAAAAGCCTACACCGCACTGTGCTGGGGTCAGCCGGAACTGGACAGCGGCAGCATCGATTTGCCGCTGCGCTACGACCCACCGACCAAGCCACGCCATGTGGTCGACCATGAATTCGGCAAACATGCCCTGACGTTCTGGCGCGTGCTGGAACGTTGCGGCGACTGGTGTCGCGTCGAGCTGACGCCGATCACCGGTCGGTCTCACCAACTGCGCGTGCACATGCTGTCCATCGGCCATCCGCTGCTGGGCGACGGGCTCTACGCCCACGAACAGGCGCTGGCCGCCTGGCCGCGACTGTGCCTGCATGCGAGCATGCTCAGCTTCACCCATCCCCAGACCGGTGAACGCCTGCGCTTCGAGTGCCCGGCACCGTTCTAAACCACGGGCGCAAAACCTGTGGGAGCGGGCTTGCTCGCTCCCACAGGGTTCTCGTCCAGATTCAATATCTGAGCCCGCCTCAACCATCAGCGCGACGCCATTTACCAGGCCAATACGTTAAACTGGCGCCATTGCTGTCTGGAGTTAGCACATGCGCGAAGAGTTGAACCAAGGCCTGATCGACTTCCTCAAGGCCTCCCCCACCCCGTTCCATGCCACCGCCAGCCTTGTTCAGCGTCTGGAAGCGGCCGGCTATCAGCGCCTCGACGAGCGCGAGCCATGGAATACCGAGACCAACGGCCGCTACTACGTCACCCGTAACGACTCTTCGATCGTCGCGATCAAGATGGGCCGCCACTCGCCACTGCACGGCGGTATTCGCCTGGTGGGCGCCCACACGGACAGCCCGTGCCTGCGGGTCAAGCCGCAGCCGGAACTGCAGCGCCAGGGCTTCTGGCAGCTGGGTGTCGAAGTCTATGGCGGCGCACTGCTGGCCCCGTGGTTCGACCGCGACCTGTCCCTGGCTGGCCGCGTGACCTTCCGTCGCGACGGCAAGGTCGAGAGCCAGTTGATCGACTTCAAGGCACCGATTGCGATCATCCCGAACCTGGCCATTCACCTCAATCGCGAAGCCAACATGGGCTGGGCGATCAACGCCCAGACCGAGCTGCCGCCTGTGCTTGCGCAATTTGCCGGCGACGAACGCGTGGATTTCCGCGCCGTGCTCACTGACCAACTCGCCCGCGAACACGGGCTGAACGCCGACGTCGTGCTCGATTACGAGTTGAGTTTCTACGACACCCAAAGCGCCGCCGTCATCGGCCTGCATGGCGACTTCATCGCCGGTGCGCGCCTGGACAACCTGCTGTCGTGCTACGCCGGCCTGCAAGCGCTGCTCAACGCCGACACTGAAGAAACCTGCGTACTGGTCTGCAACGACCACGAAGAAGTGGGTTCCTGCTCGGCGTGCGGCGCCGATGGCCCGATGCTGGAGCAGACGCTGCGCCGCCTGCTGCCCGAGGGTGACGAGTTCGTACGGACCATTCAGAAATCCCTGCTGGTCTCGGCTGACAACGCTCACGGCGTGCACCCGAACTACGCCGACAAGCATGACGCCAACCACGGCCCAAAACTCAACGCCGGCCCGGTGATCAAGGTCAACAGCAACCAGCGCTACGCCACCAACAGCGAAACCGCCGGGTTCTTCCGCCACTTGTGCATGGCCGAAGAAGTGCCGGTGCAAAGCTTCGTGGTGCGCAGCGACATGGGCTGCGGCTCGACCATCGGCCCGATCACCGCCAGCCACCTGGGGGTACGCACCGTGGACATCGGCCTGCCAACCTTCGCCATGCACTCGATTCGCGAACTGTGCGGCAGCCATGACCTGGCACACCTGGTCAAAGTGTTGAGCGCGTTCTATGCCAGCCGCGAGCTGCCGTAACCCCTGAAAAACATCGCGGGCAAGCCCGCTCCCTTAGGTTAATGAGAAACCCTGTGGGAGCGGGCTTGCCCGCGATGACATCAGCCAATTCAATGCAAAGTTCATGATTGCAGTGATTCACTTTTGACACACATCACTGCGCCCCACCAAAAGCCGCCTAGACTTTAACCATCCCTTTCGACAAGGCAGTCGCCATGATCTCACTCTCTTCGTTCCACGCCATGCTGATCCCGATTCTGACCGGGATGATTCTGCTGGCCATCGGTTTCAATTTTCGCGACAAGAATCTCGGCGTGTTCGCCATGTGGATCGGTATGCTCACCATCCTCGCCACCGTGGTGTTCAAGATCCTCGCCAAACTCAACGAATAAATCCTGCCCCCGGCTCGCATTGGTTTTCGCGGGCTCGTACACTCGATCGACCCGCTCACCCCGAGGTTGACCGCCCAGTGTCCGCTCGCCTGCTCGCCCTACCGTCCCTGTTCCTGCTCTGCCTTATGACGCTGCTGCCGATGGCGCCTGCCCAGGCGGTCGGTCTGCCAAGCCTGCTCAGCCCGGCGAAAACCCAGCCCGAGGCACAGGAACCCTTGGGGCAATCCCTGGACGAAGTGATCAAGTCACTGGAGAACGATCGGCAGCGAGCTCAGCTACTGGCGGATTTGAAGAAGCTGCGCGACGCCACGAAAAAGGCCCAACCCATCACCGAAGAGGGCGTGCTGGGCCTGATTGGCGGGACCCTGGCCAGTCTCGGAAAACAGTTTTCCGAAGCCGACAGCCCGATCACCCGTTGGTCCAACGAGTTCGACCTGGCCACGAACGAACTGATGGCACTGGCGCTGCCGGCCAGTGAATGGCTACCCATCGCCTTCGCCTTCGCCATGATCCTGATGGTCTGGAGCCTGCTGGCGGCAGCGCTGATCTGGATCAGCCATCGCGTGCGCATGCGCTTCGGCCTCACCGAAGAACTGCCGCAACACCCCAAGGCCCTGGACATGCTGCGTTTCGCATTGCGTAAACTCGGCCCCTGGCTGATTGCCTTGGTCATCACGGTGTACATGAGCTACGCGCTACCCTCGTCGCTGGGCAAAAGCCTGGCTATGGTGCTGGCCTATGCGCTGGTGGTCGGCACCTGTTTTTCCGCGATCTGCGTGATCGCCTTTTCCTTGCTCGAAGGTCCGCACCGCCACCGCGCCTTGTACATCCTTCGGCATCAGGCATTCCGGCCGTTGTGGCTGATCGGCAGCTTCGCCGCGTTCGGTGAAGCGCTGAACGACCCACGCCTGATCGACAGCCTTGGCAGACATTTGGCGCACACCGCCGCGACGGCGGCCAATGTGTTGGCTGCGCTGTCCACCGGCTTGTTCATCTTGCGATTCCGTCGGCCGATTGCCCACTTGATCCGCAATCAGCCGCTGTCCCGGCGCCTGACCCGCCGCGCCCTTAGCGATACCATCGAAATTCTTGGCACCTTCTGGTACGTACCGGCACTGGTGCTGGTAGGGATTTCCCTGTTCGCCACCTTTGTCTCGGCCGGCGATACCAGCACCGCATTGCGTCAGTCGCTGATCTGCACCGTGCTGCTGGTGCTGTGCATGGTGATCAACGGTCTGGTGCGCCGCCATGCCCTCAAGCCGCAACGCGGCGTGAAGCGCCACGCACTGTACTCGGAACGCCTGAACAGCTTTTTCTATACCCTCGCCCACCTGCTGGTGTGGCTGGCGTTCATCGAACTCGGCCTGCGGGTCTGGGGCATGTCGCTGATCCGCTTCACTGAAGGCGAAGGCCATGAGGTCAGCGTCAAACTGTTCAGCCTCGGTGGCACGCTGATCTTTGCCTGGCTGATCTGGATTCTCAGCGATACCGCCGTGCATCACGCCCTCACCCGCTCGCGCAAAGGCCTGGCCAATGCCCGTGCGCAGACGATGATGCCGCTGATCCGCAACGTGCTGTTCGTGGCGATTTTCATCATCGCGCTGATCGTCGCCCTGGCGAACATGGGCATGAATGTCACGCCGCTGCTGGCCGGTGCCGGCGTGATCGGCCTGGCGATCGGTTTCGGTGCCCAGTCGCTGGTGGCCGACCTGATCACCGGGCTGTTCATCATCATTGAAGACTCCCTGGCCATCGATGACTACGTCGACGTCGGCGGCCACATGGGGACCGTCGAAGGCCTGACCATTCGTACCGTGCGCCTGCGGGATATCGACGGCATCGTCCACACCATTCCGTTCAGCGAAATCAAAAGCATCAAAAACTATTCCCGGGAGTTCGGCTACGCGATCTTCCGGGTCGCGGTGCCTGCGAGCATGGATATCGACAACGCGATCAAGCTGATGCGCGAGGTCGGCCAGAAAATGCGCACCGATCCACTGCAACGGCACGACATCTGGTCGCCGCTGGAGATTCAGGGCGTGGAAAGCTTCGAGTCCGGCAACGCGATTCTGCGCGCCCGGTTCAAGACCGCGCCGATCAAGCAGTGGGAAGTGTCCCGGGCGTTCAACCTGTTGCTGAAACGGCATCTGGATGAAGCCGGGATGGATCTGGCCACCCCGCGGATGAGCGTGCAAGTCATCACTGCTGGCGGCGGGCAGGAAAAACAGGAGTGACTGCAAGGCCGTCTTCGCGAGCAGGCTCGCGAAGGGGTCGCCAAGGTCGCGCAGATAAACAGTCTTGTCAGACAACATCGACGCCGACATGAATCGCATCATGTCGCCAGAACTCCAGATCGCAGTCGATCAAGCGTTCATGCTGATCGTAATTGACCCGGGCGATGCGCAAGCCCGGGCTGCCCACCGAAACGCGCAACGCCGCCGCCGCATCGGCCGACAACGCGGTCGGCACAATCTCGAAGCGCACCCGGCCATAGTGCAAATCGTAGTGTCGCGCGTACAGCTCGGTGATCGACTGATTCAGATCGAACGCCAGAATCCCCGGAAAATACTGCGGATTGAGGTAGTGCTCCACGTACAACACCAGCCGCCCATCGATACGCCGCGAGCGACAAATCTGAATCACGCTCGACAATGCCGGCAGCTGCAACCAGGCGCAGACCGCCGCTGATGCCGGCTGCAATCGTGCCGAAATCACCTCGGTAGACGGCACCCGCCCCTGGGCGCTGACCATCGCGTGAAAGTGGCTGCGCTGCATCAGGTTGTAGGCCAGGCGCGGCGGCGAGACGAACCAGCCCCGTCGCTCTTCGCGGTAGATCTGCCCCTGGGCTTCCAGTTGCAACAAGGCCTCACGCACGGTGATCCGCGTGGTGCCGAACAACTCACTGAGTTTTCGCTCGGCCGGCAATTTGCTGCCGGGAGCCAACAGTCCATGGTCGAGCTGCTCCTGAAGCACCTGGCCAATGGCTGTCACCGCTTTTGTTGCCTCATCGCGCATCAATGTTACCTATCTGGACTAGACCAGCACTGTTTCGGGGCGGAACCGCACGACAAATCGGCTCGATCAACGTCCTGCAAGCGTAGGCAGTGCAGATGACTGAGAGATGACAACCTACCGAACGGTCATCCCAAACGCTATTCAACTATCGATTGAAAACCTGCAATTCACCGGCCAAGTCCCCTGTGTAGCGGGCCTTTGCCCATGGTCTACGCTTACCGGGCACCCTCCAATACCGTGCGAATAAAAGTCTTGCAGGGCGACGAACGACATCAAAGTGTCATCGAGCCCGCTTAAATTGGCTCAGGTATTGCTGACCTAGACCAAAACAATCGCAATCGCAGCGTTGAAAACGCCCATAGGAGCTTCGGAATGAAACAGCTTTTCCTGGCATCACTGTTAGGCTCGACCATTGCCATGTGCACCGCCGCCATGGCGGCTGATGATTTGAAAACCCTTGAAGCCGCTGCGAAAGCGGAAGGCGCAGTGAATAGCGTCGGCATGCCCGATGACTGGGCCAACTGGAAAGGCACCTGGGACGACCTGGCCAAGACTTATGGCCTCAAACACATCGACACCGACATGAGCTCGGCACAGGAAATCGCCAAGTTCGCCGCTGAAAAAGACAACGCCAGCGCCGACATCGGCGACGTCGGTGCTGCCTTCGGCCCGATCGCGGTCAAGCAAGGCGTCGTCCAGCCTTACAAACCGACGACCTGGGACCAGGTTCCGGCCTGGGCCAAGGACAAGGACGGCAACTGGGCACTGGCCTACACCGGCACCATCGCCTTTATCGTCAACAAGAAGCTGCTGCACGGTTCCGATGTACCGACCAAGTGGTCCGACCTCAAGTCCGGCAAATACAAGGTTTCCATCGGTGACGTGAGCACCGCCGCCCAGGCCGCCAACGGCGTTCTGGCCGCCGCACTGGCCAATGGTGGTGACGAGAAAAACCTGCAACCTGCCCTGCTGATGTTTGCCGATATTGCCAAACAGGGTCGCCTGTCGATGGCTAACCCGACCATCGCGACCATGGAAAAAGGCGAAATCGAAGTCGGCGTGGTCTGGGACTTCAACGGCCTGAGCTACAAAGCGAAGATGGCCAATCCGGATGACTACGTGGTGCTGATCCCGTCCGATGGCTCGGTGATTTCCGGCTACACCACCATCATCAACAAATACGCCAAGAACCCGAACGCCGCCAAGCTGACCCGCGAATACATCTTCAGCGATGCCGGCCAAACCAACCTGGCGCGCGGCAACGCCCGTCCGATCCGTGCCGAACACGTGAAACTGCCGGAAGACGTGAAGGCCAAGCTGCTGCCTAACGAGCAGTACAAAAACGTCACGCCGATCAAGGACGCGGATGCGTGGGAGAAGACTTCCAAGGCACTGCCGCAGAAGTGGAACGAAGAAGTCATTGTCGAAATGAAGTGATGCTGTAGCCCGCCAACTGACGGGCCAATGGAAATCCCTGTGGGAGCGAGCCCGCTCCCACAGTGGACCGAGTGAGTTCCGATATCCCGTTTCACGGAGTCATCGCCCCTATGAAGCACAACGTCATCCTTGTCGTGCTCGACGGCCTGAGCTACGAGGTTGCCCGGCATGCCATGGGGCACCTGCAGGCCTATGTCGGCGCAGGACGCGCAGCGCTCTACAAGCTGGAGTGCGAGCTGCCGGCGCTGTCCCGTCCGCTTTACGAATGCATCCTGACCGGCGTCACGCCGATCGACAGCGGCATCGTTCACAACAACGTCTCGCGCCTGTCCAACCAGCGCAGCATCTACCACTACGCCAGAGAGGCCGGCCTGAAAACCGCTGCGGCGGCCTATCACTGGGTCAGCGAACTGTATAACCGTTCACCGTTCGTACCTGCCCGCGATCGGCATACCGACGATCCGGACCTGCCGATCCAGCACGGCCACTTCTACTGGAACGATCACTACCCCGACTCGCACCTGTTCGCCGACGCGGAAAACCTGCGCCTGCGCCACGCACCGGATTTTCTGTTGATCCACCCCATGAACATCGACGATGCCGGGCACAAGCACGGTCTCGACACCCCGCAATACCGCAATAGCGCCCGTTCGGCCGACATCATCCTCGCCGACTACCTGCAAGGCTGGCTCGACGCCGGATATCAGGTGCTGGTGACGGCGGACCACGGCATGAACAACGACCGTTCCCATAACGGCCTGTTGCCAGAAGAACGCGAAGTGCCGCTGTTCGTGCTTGGCGATGCCTTCAGCTTCAATGCCGACGCGGCGCCGAAACAGACGGACATTTGCGGCACGGTCTGCGAGCTGCTGGGCGTGCCCCATGACAAACCTGTGTGCCGGGAGTTGCTCAAGTGAACGCCATGACTCGCGGCAAATGGCTGGCAGCCTTGTGCCTGGTGCCCTTCGCACTGTTCTTTATCGTGTTCGAAATCGCCCCGCTGGCCTGGGTGATGATCAACAGCCTGGAATCGGAAGAGTTCGGCTGGGGCCTGGCCAACTTCACCAAAATCTTCAGCTCGAAGTTTTACCTGCAGGCGATCCAGTACAGCCTCGAGATCAGTTTCTGGTCCAGCGTATTCGGCATCATCATCGCCGTGCTCGGCGCTTATTCGCTGCGCAGGGTCGATTCGAAACTGCGCAACTTCGTCAACGCCTTCGCCAACATGACCAGCAACTTCGCCGGCGTGCCATTGGCCTTCGCGTTCATCATCCTGCTGGGCTTCAACGGCAGCTTCACCATCATGCTCAAGCAGGCGGGGATCATTCAGGATTTCAACCTGTATTCGAAAACCGGGCTGATCATCCTCTACACCTACTTCCAGATTCCCCTTGGCGTGCTGCTGCTCTACCCCGCCTTCGATGCCCTGCGCGAAGACTGGCGTGAGTCCGCAGAGCTGCTCGGGGCGAACGGCTGGCAGTTCTGGCGCCACATCGGCTTGCCAGTGCTGACCCCGGCACTGCTCGGCACCTTCGTCATCCTGCTGGCCAACGCCCTCGGCGCCTATGCCACGGTGTACGCCCTGACCACCGGCAACTTCAACGTGCTGCCGATCCGTATCGCGGCGATGGTCTCGGGGGACATTTCCCTCGATCCAAACCTGGCCAGTGCCCTGGCCGTGGTGCTGGTGGCCTTGATGACCCTGGTGACCATCGTGCATCAGCTGCTGTTGAAGAGGAGCTACCATGTCTCGCGCTGAATTGGGGCCCGTTGGCATTTACCATCGGGTGGTGGTTTACCTGCTGTTTGCCATCCTGCTGCTGCCGCTGCTCGGCACGCTGGTCTATTCGATAGCCAGCAGTTGGTCGGCCACCATCTTGCCCAGCGGTTTCACCCTTAAATGGTATGTGCAGTTGTGGAGCGATCCGCGTTTCCTGCATGCCTTCGGTCAGTCGCTGCTGGTCTGCATCGGCGCACTGATCCTGTCGGTGGTGCTGATTCTGCCGCTGCTGTTCGTGGTGCATTACCACTTCCCGAAGCTCGACGCGCTGATGAACATCCTGATCCTGCTGCCCTTCGCGGTGCCGCCGGTGGTGTCATCGGTCGGACTGCTGCAGCTCTATGGGTCCGGGCCGTTTGCGATGGTCGGCACGCCCTGGATTCTGATCGGTTGCTACTTCACCGTGGCGTTGCCGTTCATGTACCGGGCGATTACCAACAACCTGCAAGCGATCAACCTGCGCGACCTAATGGACGCCGCCCAACTGCTCGGCGCCAGCACCTTTCAAGCAGCGTTCCTGGTGGTGCTGCCGAACCTGCGCAAGGGCTTGATGGTGGCGTTGCTGCTGTCGTTCTCGTTCCTGTTCGGTGAGTTCGTGTTCGCCAACATCCTCGTCGGTACCCGCTACGAAACCCTGCAGGTGTACCTCAACAACATGCGTAACAGCAGCGGCCACTTCACCAGTGCGCTGGTGATCTCCTACTTCTTCTTCGTACTGGTTCTGACCTGGGTGGCCAATATCTTGAACAAGGACAAAAGCGAATGAGCTATGTCAGCGTCCAACACCTTCAGAAAAACTACGCGGGCACCACGGTGTTCAGCGACATCAACTGCGAAATCCAGAAGGGCGAGTTCGTCACCCTGCTCGGCCCCTCCGGTTGCGGCAAGTCGACGCTGTTGCGCTGCATCGCCGGCCTGACGTCGGTAGATGGTGGCAAGATCCTGCTCGATGGTGTCGATATCGTGCCATTGAGCCCGCAAAAGCGTGGAATCGGCATGGTGTTCCAAAGCTACGCCCTGTTCCCCAACATGACCGTCGAGCAGAACGTTGCCTTCGGTTTGCGCATGCAAAAGGTCAATGCCGACGACAGCCAGAAACGCGTCGCCGAAGTGCTGAAACTGGTCGAGCTGAACGACTTTGCCTCGCGCTATCCGCATCAACTGTCGGGTGGCCAATGCCAGCGCGTGGCCCTCGCCCGCTCGCTGGTCACGCGACCACGCCTGTTGCTGCTGGATGAACCGCTGTCGGCCCTCGATGCGCGAATTCGCAAGCACTTGCGCGAACAGATCCGTCAGATCCAGCGTGAATTGGGCCTGACCACAATCTTCGTCACACACGATCAGGAAGAAGCCCTGACCATGTCCGACCGGATTTTCCTGATGAATCAGGGAAAAATCGTACAGAGTGGCGACGCCGAAACCCTGTACACCGCACCGGTGGATGTATTCGCGGCCGGGTTCATCGGCAACTACAACCTGCTGGACGCCGATGCGGCCTCGAAGCTGCTGCAGCGGCCAATCAGCCATCGCATCGCCATTCGCCCGGAGGCCATCGAGCTGAGCCTCAATGGCGAGCTCGACGCACAGGTACGCAGCCATAGCCTGCTGGGCAACGTGATCCGCTACAGGATCGAAGCCCGGGGTGTGGAGTTGGTGGTGGATGTGCTCAACCGGTCGGCGTCCGATTTGCATCCCGATGGTCAGCGCCTGGCGCTTTCCATCGATCCGACGGCGCTGTGTGAGGTAGCCTGATGCCCTTGTTGACGTTGAAGAGAGAACTGCACTGATGGCCCTGGCAATTTTTGATCTGGACGAAACCCTGATCCACGGCGACTGCGCCTCGCTGTGGAGTGAACAAATGGTCCGCCTCGGCTGGGTCGACGGTGAATCCTTCCTGCGTCGAGACAAGGAATTGATGGACGCCTACGGCCGCGGCCACCTGGCGATGGAAGACTACATGGCCTTCAGCCTGGAGCCGTTGATCGGCCGCACGCCGGAGGAGATCAAGCACCTGGTCGGTCCATGGGTCGAAGACGTCATCGAACCGATCATCTTCAGCGGCGCCACCCGGGCCATCGCCGAGCACCGCAAGCTCGGCGATCGCATTCTGGTGATTTCCGCCTCGGGCACCCACCTGGTGCGACCGATCGCCGAACGCCTGGGCA
Source organism: Pseudomonas sp. MIL9 (assembly GCF_016887925.1). Taxonomy (NCBI): domain Bacteria; kingdom Pseudomonadati; phylum Pseudomonadota; class Gammaproteobacteria; order Pseudomonadales; family Pseudomonadaceae; genus Pseudomonas; species Pseudomonas sp. MIL9. Next base: position 173,983 of record NZ_JAFEHE010000011.1, on the reverse strand, counting down.
TCGACGAAATACTCGGCATCGAACTGGATGTGGCGCACGGGGTTTACTCCGGCAAAACCGTGGGCACCCTGACCTACCGCGAAGGCAAGATCACCCGACTGCTGGAATGGCTGGATGCTGAAGAGGAAAACCTCGAAGGCGCGAGTTTCTATTCCGACTCACGCAACGATTTGCCGTTGCTGTTGAAGGTGGATTTCCCGCATGCGGTCAATCCGGATCCGGTGCTCCTCGAGCACGCAAAGAAAGTGGGCTGGCCGATCCATCTCTGGAAATGACAACGACTCCCCTATGGGAGCGTGGCTTGCCCGGGACTCAGGCGACGCGGTGTATCGGTCAAACCGCGTCATCGTTCATCGCGGGCAAGCCACGCCCCACAGGAATCAGCTCAAGCTTTCGTCAATCACCAACACCACCTTCCCTTCCACCTTGTTGCTCGCCAGTTCCGCGAACGCCGCTTCAGCGTCCTTGATCGCAAAAGTCCTGGCCAACTGCGGACTTAAGCGTCCTTCAGCAAACAGCGGCCACACATGCTGGCTCAGGTCGCTGAACAGATCGGCCTTGAACTGATCGTCGCGACTGCGCAGGGTCGATCCCAGCAACTGCACGCGCTTGGACAGTACCTGAGCCAGATCCAGTTTCGCCTCGCGACCGCCCATCAGGCCAATCAGCACCCAGCGCCCATCCTGCGCCAACAGTTTGAGGTTCAACGCAGAATAGTTGCCGCCCACCGGGTCGAGGATGACATCGAACGGCCCCAGGTCGCGCAAGCTCTCCAGGTCGGTGTTGCGCACCACGCCACCCTGGGCACCGAGCGCTTCGCAATAGGCCAGGCGCTCGGCGGAGCCCACGCTGACCCAGCACGGGTTACCAAAGGCTTTGCACAGCTGAATGGCAGCTGAACCAATTCCACTTGCTCCGGCGTGCAGCAGCACTTTTTCACCCGGCTTGAGCCCGGCGAGTTGAAACAGGTTCAACCAAACGGTCGCATACACCTCCGGCAACGCGGCGGCTTCAGCCAACGACACTCCGTCGGGAACCGGCAACACATGCCGTCCGTCGACAACCACCTCTTCGGCCATGCCGCCCCCGGCCAGCAAGGCGCAGACCCTGTCCCCCAGTTGCCAGGACGAACCCGGCCCGACCTCGCTGATCACCCCCGAACACTCTAGACCGAGCACCTGACTGGCCCCCGGCGGCGGCGGATACAAGCCCGCTTTCTGCAACAAATCGGCGCGATTGAGACCTGCCGCAGCGACTCGAATGCGAACTTGTCCCACATCACATGCCGGACTCGGCTCTTCTACCCACTCCACTTGACCTTCAACGCCTTGCAATGCTTTCACAGTGCCTCCATAGTGAGTCTGGACTGAGCCCGTAGCTGTAGCACCGGGCTTTTTGCATTATGCGACCGGCCCTTGTGGAACCGGCGACTTCAAAGACGGCCTAATATGCGTTATCAATTGTCCCCGCGTCGAATCAACATGAAGCGTTTGTTCCCCAGCACCGCCCTCGCCCTATTCATCGGTATCGGCCTGTTGCCGATGTCGAGCAGTTCTTTCGCAGCCAACAGCTGGGACAAGCTTCAACCTGATCGTGACGAAGTCATCGCCAGTCTGAACGTCGTGGAGTTGCTCAAGCGTCACCACTACAGCAAACCGCCGCTCGACGACGCGCGCTCGGCGATCATCTACGACAGCTACCTCAAACTGCTGGATCCGTCGCGCAGCTACTTCATGGCCAGCGACATCGCCGAATTCGACAAGTGGAAGAACCAGTTCGACGACTTCCTCAAAAGCGGCGACCTCAACGCCGGGTTCACCATCTACAAGCGTTATCTGGACCGCGTCAAATCGCGTCTGGATTTTGCCCTGGCAGAGCTGGACAAGGGCGTCGACAAGATCGACTTCACCACCAAGGAAACCTTGCTGATCGATCGCAAGGACGCCCCTTGGCTCAAATCCACCGCAGAGCTCGACGACCTGTGGCGCAAGCGCGTCAAGGACGAAGTGCTGCGGCAGAAGATCGCCGGCAAGGATCCCAAACAGATCCAGGAAACCCTGACCAAGCGCTACAAGAACCAATTGGCGCGTCTGGACCAGACCCGTGCGGAAGATATCTTCCAGGCGTACATCAACACCTTTGCCATGTCCTACGACCCGCACACCAACTACCTGTCGCCGGATAACGCGGAAAACTTCGACATCAACATGAGCCTGTCCCTGGAGGGCATCGGCGCCGTGCTGCAGAGCGATAACGATCAAGTGAAGATCGTGCGCCTGGTGCCGGCGGGGCCGGCGGACAAGACCAAACAGGTTGCACCGGCAGACAAGATCATCGGCGTTGCACAGGGCAACAAAGAGATGGTCGACGTGGTCGGCTGGCGCCTGGACGAAGTGGTCAAGCTGATCCGCGGCCCGAAAGGCACCGTGGTGCGCCTTGAAGTGATTCCGGCCAACAATGCGCCGAACGACCAGACCAGCAAGATCGTGCCAATCACTCGCGAAGCGGTGAAGCTGGAAGATCAGGCGGTGAAAAAATCGGTCCTCAACCTGAAACAGGATGGCAAGGACTACAAGCTCGGCGTTATCGAGATCCCGGCGTTCTACCTGGACTTCAAGGCATTCCGCGCCGGTGATCCGGATTACAAGAGCACCACCCGGGACGTCAAGAAACTGCTGACCGAGTTGCAGAAAGACAAGGTCGACGGTGTGGTCATCGACCTGCGCAACAACGGCGGCGGCTCCCTGCAGGAAGCCACCGAACTGACCAGCCTGTTCATCGACAAAGGTCCGACCGTGCTGGTGCGCAACGCCGATGGCCGCGTCGACGTCCTGGAAGATGAAAACCCGGGTGCGTTCTACAAAGGCCCGATGGCGTTGCTGGTCAACCGTCTGTCCGCTTCGGCCTCGGAGATTTTCGCCGGAGCCATGCAGGACTACCACCGCGCCCTGATCATCGGCGGCCAGACCTTCGGCAAAGGCACCGTACAGACCATCCAGCCGCTGAACCATGGCGAACTGAAGCTGACCCTGGCCAAGTTCTACCGGGTTTCCGGCCAGAGCACCCAGCATCAGGGTGTACTGCCGGACATCGATTACCCGTCGATCATCGACACCAAGGAAATCGGCGAGAGCGCCCTGCCGGAAGCCATGCCGTGGGACACCATCAAAGCGGCGATCAGGCCTGCGGTCGACCCGTTCAAACCGTATATCAGCCAGCTCAAATCCGAGCATGACGTGCGCACGACCAAGGACGCGGAGTTCGTGTTCATTCGCGACAAGCTGGCCCTGGCGCAGAAACTGATGGCAGAAAAAACCGTCAGCCTCAATGAAGCCGACCGTCGTGCCCAGCACACCGATATCGAAGCCAAGCAACTGGCCATGGAGAATATCCGTCGCAAGGCCAAGGGCGAAGAGCCGCTCAAAGAGCTGAAGAAAGAAGACGAAGACGCCATCGCGGCCGAGCCGGACAAGACCAAGCCGGAAGACGACGCCTACCTGAGCGAGACCGGGCGCATTCTGCTGGACTACCTCAAGCTCAACACCGCGGTAGCCAAGCACTAAGATGATGGCGATTTAATGCTGACGCTCTGCGGAGCGTCATCAAACAGTCATCATTCTGTCGTGAAATAGAGGACTGGGCGTGCTCTCTTACCAAGAGCACGCCCGGTCCTTTTTTTATCGCCAGAGATCGCCATGACCACAACAGAACAGCTGAGTGCGTTGAGTTCAATCCTGACTCAAAGCGGTTTGCACAGTCTGTTCCAGCCGATCATTTGCCTTTCTGAACGACGGATTCTGGGTTACGAAGCCCTCAGTCGCGGCCCCTCCAACAGCCCGCTGCACTCCCCTATCGCGTTGTTTGCCGTCGCCCGCCAGGCCGGACGCTTGAGCGAACTGGAAATTGCTTGCCGTGAAAGCGCCTGTCGACGCTTCAATGAACAGCAACTGCCCGGCAAGCTGTTCCTCAACGTCTCCCCGGAATCCCTGCTCGAAGCCGCGCACCAACCCGGCCGCACCCTGCAACTGCTGGACGATTTCGGCATCCCGCCGAGCCAGGTGGTGATCGAACTCACCGAACAGACTCCCACCGACGATTTCGAGTTGCTGCAAACCGCCCTGCATCACTATCGGGCGATGGGTTTTTCCATTGCCCTGGATGACTTGGGTGCCGGCTATTCGAGTTTGCGCCTGTGGTCCGAGCTACGGCCGGACTATGTGAAGATCGACCGGCACTTCATCGATGGCATACACCAGGATGCCCTCAAGCGCGAATTCGTCGGCTCGATCCTGCAAATCGCCAAGGCCTCACGCGCACAGGTGATCGCCGAAGGCATCGAGTTGCCGGAAGAGCTCGCGGTACTGACGGAAATGGGGGTCGACCTGGTCCAGGGCTATTTGCTCTGTCGACCGCAAGAGCATCCGCCCCGGGATGCCCGCCCCATGATGCCGCGGCAGGACAACACCGCCGTGGTGTTGAGCGACGACGGCAGCGACCTCAGCGCCCTGCTCAACGACCAACCGGCGGTGACGCGCGACACGCCGACGGCCACGGTACTGGAAGCCTTCCGCCGCCAGGCCAATCTGAATTCGCTGGCGGTACTGGATGAGCACGGCCAACCGTGTGGCATCGTCCACCGCCATTCACTCTCCGACGCCCTGCTCAAGCCGTTTGCCACCGATCTGTTCGCCCGCAAACCCATCAGCCGCCTGATGAACGATGACTTCCTCGCCGTCGAGGTGAGCCAGTCACTGCAACAGGTCAGCCGCCTGATCACCAGCCGCGCCCGCCAACGCATCGAAGAAGATTTCATCATCACCCTCAACGGCGGCTACCTGGGCCTGGGCCGGGTGATCGACGTGCTAAAACTGATTACCGAACTGAAAATCCAGCAAGCGCGCTACGCCAATCCCCTGACCCTGCTGCCCGGCAATGTGCCAATCCAGCAATGCCTGACGCGGCTGCTGCAACAGCAACGGGAATCGGTGATCTGCTACGTCGACATCGACAGCTTCAAGCCCTTCAACGATATCTATGGTTACGGCCGTGGTGATGAAGTCCTGTTATGCCTGGCGCAATGCCTGAACGACCGCGTCGATCCGTCCCGCGACTTCGTTGGCCATATCGGCGGCGACGACTTCCTGCTGGTGCTCGGCCCGGAAGACTGGCGCAAGCGTTTGAACCAGTTACTGGAGGACTTCCAGGGCCAGTGCCGACGCTTCTATCGCAGCGAACACCTGGAAGCCGGATGCTTTATCGCGCCCAATCGCCAAGGCCTGCGCCAGGAGTTCCCCTTGCTGTCCCTGTCCATCGGCGTGGTGCATTTGCATCCACAGGCCTGCGATCAACTCGATGCCAGCCAATTGGCCGAGATGGCGTCACAGGCCAAACACCACGCGAAGAATGTGCAGGGATACAGCGTGCATGTGATCGATAGCCTGGCGGCGCCGGAGAAAGAGGATGTGCTGCTTGCCGGGCATCGATGAAGGGCCTGACGCCATCGCGAGCAGGCTCGCTCCCACATGAAAGGCGGGCCCTCAACAGATCCACTGCGGGACCGAGCTTGCTCGCGATGCCGCCCGCCGGAACAACACAATTCTGGGCTATAGCCCGTCACCTCGAGCCGCCAGCTCTTTGAGCTTGAGTTCGGCCAACGGATGCCCGGCCTTCGCTGCAATGCTCCAGAAACGCGCCGCCTCGGTCGGGTCCGGCGCCTTGCTCGGCGTTCCGGCGAGGCTGATCACCCCGACCTGATACGCCGCTTTGCCATCGCCAGCCAACGCCGCCAGGCGCAGCAAGCGAAGGCCCTCCTCGCGAGCGCCCAGACCGACGCCGCGAAAGGTCAGGATGTGGCCATAGAAGCTCTGAGCATCGACATCACCCAGGTTAGCCATACGGGCGAACTGGCCTTCCAGCCAGCTCCAGCCACGCGGCCGTCGCACGAACCATTGCCAGTGAAAAAGCCGGCGTGCCAGCCAGTAATTGACCTGCGCCTTGAGTCGGAAAAGCACTCAGGCCTCCGCCGACTCGGGGTACTCGTACTCAAACACGCGCACCACTTCCGAGGCATGCCAGGACGCTGCCGCGACGCCATCGGACGGCCCGGAAAATCGCCCGAGGCGCTCGACGCATTCAAAGAAACCGGTACGTGGCAGGCGGCTGGCGCCCTGGCTGATCACCAGCGAACTGCGCAGCGGTTGTTCGGCTTTGGCATCCAGTGCCGCCAGATGCTCGAGCGCGGCAGTCAGGGTTTGCATGGCAGGCGTTGGAAGCTGCAAACGCTCCAGCAATGCCCGATAGGTCAATAGATGACGCTGACGGCGCGCCTGATCCAGCTCGCCCAGCAATCCGTCCCAGTGTTGACGACTGATGCGTACGCTCACGATTCATCCCTCCACCCTGGCACCGTCAGTTCCCAGGCCAGGCTTCGGCGGATGGCCGCGTCGGGCAGACGCTCGCCACTTTCGATCATGGCCAGATAAGACGGGCTGATGCCTACCGTGCGGGCCAGCGCCTCGATGGCGATGCCCTTCCCTTCGCGCAAACTGCGTAGTTGATCAAGACCTGGAAGAATCGGGTCCTGGGTTGTCGCAAGCGGCGCTGCGGCCGGACGCGACGGTGCTTCGTTAATGCCTGCTGCTTTCAGTAGAGCCTGATACTGAGCCCACGGCAGAACCGCATATTCGGGCTCGCCTTCGCGTGTAATTATCTGAATATCCATGACTACCCCGTAGGACAACAACACTTAGCGAGTCGGCACTTTTCCCTAGAAGTGTAATCCTAACAGCGGCCAAGGTCGCGGGGGGTATCTATCTGTGGATGAGATTGAATCAGTTCAGTTCTTTTTCGGCCCCTGAAGCTGAAGTTGTTCAGGGGTATCGGGCAGGCGTTCGACCACGGCGAGCTTCTCTGGCATTTGACGTTTACGCCATTCGCGGAAAGCATTGAGTTCGTCATCGAGGACTTTCATCAACCAGGCCAGTACAGCGATGTCATCCAGCATGCCGAATACCGGAATGAAATCCGGAATCGCGTCCACCGGGCTGAGAAAATACATCAGGCCCGCCACGACCGACACCAGCGCTTTGGGGCTGATGGCCCGATATTCACCGCGCCAATAAGCCAGGCAGAGTGCCTGCAACAGGCGCAGATCATCCTTGAGTTTGCCCAGCCGATTGCCTTGACTGGCACCTTTGCTGGCCACCGCGAACAGCAAGGTCGGCAAGCGTCCACGAGCAAGCAGTCGTCCGGCCAATGGCAGGAAACGAGCAAAATTCCAGGGTGCTTTCATCACGCCTCCCATGTAAATGTTATCCACACAAATTGTGGATAACCTTGTGAACAGAGCAGCTTTTCGCGGCTGAAAGCCCCGTTGCATAAGGGCCGAACTCAGATCGGGCGTTTTTTACCCATCTAAAAAAACCCAAGATTTCATTGACTTGGCGATCTGACGAGGTTAACGCCGCTCCGACAATGTCTATGACTCCAGCCTGCTGCATCTGTTCGCTTTGTTTACCCGCGCCACACACCAGATGCAACAACGCCCCGCATTAGCGAGGCGTTGTTTTTAGAGCGGACGCTGATTACTTGGCAGCGTCTTCTTTTGCTGGATCCTTGATCCCCAGCAGTTCCAGGTCGAACACCAGCACCGAGTTGGCTGGAATCGCCGGGCTTGGGCTTTGCGCGCCGTAAGCCAGTTCGCTAGGAATGTACAGCTTGTACTTCTCGCCGACGTGCATCAGTTGCAGGCCTTCAACCCAACCCGGAATCACGCCGCTAACCGGCAGATCGATCGGGCTGCCGCGCTCGACGGAGCTGTCGAAAACGGTGCCATTGGTCAGCTTGCCGGTGTAGTGGACAGTCACTACATCAGTCGGCTTGGGCTGAGCGCCATCGGCTTTCTTGACCACTTCGTACTGCAAGCCCGAAGCGGTGGTGACGACGCCGGCTTTCTTGGCGTTTTCTTCAAGGAATTTCTTGCCGGCGGCTGCCGACTCTTCGCTCATCTTGGCCATACGCTCTTCGGCACGCTTTTGCAGCGCAGCGAAGGCTTCAACCAGCTCTTCATCTTTCAGTTTCTGTTCTTTCTTGCCAACGGCATCTTCGATGCCCTGGGCTACGGCCTTGGAGTCCAGGTCATCCATGCCTTCCTGAGCCAGGCTTTTGCCCATGTTCAGGCCAATGCCGTAGGAAGCCTTTTGCGCCGGGGTTTTCAGCTCTACGCTGGTCTGCGAGTCGCAACCCGCAAGTACCAGGCTAACCAGGGCCACCGCCGCCGCCAACCGATGCTGTTTCATGCTATTTCCTTGTTCATGCGCCTAAAGGGCAATCGAGTAAAGCCGCGAGCTTATCAGGCGGCCACGACCAATGGCTACCGGCATGAGAGCCGGAAATTTCGGATAAGTTCAGGTGTTTAAACGCTTTTCGGAGTGTAGATGATGAAACTTCCGTCATCAGACTCTCATAGACGTCGTTCTGGTACCCCACAATGTCTGGCGTAATGGCCACTTGCCGTTGATCTGGCACTGAGGCATAAAAGAAAAATAATCTACAAGGATGTTCATCTTGCGCCTCTTCTTCCGTTTGCTGATGCTGATCGTAATCCTGGTCGGGCTGTGTCTGGCCGTGGTCCTGTACTACGTCGCCAACCCGAAACTGCCGGCCTGGTCACCTGCGCAACAGGTGCATTATCTCGACCAATGGAGCGATACCGACCGTCAGACCTACTACTTCACACCTCAGGGCACGCAGGTCAAAGGCCTGCACTACGATTGGTTCACGGCGCTTGAGCTGCCTTTCTCGCAACAACGATTCGCCTCTCCTGAATACCTCGCACGCTTCGGCTTTTTAATCGATCCCAATCAGAAACCCACGCCGAACAACCCCGGAAATCTTCCGGTGGGCTTTGCCCGGCACCAAAATCCCGGGAGCGCAGATACGTTTCTGGATATTACCTGTGCCGCCTGCCATACCGGGGAACTGCGTTTCAAAGGCCAAGCCGTGCGCATCGATGGCGGTTCGGCGCAGCATGTCCTGCCCTCCAGCGTGCCTACGCTACGAGGCGGCAGTTTCGGACAAGCCTTGGTGGCGAGCCTGGCAGCGACTTACTACAACCCCTGGAAATTCGAACGTTTCGCACGTCAGGTGCTGGGGCAGGATTACGACGCCCGGCGCCAGAAACTGCGCAACGAATTCAAGGGTTCGCTCGATACTTTCCTGAAAGTGGCCTGGAACGACACCCATCGCGGGCTCTACCCGACTGAAGAAGGGCCGGGGCGTACGGATGCTTTCGGGCGCATCGCCAATGCCAGTTTCGGCGATGCCATTACCCCTGAAAATTACCGCGTAGCCGACGCCCCGGTGGACTATCCACAGCTATGGGATATGTGGACATTCGACTGGGTGCAATGGAACGGCTCGGCGCAGCAGCCCATGGCTCGCAACATCGGCGAAGCCTTGGGTGTAGGCGCCACGCTGAATTTCTTTGACCGTAATCGGCAACCGCTCAAGGGCGATGATCGTTACCCTTCCAGCGTCCGGGTGCGTGATTTGCATCTGATCGAAGAAACCCTGCAACGGCTCGCACCGCCCGCCTGGCCCGAAGAACTGTTGGGGCCCATCGACAAACCCTTGGCGGCAAAAGGTCGCGCACTGTTCAGCGAAAACTGCGCCGGCTGCCACGTACCGCGGGTGACTCAAGGCCAAGGGCGATACGTGCAACACTTGAAAATGCTCCCGGTGGAATACATCGGCACCGACCCTGGCGCTGCCAACAACATTGCCAATCATCGCTTCGACCTGACGGCGCTGCAGTGGAGTCAAACCGAGCTTGATCAACTGGATGTCGAACCCAAACCCGAAGCCCCCCTTGATCTGAGCCAGATGTCGGTGGCCAAAGGGCTGGCCTATGTCACAGCGTTTGTGGAAAACCGGGCCTATCGCGAGGCCGGCATCACACCCGCCGAGCGACCTGAAATGGATGGATTCGGCTTGCCGATCGGTGTTCGTGAGTTACGCGCCTACAAGGCCCGGCCATTGGCGGGCGTATGGGCGACAGCGCCGTTCCTGCACAACGGGTCGGTGCCAAGCCTTTATCAATTGCTCTCGCCTCAGGATGAACGCTCAACCACCTTTTACAAAGGCACGTTCGAGTACGACCCGAAGCACCTGGGCTATCGCACCGAAGCCTTTACCAATGGCTTTGTGTTCGACACGCGCATCACCGGCAACCACAACAGCGGTCACGAGTTCCGCGCCGGCAAGCCTGGCAATGGCGTGATCGGCCGCCTGTTGCAACCACAGGAGCGCTGGGCACTGCTGGAGTATCTGAAGGTGCTGGGCGGTCCTCTTGAGTCGCAATTGCCATGACCCTCGCCCTTTGCAAAAGGATTTCTGCATGCTCATGACCCTCTGGCTGCGCCTGGGCGCATTTCTCGGCAAGACGCTGCTCTGGCTGCTGGGTCTTGGGCTGCTTGGCTGGGCGCTGCTCACCGCGTGGTTTGCCTGGCAACACCGCGGCCCCGTATCGGCGCAAGAGCTGATTCCGGACGGTGAAGCGGCAATGACTCAGGACATCATCCAGACCGCCGTGCGCATCGTCGACCAGCACCGCGATAACACCCGCTATCTGCGTGACGCTCATGCCAAGGCCCACGGCTGCGTGCAAGCCGAGGTGCAGGTTCTGCCGGACCTGCCGAACGATTTACGTCAGGGTGTGTTCAGCGAACCGGGCAAAACCTGGCAAGCGACGATGCGCCTGTCCAACGGCAATGCCTATCCGCAGTTCGACAGCATCCGCGATGCGCGGGGCATGGCGATCAAGCTGCTCGATGTGCCAGGCAAACAACTGCTGAGCGATCAAACACATCGAAGCGAACAGGACTTCGTGATGTTCAACCACCCGAACTTTTTCGTCAGCGATGTCGCCGAGTATCGTCAAAACGTCGCCGCTCAGGCAGACGGCAAAAAAGTCATGGCCTTTTTTCCGGGTTGGGACCCGCGCACCTGGCAGGTCCGTCACCTGTTCATTGCGCTGAAGACCCTGTCACCCGCGCCGCCGAGCCCGACCCAGGCCACCTACTTTTCAGTTTCGCCCTACAAATTCGGTGAAGCCAACGCCAAGTTTCGTGTAATGCCCGACCCGCAAAGCTGCCCGCCCTATAGCTTGCCTGCGCAAAACCAGAAATTGCCGAACTTCCTGCGCAATGCGCTGAACCAACAGCTGTCGACAGATCGGGTACCTGCGTGCTTTGTCTTGCAGATCCAGCGCCAGGACGCAAACAAGTACATGCCGATCGAAGACACCAGCATTGAGTGGAGCGAGAACGATGCGCCCTTCCAGACCGTGGCACGAATCAACGTGCCTGCACAGGACTTCGACACGCCTGCGCTGAACCTGCAATGCGATAACCAGTCGTTCAACCCATGGTTTGGGCTCGAGGCTCATCGCCCTATCGGCGGCATCAATCGGTTGCGCAAAGCCGTTTACGAAGCCGTCAGCGATTACCGACACGCCCGCAACGCCGAACAGTAGGAGCGAGCCTGCTCGCGAGAAACCTGAGAACACAACGGGGCGGCAGATTCTCAGCGCTATCGTTGTCGACCATCGCCACAATGCCATCTGGAGCAAGCTCGCCCCCCACAATGGGAGAGGCGACTCTGCAGGAAAAGCCAAATTCCAGACAGCAAAAAGCCCGCATTGAGCGGGCTTTCTGTGGTGACCTGGCGTTCAGTGTTCCAGGTTACCGAATATGGCGCAGCGGACGGGACGGGATCGAACCGCCGACATTCTGCTTGTAAGGCAGACGCTCTCCCAGCTGAGCTAATCACCCTTTACCTTCGTTGCGGGACACATTATGCCACAGGTTTTTATAAAGTATTGATTTAATTGATGTTTTTTCAAAAAAATCTAAAAACCGGTGAAACGATGCAACCCACAGGAACAACATACAAACTTGGAGCAGAAAAAAGCCCGCATCAGCGGGCTTTTCCGTGGTGACCTGGCGTTCAGTGTTCCAGGTTACCGAATATGGCGCAGCGGACGGATGACGGGATCGAACCGCCGACATTCTGCTTGTAAGGCAGACGCTCTCCCAGCTGAGCTAATCACCCGTTTGCATCTCCGAGGCCGCGAAATTTACGCAGGTAGCGAACCTAAGTCAATAGCAGGATTGAAGTTTTTTTCAAAAACAGCTTTTAGCGACGAGCTTCAAGCTGCAAGAGAAGAGCGGAGCTGCGTAAGCAGGACTGACTCGGGCGGCCTTAACTGGCAGCTTGAAGCGTGAGACCTGCAGCGGCTACTCGTAAACCATCTTCTTGGTCATGCCGCCGTCGACCACGAACTCCTGGCCTGTCACGAAACCGGCGTTCTTCGACAACAGCCACGCGACCATCGCCGCCACGTCCTCGACCGTCCCTACCCGGCCTGCCGGATGCTGTGCATGATCGGCATCGGTCAGTGGCTCGGCGCGTCGCACCGAAGGGTCTCGCGCATCGATCCAGCCGGGGCTGACCGCATTGACGCGAATCTCCGGGCCAAGACTGATCGCCAATGCATGAGTCAAGGCCAGCAAACCGCCCTTGCTCGCTGCGTAAGCCTCAGTATCGGGTTCCGATTGCCCGGCGCGGGTCGAGGCCAGATTGACGATCGCCCCGCTGTGAGCACGCAAGTAAGGCGCGCAGTGCTTGGCCAACAACATCGGCCCACTGAGATTCACCGCCAGTACCCGATTCCAGTACGCCAGGTCGAGACTTTCCAAGGTGATGTTATGCGGATCGGCTACCGCCGCATTGCACACCAACGCATCCAGACGCCCAAACTGCCCCAACACCTCGGCGACACCCAGCGCCACCTGCCCTTCGTTCGACACGTCCATGGCGATGAACCAGGCGTTTTCGCCAAGGACCTTCGCCACTTTCGAACCGCGCACCCGATCCACGTCCGTCAGCACGACCTGCCAGCCTTCGCTGATCAGCCAGGCGGCAATACCCAGGCCGATGCCCCGCGCGGCACCGGTAACCAGTGCAACGCGGCCATTGGAGCCGGCTGGCGCGGACATTTCGATCACAAGGCAGCCAACCCGCGCGCCAAGTCGGCTTGCAGGTCAGCCACGTCTTCCAGCCCCACCGCGACGCGGATCAGGCTGTCACGAATGCCCGCGGCTTCACGCTCTTGCGGCGCCAGACGCCCGTGAGAGGTGGTGCTCGGGTGGGTGATGGTGGTTTTGCTGTCGCCCAGGTTGGCGGTGATCGAGATCAGGCGGGTCGCGTCGATAAAGCGCCAGGCGCCCTCTTTGCCACCCTTGACCTCGAAACTCACCACTGCACCGAAGCCCTTCTGCTGACGCTGGGCCAACTCGTGCTGCGGATGACTCTTGAGCCCGGCGTAATGGACTTTTTCGACGCCGTCCTGCTGCTCCAGCCACTCGGCCAGTTGCTGGGCGTTGGCGCAATGCGCCTTCATCCGCAGATTCAGGGTTTCCAGGCCCTTGAGGAAGATCCAGGCGTTGAACGGGCTGAGGGTCGGCCCGGCGGTACGCAGGAAACCGACCACTTCTTTCATCTGCTCGCTGCGACCGGCCACGACACCGCCCATGCAACGACCCTGGCCGTCGATGAACTTGGTTGCCGAGTGCACGACGACGTCCGCCCCCAATTTCAACGGCTGTTGCAATGCCGGGGTGCAGAAGCAGTTGTCGACCACCAGCATCGCGCCTTTGGCGTGAGCGATTTTCGCCAGCTCGGCAATATCCACCAGCTCGGCCAACGGGTTGGACGGCGACTCGACGAACAGCAATTTGGTATTGGCCTTGATCGCCGCATCCCAACCGGACAGATCCGCCAGGGGGACGTAATCGACTTCGACGCCGAAGCGCTTGAAGTATTTTTCGAACAGACTGATGGTCGAGCCAAACACGCTGCGCGATACCAGCACGTGATCGCCAGCACTGCACAGGCTCATCACCACCGCCATGATCGCGGCCATGCCGGTCGCGGTAGCCACGGCCTGCTCGGCACCTTCCAGCGCGGCAATGCGCTCTTCGAAAGCGCGAACGGTCGGGTTGGTGTAGCGCGAATAAACGTTGCCCGGCACCTCCCCGGCAAAACGTGCGGCCGCGTCGGCGGCAGTGCGGAATACGTAGCTGGAAGTGAAGAACATCGGATCACCGTGTTCGCCTTCCGGCGTACGGTGCTGACCGGCACGTACGGCCAGGGTATCGAACGCTACGCCTTCGAGGTCGCTGTCCAACCGACCGGCATCCCAATCCTGACTCATGCTGTCACTCCTTGCCCCGTTCTTGAAAAATAAGAATTCGTTGGTAGATACAAAACCGGCCCCTAGGGGCCGGTAATGACTCAGTTGTTATACAGATCGATGATCGCACTGACCGCCTGCGTCTTGACCTTGGAGGCATCGTTACGTGCCTGCTCGATCTTGTTCAGGTAGGCCTCGTCGACGTCGCCGGTCACGTACTGGCCGTCGAACACTGCACAATCGAACTTCTCGATCTTGATCTTGCCGCCACCAACCGCTTCGATCAAATCAGGCAGGTCCTGATAGATCAGCCAATCGGCACCGATCAGGTCAGCTACGTCCTGGGTCGAACGGTTGTGGGCGATCAGTTCGTGGGCGCTCGGCATGTCGATGCCGTAGACGTTCGGGAAACGCACGGCCGGCGCTGCGGAGCAGAAATAGACATTCTTGGCGCCCGCTTCACGCGCCATCTGGATGATCTGCTTGCAAGTGGTGCCGCGCACGATGGAGTCATCCACCAGCATCACGTTCTTGCCGCGGAATTCCAGCTCGATGGCGTTGAGCTTCTGGCGTACGGATTTTTTCCGCGCGGCCTGGCCCGGCATGATGAAGGTGCGGCCGATATAACGGTTCTTCACGAAGCCTTCGCGGAACTTCACGCCCAGGTGGTTCGCCAGCTCCAGAGCAGCCGTGCGACTGGTGTCCGGGATCGGGATGACCACGTCGATGTCGTGCTCGGGACGCTCACGAAGAATCTTCTCGGCGAGCTTCTCGCCCATGCGCAGACGGGCCTTGTAGACCGACACGCCGTCGATGATCGAGTCCGGACGGGCCAGGTAGACGTGTTCGAAGATGCACGGGGTCAGGGACGGGTTGGTCGCGCACTGACGGGTGTGCAGCTTGCCGTCTTCAGTGATGTAGACCGCTTCGCCCGGTGCCAGGTCGCGAATCAGGGTGAAACCGAGTACGTCCAGGGAAACGCTTTCGGAGGCGATCATGTATTCGACGCCCTCGTCAGTGTGACGCTGGCCGAACACGATCGGACGGATGCCGTGCGGGTCGCGGAAACCGACGATGCCGTAGCCGGTCACCATCGCCACGACGGCGTAACCACCGACGCAACGGTTGTGCACGTCAGTCACGGCGGCGAATACGTCTTCTTCGGTTGGCTGCAACTTGCCGCGCTGGGCCAGTTCGTGCGCGAACACGTTGAGCAGCACTTCCGAATCGGAACTGGTGTTGACGTGGCGCAGGTCAGATTCGTAAATCTCCTTGGCCAGTTGTTCAACGTTGGTCAGGTTGCCGTTGTGCGCCAAGGTGATGCCGTAAGGCGAGTTGACGTAAAACGGCTGAGCTTCGGCCGAGGTCGAGCTGCCCGCAGTCGGGTAGCGCACATGGCCAATGCCCATGTGACCGACCAGACGCTGCATGTGACGCTGATGAAACACGTCACGCACCAGACCGTTGTCCTTGCGCAGGAATAACCGGCCTTCATGGCTGGTCACGATACCGGCAGCGTCCTGGCCGCGGTGCTGGAGGACGGTTAGCGCGTCATACAGCGCCTGATTGACGTTCGACTTACCGACGATACCGACGATGCCACACATGCGACGCAACCCCTACTTAATGGATCTGAACTGAACACAACTCACTGAGGCGTTTTCGCCGTCGGCAAGAGGTGCTCCCTGAACGGTATTTCAGCGGGTACGCTGATACCGCTGGCAAGCCACTGACTGCTCCACCCGAGAATCAGGTTTTTGGACCAGTCTGCGACCAATAAAAACTTTGGCACGAGTTGGGACTCTTTCCACCACCCGTCCTGCTGTACCGGCCCCAGGCTCAACAGCCCGACCGCCACGACCACCAGCAACACGCCACGCGCGGCACCGAAGGCCATGCCGAGGAATCGATCGGTCCCGGAAAGCCCGGTGACGCGTACCAACTCGCCGATAAGATAATTGATCATTGCGCCTACGATTAACGTGGCGACAAACATGATGGCACAGCCCGTGATCACACGGGCCGACGGCGTTTCGATGTATCCGGCGAGGTACTCGGACAATGCGCCACCGAACATCCAGGCAACGACTCCTGCGATGATCCAGGTCACCAGCGATAGCGCTTCCTTGACGAAGCCGCGGCTCAGACTGATCAATGCGGAGATGGCGATGATTGCAACGATCGCCCAGTCAACCCAGGTAAATGGCACAGTGCAGCCTACAGACGGATGAGGCGGCGCATTTTAGCAGAGCCCATGCTTATCGGTAAGCTGCGATTGTCAGTGCATTTCAAATCGGGGCGATAGATTTAGCCGCGCTCAGGCTGAAAACGCACCACAAAACCCTTGAGGTTTTGCTGACGGTTCAACAAGTCGCGCAGGCGATCGGCCTCGGCACGCTCGATCAGCGGACCGACAAACACCCGATTTTTGCCATCGGCGGAACGGATATAGGCGTTGTAGCCTTGGCTGCGCAGGGTTTTCTGCAGCTTTTCCGCACTTTCGCGATTAGCCAGGCTGGCCAGTTGAACCGACCAACTGACCGACAGGCCATTGGCGTCGACACGGCTTTGCGTGGTGTCCGGCTTGCCCGGAGCAGCCGCGATTGGCTGGGCAGGTGCGGTCGCAGGCTTGGCGGCCAGCGCCGGAGCAGGAGCGACCGGCTTTACGGCCGGAACCGGCAACGCTGGTACTTTCGGCGCGACAGGTGGCGTCGGCTTGGCTTCCTGGGCAATCTCATCGTCGCTGGGCACCGGCTCCTGCGGCAACGCCTGAGGCTCAGGCACGACCACCGGTTCAACCTGCACTTGCGCCATCGCCGGTGCTTGCGGCGCAGTCGGCGCCTCGACAGTCACCTGGCGCTGCTCATCCTGACGGGAAAACAGCATCGGCAGGAAAATCACGGCCAGCGCGACCAGAACCAGGGCGCCGACCATGCGCTGTTTGTAAGCCTTATCCAGCAATGCCATTTGCCGCTTCCTCCGTGGAGCGCCGAGCCAACCACTCAAGGGCCTCGGCGACACAATAAAATGATCCGAACAACAGAATTTCATCGTCGCTCGTCGCCAGCGCACACTGCCCTTCCAGGGCGGCGGCCACGCTGTCATAGGACGTTACCGAAGCGCCGCGCTTATGCAGCGCTTCGCGCAAATCGGCCACTGGCCGCGCCCGAGGCGAATCCAGTGGCGCGACAGCCCAGTGCTCGACACTAGCACTCAACGCGGCAACTACACCATCCAGATCCTTGTCCGCCAGCAACCCGAACACCGCCAGACGCTTGCCGGCCAGTGGCCGACTGGCCAGACGCCGGGCCAAATACTCCGCTGCATGGGGGTTATGCCCCACATCCAGCAACAGGTTAAGACGCTTGCCCTGCCAATCGAACGACCGACGATCGAGACGACCGACCACCCGCGTCGCCTGCAGCGCCTGGATAATCTGCGCATCCGCCCACGGCAACCCGAGCAACAGATAGGCCTGTAGCGCCAGCGCGGCGTTTTCCATCGGCAGATCAAGCAACGGCAGATCATGCAGCTCGACCACGTGCCCCTGAGCGTCCAGACCGCGCCATTGCCAGTCGTGATCAGTGATACCGAGATCGAAATCGCGCCCGCGCAGGAAAAACGGGCATTTAAGCTCTCGCGCTTTATCCAGCAGGGGCTGTGGAGGATTCAGGTCGCCACAGAGCGCGGGCGCGCCCTGGCGAAAGATGCCGGCCTTCTCGAAGGCCACGGACTCACGAGTATCACCGAGGTGATCGGCGTGATCGACCCCGATACTGGTGACCAGTGCCATGTCGGCGTCCACCACGTTGACCGTGTCCAGACGCCCGCCCAGCCCCACCTCCAGCACCACGGCATCAAGCCCGGAACGCTGGAACAGCCAGAAAGCCGCCAGGGTGCCCATCTCGAAATAGGTCAGGGAAGTGTCGCCGCGCCCCGCCTCGACCGCCGCGAAGGCTTCGCACAGCTCGGCGTCAGTGGCTTCAACGCCATTGACCTGCACCCGCTCGTTGTAACGAAGCAGGTGCGGAGAGTTGTAGACACCGACTTTCAGGCCCTGGGCCCGCAGCAACGAAGCCACGAACGCACAGGTAGAACCCTTGCCATTGGTGCCGGTGACCGTGATCACCCGAGGCGCCGGCTTGCCCAGCCCCATGCGGGACGCTACCTGTTGCGAGCGCTCAAGGCCCATGTCGATGGCCGAGGGATGCAACTGCTCGAGGTAGGCGAGCCATTCGCCAAGGGTACGTTGGGTCATACGTTGGCTGGCACCGGTGGAACCACGATCGGCTCGATGGGGGTGGCGACGAACTTAGGCGTCGGCAGGCCCATCATCTGTGCCAACAGGTTGCCCAGGCGCGGACGCAGCTCCTGACGGTGAATGATCATGTCGATGGCGCCGTGCTCCAGCAGGAACTCGCTGCGCTGGAAGCCTTCCGGCAGTTTTTCGCGAACGGTCTGCTCGATCACGCGTGGCCCGGCAAAGCCGATCAGCGCTTTCGGCTCACCGACGATGACGTCGCCGAGCATCGCCAGACTGGCCGAAACACCACCGTAGACCGGGTCGGTCAGCACGGAGATGAACGGAATGCCTTCTTCGCGCAGACGCGCCAGCACCGCGGAGGTCTTGGCCATTTGCATCAAGGAGATCAGCGCTTCCTGCATCCGCGCACCACCGGAGGCGGAGAAGCAGATCATCGGGCAGCGGTTTTCCAGCGCGTAGTTGGCGGCGCGAACAAAGCGCTCGCCGACGATGGCGCCCATCGACCCACCCATGAAGGAGAATTCGAACGCCGAAACCACCACAGGCATACCCAGCAAGGTGCCGCTCATGGAGATCAGCGCATCTTTTTCGCCAGTCTGCTTTTGCGCAGCAGTCAGGCGATCCTTGTACTTCTTGCCATCACGGAACTTCAGGCGGTCAACCGGTTCCAGGTCCGCCCCCAGCTCGGCACGGCCTTCGGCGTCGAGGAAAATGTCGATACGGGCGCGTGCGCCAATACGCATGTGGTGATTGCACTTGGGGCAAACGTCCAGGGTCTTTTCCAGCTCCGGACGATACAACACAGCCTCGCAAGACGGGCATTTGTGCCAAAGACCTTCAGGCACCGAGCTCTTCTTGACCTCGGAACGCATGATCGAAGGGATCAGTTTGTCTACTAACCAGTTGCTCATGCTTTCTTTCTCCAGTACCGGTGGCCCGAACGCTCTGGTTCGCAGCCCCGTGTATGCCCTTGAGCTAAATTCATGTGTGCGGCGATGATCAGTCGATGGCCGGGTCAACGAGACGTGACCTGCGCACCACCCAACAACCCTCAGCCTTTTTGTACAGAGCAGTGGACGGCGGCAGTCTGCCAGCCGTCACATCAACGTAGCGCGTTGATGAATGCCCGAATCTTCGCATGATCCTTGATGCCTTTGCTCTCCTCTACCCCACCGCTGACATCCACCGCATACGGGCGGACCCGGTCAACTGCCTCGGCGACGTTATCCGGGGTCAGGCCTCCCGCCAGAATGATGGGCTTGCTCAAACCTTGCGGTATCAGTGACCAGTCGAACGCTTCGCCGGTTCCACCGGGAACACCTTCGACATAGGCATCGAGCAAAATGCCGCTGGCACCCGGATAGGCGTCGCAGGCTGCCGCAATGTCATCACCGGCCTTGACCCGCAGCGCCTTGATGTACGGGCGATGCCAGCTTTCACATTCTGCCGAGCCTTCGTCGCCATGGAACTGCAACAGATCCAGCGGCACGGTATCGAGGATTTCTGCCAACTCTTCGCGACCGGCGTTGACGAACAGGCCTACGGTGGTGACGAACGGCGGCAATGCCTTGATGATCGCGCGCGCCTGCTGGCGGCTCACCGCCCGCGGGCTCTTGGCGTAAAACACAAACCCGATGGCATCGGCCCCGGCCTCAACCGCCGCCAACGCATCTTCTATGCGGGTAATCCCACAAATCTTGCTGCGAACGGCTGACATGTCGATAAAACCCCACGGCAAATCCGAGAAAGTCCCGGATGGTAACAAAAGCGTTCGAGGGCGTCAGCCGTCAAGTTCGGTGAAACCGGTCAGGAAATGCGGGCCGATGTAACGCTCGGGCAATTGGAACTCGTCGCGGTACTCGACCTGCACCAGATACAGGCCAAACGGGTGAGCCGTCACCCCGCCTGAGCGGCGGATTCGGCTCTCCAGCACTTCCTTCATCCACTCCACCGGGCGTTCGCCGGCCCCAATGGTCATCAGCACACCAGCGATGTTGCGCACCATGTGATGCAGGAAAGCGTTGGCGCGGATATCCAATATGATCATTTTGCCATGACGGGTGACGCGCAGATGATGCAGCTCCTTGATCGGCGACTTGGCCTGGCACTGACCAGCGCGAAAGGCACTGAAGTCATGAATACCCACCAGGTATTGCGCCGCCTCGGCCATGCGCTCGACGTCCAGCGGACGGTGGTTCCAGGTGATTTCTTCGTTCAGGTGCGCCGGGCGGATCTGATCGTTATAGATCACGTAGCGATAGCGCCGGGCAATGGCCTTGAACCGTGCATGGAAATGCGCCGGCATGACTTTGGCCCAACTGACACTGACGTCGTGCGGCAAATTGATATTGGCGCCCATGACCCAGGCCTTCATCGAGCGCTCGACCGGCGTATCGAAATGCACCACCTGTCCGCAGGCATGTACACCGGCATCGGTGCGCCCTGCGCACAGCAGCGACACAGGCGAGTCGGCGACTTTCGACAAGGCGTTTTCGAGGGTTTCCTGCACCGTGAGCACGCCGGAGGCCTGGCGCTGCCAGCCGCGATAGCGCGAGCCTTTGTATTCAACGCCCAACGCGATCCGGAAAAAGCCGTCGGCCGCCATTTCGGCGGCCGGGTTATCTATATTTGCCAAGGAGTGACAGCCTGCTGATGTACGCGAAGGCGGGCATTATAAAGCCGTGGGACGTGGATACCAGTACAACAGCATCGCCCCGCGCTAAAACAAAAACGGCAGCCTCACCGGGCTGCCGCATTGTTTACAAAGAGCCGATCACTCAGGCCAGACGCGCCAGCATCTCCTTGGCTTCGCTCTTCTGGCCGTCATCACCCTCTACCACCACCTCATTGAGGATATCCCGGGCGCCGTCGTTGTCACCCATATCGATGTAGGCCTGGGCCAGATCAAGCTTGGTGGCGACTTCGTCGGTGCCGGAAAGGAAATCGAACTCCGGCTCGTCTTCGGCAGAAGCCAAAGCGTCGTGCTCCGTGAATGTCGGCTCACCGATGCTGCCAGACAAGCTTTCCAACTCGGCGTTGACGTCATCCAGCTCCGCGGCGAAAGCATCCGGCGCATCCATTTCTTCAGCCAGCGACAGATCGAAATCGGCAGGCAGCTCCAGATCATCCAATGCCAACTCAGGGGCTGCCGGTGTTTCGACGACCGGCAAATCCTTCACGCCCTCGTCCAGATCGAGCAGGAAGTCATCTTCGGCCAGCGTCGCTGCCGACGGCTCCGCACCAAGATCCATGTCCAGATCGAACTCCGACAGGTCGTCGAGGTTTTCCTTGATCTCAGCCTGCTGCTGCAACACCGACCCGAAACTCAGGTCATCGTCCAGAGGGAAATCTTCCAGATCGGTCAAAGTCGACGCTTCAGGCTCCGGCGCAGGCGTAATGACTGCTGGAGTAATGTCTTCCAGGTCATCCAGGCTCAGATCGAAAGCGCTGTCGAAATCGTCTTCGACCGGAGCCGGCATTGGTTCTGGTTCTGGTGCTGGCTCTGGTACTGGCGGCTCGTCCTGCAACAGGTCCTTGACGTACTGCGCATCCAGTTCGGCCGCGACTGCGGCGGCGGCGATGCCTCCGGCGGCAATCAACGCCATGGCCGGGAAGCGGCTCTTCAGTTTTTCGACCTGGGCGAAATTGTCGCCGTTGGCCACCAGTTGGCGTTCCTGGGCAACGAACGCATCGCGATCGCCTTGCTGGCCGTAGACTTCCATCAGTTTCAGGCGCAGATCACTGCGCTGAGGCTCTTGCTTGATGCCCTCTTCCAGCAGGGCTGCAGCCTGATTCAGACGGCCGGCGGCGATGTGAGACTGGGCTTTGTCCAGCACGTCGTCGGAGCGGTCGGCGGCTGGCGCCACCAGTGGCGCGGCGATGGGTGGCGTGACCACAACCGGGGCCGGAGCCGGAGCGGGCGCAGGTGCAGGTGCAGGAGTCGGCGCGGTGGCCAGTTTTACGCTCGGAGGGGGAACTTCCAGGCCTTCGAAACTGCTTTCCGGCAGGTCCAGATCGGCAGAAAACGGTTGCTCCTCGGCCAGGGCGCGGGCCATGCGCAAGTGTTTCTCGGCTTCTTGCTGGGCTTTGCGACGACGGGCCAGCAACAGCAACAACAGCATCACAACCACGGCCCCACCACCGGCCAGGCCCAACAACCAAGGATTAGTCAGCAGCTCGTTGAATTGCTTGTCGTCGGAAGCTGCCGGGGTCGGCTCGACAGGTGTCTCGGCCGGAACGGGCGCCGGAACCGCTGCCGGCGTCATTTCGGCTGGCGCTGGCGCCGCACCAGGCGTCAGTTCAGCCGTCATCGCCGGTGCCGGCGCAGCAGCAGGCGCCGGGGCTCCCGCCGCCCCTTCAGCCTGCAACTTGGCCAGTTGATTGTTCTTCAGTTCGATCAGACGTTGCAGCTTGTCCATCTGACTTTGCAGATCAGATATGCGGCTTTTCAGCTCTGCATTGTCACGGCGGGTGGTGTCGAGGCTTTCCTGAGTCACCGCCAGCTTGTTGTTCAAGGCTTTCGCATCGCCTGCGGCGCCTTTGCCACGGGCCTTGCCCGACTCGGCCGAGACCAGGCTCAGGTTGTCCCGAGCAGGCTGTGACGACGTCGCTTCACCACGACCACGCTTGGTGGCATCGAGTTGCTGCTGCCCCGCGGCCGGCTTAGCGACATAGCGACGCCCCTGACGCCACGCAGTGTTCTGCGCAGCGACTTCGGCAATCGCCTTGGATTGCCGCATGCTGGTGCTTTGCGCCTGATCCGGCATACGCAGCACCTGCCCGGTTTTCAGCCGGTTGATGTTGCCGTCGATAAAGGCATCCGGGTTCAGCGCCTGGATGGCCAGCATGGTTTGTTGAATCGAACCGCCGTTACGCGCCTTCGCCGCGATTTCCCAGAGGGTATCGCGCGGCGTAGTGGTGTATTGGGACGGTTTGGTCGCACCGGTGACGGGCGCGGTCACACCCTGAGTCGGCGTGGGCTGCGCGGCTGCTTCAGCGGTTTGCGGCGAGAATTTGGACGGGTCGAGCAAAACGCTGTAATCACGCAGCAGTCGACCGTTGGGCCACATCACCTGAACCAGGAATTTCACCATCGGTTCGGAAAGCGGCTTGCTGGAAGTGACACGCAGGATGCTTTTACCACCGGCATTCAGCACCGGGGTGAAGGTCAAGTCGTTGAGAAACGCCTGGCGGTCGACACCTGCCTTGGCGAAATCTTCAGGTGAAGCCAGGCTCGGCACCACTTCGGCAGCGGTGAGTTCCTTGACGTCGAGCAATTCGATTTCTGCCACCAACGGCTGGTTCAGCGTCGATTTCAGGGTCAGCTCCCCAAGCCCGAGGGCATGCGCCATACCGGAGGACAGCGCCGAGGCGGCCGCTATTGCTAACACCAGTTTGCGAACTTGAACCATAGCTCATCCTTAGTTTGAACATTCCTCGGCCAGCGAGAAGGTGTTGATAGCCGCTGCCGTAAGGCATTGCGCGGCGGCGAGAGGTCGCCGCGCGCGATCGTTTCATGCATGCCCCGGAAAGCCCCACAGGGTGGCTCGCCTTCAGCATTCCTGCCAAGCATAGCGCTGGGTCGGAACCATTCGAAAAATTGTTGCCAAGTATCTTTTACAGCAGGTCTTTTATCAACAACTCAGCCAGCTGCACAGCGTTGAGCGCGGCGCCTTTGCGTACGTTATCTGACGTCAGCCACAAATTAAGTTCCGACAGGTCGTCGATACCCTGGCGTACCCGACCAACGTAGATCACATCCTGCCCTACCGCGTCACCTACCGGCGTCGGGTAATCACCGGCTTCAACCAGCTCGATGCCGGGGGCGTCTTCCAAAGCGGCGTTGACTTTAGCCAGGTCGATCTCACTCGCCGATTGCAGCGTCACACTAAAGCTATCGCCAAAAAATACCGGGGCTTGAATGCAAGTCACGGAAATCTTCAATGAAGGCAGGGCCATGACCTGGCGCAACTCACGCACCAGGCGCTTTTCCAGCAGCGTATGACCCCGCTCGTCCGGCTTGCCGACCTGGGCCAACAAATTGAACGCCATCTGCCGATCGAAAAAGGTCGGCTCCAGTGGGCGCACGTTAAGCAACTCGGCGGTCTGCCGGGCCAGCTCGGTCACGGCCTCGCGGCCCTGGGCGGAAACCGCCAGGCACGCGGTCAGGTTGACGCGCTGCAAATCGATCAAACCCAGCAACGGCGCCAGCACCACCGCCAGCGCCGTAGCCGAAGGGCTCGGGCTGCTGATCCGGAATGGTTTTTTCAGGCCGGCCAACACCTGCGCGTTGGCTTCCGGCACCACCTGTGGCGCCTGGTCGGTCGGCAACGCGCCGGACAGGTCGATTACCGAGCAACCGGCAGCCGTGGCGCGCGCGGCAAAACTCAGGGTCACGGCCGGGCCGGCGGCGAAGAACACCAACTGGACTTTGCCGAAGTCGAACTCATCGACTTCCCGCACCCGCACATTCTTGCCCCGAAACGGCACCGAATGCCCGGCGGATTCGCTACTGGCCAGCAAGTGCAGGTTGCCGACCGGAAAGTCGCGCTCTTCAAGAATCTGCACGAGCGTCTCGCCGACAGTACCGGTGGCGCCGATCACGGCAATATCGAAGGACTGGCTCATGGTTCTACCTCAGGCGAAACGGGGGAGCGGCACTTTACCGGGTGGTGGGGATGCAGGCAATTATGTGGCGTCTGTTCTGGCCTCATCGCGGGCAAGCCCGCTCCCACGGGGATCAGCACAATCCTTGTGGGAGTGGGCTTGCCCGCGATGACGGAACATCAGGCAACCCATCAGCATCTGACGGCCTGGAATAAAAAAACCCGCGCCTCTTTCAAGGCACGGGTTCTTTCACAGCTTCAATCGATCAACGCTCAAGCAGGATCCGCAGCATGCGACGCAGCGGTTCGGCCGCGCCCCAGAGCAGTTGGTCGCCGACGGTAAACGCACCGACGAATTGCGACCCCATGTTCAGCTTGCGCAGACGGCCGACCGGCACGTTCAGGGTGCCGGTGACCTTGGTAGGGCTCAGCTCCTGCATGCTGATCTCGCGGTTGTTCGGTACCAGCTTGACCCAAGGGTTGTGCTGGCTGATCAGCCCTTCGATATCGGCGATCGGCACGTCTTTGTTCAATTTGATGGTCAGCGCCTGGCTATGGCAACGCATGGCACCAATGCGCACGCAGATGCCGTCGACCGGGATCGGGCTCTTGAAGCGACCGAGGATCTTGTTGGTCTCGGCCTGGGCCTTCCACTCTTCACGGCTCTGACCGTTCGGCAGCTCCTTGTCGATCCACGGGATCAGGCTGCCGGCCAGCGGTACGCCGAAGTTTTCGGTCGGGTACGCGTCGCTGCGCATGGCTTCGGCGACACGACGGTCGATGTCGAGGATCGCGCTGGCCGGGTCGGCCAGTTGATCGGCGACCGCTGCGTGGGTCGCACCCATTTGCTTGATCAGCTCACGCATGTTCTGCGCGCCGGCACCGGAGGCCGCCTGATAGGTCATGGCGCTCATCCACTCCACCAGACCGGCTTCGAACAGACCGCCCAGGCCCATCAGCATCAGGCTGACGGTGCAGTTGCCGCCGATGTAGTTCTTGGTGCCCGCGTCCAGCTGCTGGTCGATGACCTTGCGGTTGACCGGGTCCAGGACGATGACCGCGTCATCCTGCATGCGCAGGCTGGAAGCGGCGTCGATCCAGTAGCCCTGCCAGCCGGCTTCGCGCAGCTTCGGGAAGACTTCACTGGTGTAGTCGCCACCCTGGCAGGTCAGAATCACGTCGAGGGTTTTCAGCTCTTCAATGCTGTAAGCGTCCTTGAGCGGAGCAATCTCCTTGCCCACGGACGGGCCTTGGCCACCGACATTGGAAGTGGTGAAAAACACCGGCTCGATAAGATCGAAATCCTGCTCTTCCAGCATCCGCTGCATGAGCACGGAACCGACCATACCGCGCCAACCGATCAGACCTACACGTTTCATCGCAACTACACCTTCTTGAAAAGTGGGCCGCTGCTTTCGGGGATGAAAGTGGCAGCGGGCCCGAGAGATTACAGATTCCGCAGCGCGGCGACTACTGCGTCACCCATTTCCTGCGTACCGACTTTAGTGCAACCGGCCGACCAGATGTCGCCCGTACGCAAGCCCTGATCCAGCACCAGGCTGACGGCTTTTTCGATGGCATCGGCCGCTGCCTGCTGGTTGAAGCTATAACGCAGCATCATCGATACCGACAAAATGGTCGCCAACGGGTTGGCAATGCCTTTGCCCGCGATGTCCGGCGCCGAACCGTGGCACGGCTCGTACATGCCTTTGTTGTTGGTGTCCAGGGACGCCGACGGCAGCATGCCGATGGAGCCGGTGAGCATCGAGGCCTGGTCGGACAGGATGTCGCCAAACATGTTGTCGGTGACGATCACGTCGAACTGCTTCGGCGCACGCACCAGCTGCATCGCGGCGTTATCGACGTACATGTGGCTCAGTTCGACCTCAGGATAATCCTTGGCCACTTCCTCGACAATTTCACGCCACAGCTGGCTGGACGCCAGCACGTTGGCCTTGTCGACCGAGCACAGTTTCTTGCCGCGGACCATGGCCATGTCGAAACCGACACGGGCGATGCGGCGGATTTCGCTTTCGCTGTACGGCAGGGTGTCGTAGGACTGACGCTCGCCGTTCTCCAGGGTACGGGTGCCGCGCGGCGCGCCAAAATAAATACCGCCGGTCAGCTCGCGAACGATCAGGATGTCCAGACCGGAGACGATTTCCGGCTTCAAGCTCGAAGCTTCGGCCAGTTGCGGGTACAGGATCGCCGGACGCAGGTTGCCGAACAGGCCCAGTTGCGCACGGATTTTCAGCAGACCACGCTCAGGGCGGATGTCACGCTCGATGGTGTCCCATTTCGGGCCGCCAACGGCGCCCAGCAGCACGGCATCGGCTGCGCGGGCACGTTCCAGGGTTTCATCGGCCAACGGCACGCCGTGCTTGTCGATGGCGGCACCACCGATCACGTCGTGACTCAGCTCGAAGCCCAGGGCGTACTTGTCGTTGGCCAGTTCCAGCACCTTGACCGCTTCGGCCATGATTTCCGGGCCAATACCGTCACCTGGGAGAATCAGAATCTGCTTGCTCATGCTTTCCTCATGTCATCAGTCGGTGCACCCTGGGGCGCGCCCGGAAAAAATCTATCGATCGGTACCTATCTTTCTACAAACAGCACCAGCACATCCGTACTGAACGAACCATCGGCCTCAATTTCGAAATATTCGCGTACTTCGTTGCCCATCGACTGCTGCAGTTCGCGGATCGCCGCGCGCATCACCTGTGGCGTGCGCATGCGCTCGACCCAGGAGTTGTACTCCAGACGCAGCCGCTGCCGCGTGGTGCTACGGGTGTGCAACCCGGCTTCGCTGATCTGGCGCAACCATTCGCCGGCGGAATAATCACGCACATGGCTGGTGTCGCGCAGCACTTCGACGCTTTGCAGGTAAGTGTCGAACAACGGGCTGCCCGGTGACAACACATCGATGAACGCCGCTACGCCGCCCGGCTTCAACACCCGACGCACTTCCCGCAGGGCCACGCCGAGATCGCTCCAATGGTGCGCCGAATAGCGACTGAAGACGAAATCGAATTCACCGTCGGCAAACGGCAAGCGTTCGGCGACGCCATTGACCGTGGACACGTTGCTCAACCCACGATCAGCGGCGGCTGCGGCGACCACGTCGAGCATCTGCTGCGACAGGTCGTAAGCCACCACTTCCTTTACCAGCCCAGCCACGTGAAAACTCACATGACCGGCACCGCAACCCAGGTCCAGCACGCGAGCATCGCCCTGCCCCGCCAGTTCGGCCTGTAGCAGTGCGAATTCAGTGCCTTGAGCGTGTACGGCGCTGCTCAGGTAGGCCGAAGCCTGTTCACCGAATTGCTTTTGAACTACCTGGCTGTGCTGGGCGGAGCTGGTCATGGGGACTTCCTTTTAGTCTTGTGGCGCCTGTTCCGGCCTCATCGCGGGCAAGCCCGCTCCCACAGGTTTCTTGAACACCGTAAATCCCTGTGGGAGCGGGCTTGCCCGCGATGGGGCCAGCCCTGACTACAAAAATCTCGAATCAATCAAGCGTCGCGAAACAACCAAGGCTGGCTCGCACGGTGCTTGGTTTCAAACGCCGCAATCGCATCGCCGTCCTGCAAGGTCAGCCCGATGTCGTCCAGGCCATTGAGCAGGCAGTGTTTGCGGAATGCGTCGATTTCGAAGCTCAGGACCTTGCCGTCCGGGCGGGTCACGGTCTGGGCTTGCAGGTCGATTTGCAGCTGGTAGCCCGGATTGGCTTCTACCTGCTGGAACAGCTCATCGACTTCAGCGTCGCTCAAGATGATCGGCAACAAGCCGTTCTTGAAGCTGTTGTTGAAGAAGATGTCGGCATAGCTCGGCGCGATGATGCTGCGGAAACCGTATTCTTCCAGGGCCCACGGCGCGTGTTCACGGCTCGAACCGCAACCGAAGTTCTCACGGGCCAGCAACACGCTGGCGCCTTGATAACGCTCGGCGTTGAGGACGAAGTCCTTGTTCAGCGGGCGCTTGGAGTTGTCCTGATACGGCTGCCCCACATCCAGGTAGCGCCATTCATCGAACAGGTTCGGGCCGAAACCCGTGCGCTTGATCGATTTCAAAAATTGCTTCGGAATGATCTGGTCGGTGTCGACGTTGGCACGATCCAGAGGCGCGACAAGTCCAGTGTGCTGGGTAAAAGCTTTCATGCTGCGCTCCTTAGATCAATTCACGGACGTCGACGAAACGACCGTTCACGGCGGCGGCCGCGGCCATGGCCGGGCTCACGAGATGGGTTCGGCCACCCGCGCCCTGACGGCCTTCGAAGTTACGGTTGGACGTCGAGGCGCAGTGTTCGCCGGACTCCAAACGGTCCGGGTTCATCGCCAGGCACATCGAGCAACCCGGCTCACGCCATTCGAAACCGGCTTCGAGGAAAATCTTGTCCAGGCCTTCCGATTCGGCCTGCGCTTTCACCAGACCCGAGCCCGGCACCACGATGGCCTGCTTGATGGTCGAGGCCACTTTGCGGCCCTTGGCAATGACGGCAGCCGCGCGTAAATCTTCGATCCGCGAGTTGGTGCAGGAGCCGATGAACACGCGATCCAGTTGAATGTCGGTGATCGCCTGATTGGCGGTCAAACCCATGTATTTCAGGGCACGTTCGATGGAGCCGCGCTTGACCAGATCCATTTCCCTGGCTGGATCCGGCACGTTCTGATCAACGGCCAAGACCATTTCAGGCGAAGTGCCCCAACTGACTTGCGGCTTGATCTGGCTCGCGTCGAGCTCGACCACGGTATCGAACACGGCATCGGCATCGGACACCAGGTCTTTCCAGGCTTCGACCGCCAGGTCCCATTCCGCGCCTTTCGGGGCGAATGGACGACCCTTCACGTAGGCCACGGTTTTTTCATCAGCCGCCACCAGGCCTACGCGGGCGCCGGCCTCGATGGACATGTTGCAGATGGTCATGCGGCCTTCGACGGATAGGTCACGAATCGCGCTACCGGCGAATTCGATGGCATGGCCGTTACCGCCGGCGGTACCGATCTTGCCGATCACCGCGAGCACGATGTCCTTGGCGGTCACGCCGAACGGCAATTGGCCTTCGACGCGCACCAGCATATTTTTCATTTTCTTGGCGACCAGGCACTGGGTCGCGAGCACGTGCTCGACCTCGGAGGTGCCGATACCGTGAGCCAGGGCACCGAAGGCGCCGTGGGTCGAGGTATGGGAGTCGCCGCAGACCACGGTCATGCCCGGCAAGGTTGCACCCTGCTCCGGGCCGATGACGTGAACGATGCCTTGGCGCACGTCGTTCATCTTGAATTCGACGATGCCGTATTCATCGCAGTTATCGTCGAGGGTCTGGACCTGCAGGCGCGAGACCTGGTCCACGATGGCGTCGATGCCGCCCTTGCGCTCCGGCGTGGTCGGTACGTTGTGGTCCGGGGTCGCGATGTTGGCATCGATGCGCCAAGGCTTGCGCCCGGCCAGACGCAGGCCTTCGAAGGCTTGCGGCGAGGTCACTTCGTGAATGATGTGACGGTCGATGTAGATCAGCGCAGAACCATCGTCGCGCTGCTTGACCAAATGCGAATCCCAGAGCTTGTCGTAGAGCGTTTTGCCGGCCATCAGACGTTTTCCTCATCAGCTTGTTTCTATGCCCCGGGCTTTGATATCTCAATAACCCCTTGGCTTGTGAGGCTGATCCTATGGGGTTACATTAAATAACTCAAATTCATATTTTTTATGCTTTGGATAACCAACTGGAATGCAACCATGGACCTGGCCAACCTCAATGCCTTTATTGCCATCGCCGAGACAGGAAGCTTCTCCGGCGCCGGCGAGCGCCTGCACCTGACACAACCGGCAATCAGCAAACGCATCGCCGGGCTGGAGCAGCAATTGAAGGTGCGCCTGTTCGATCGACTGGGTCGTGAAGTCGGCCTGACCGAGGCAGGCCGCGCGCTGCTGCCGCGCGCCTATCAGATTCTGAACGTACTGGATGATACTCGCCGCGCCCTGACCAACCTCACCGGCGAAGTGACCGGCCGTCTGACCCTGGCCACCAGTCACCACATCGGCCTGCACCGTTTGCCTCCGTTACTCAGGGAGCTCACTCGACGCTACCCCGACGTCGCGCTGGATATTCAATTCCTCGATTCGGAAGTGGCCTACGAAGAAATCCTCCATGGCCGCGCCGAACTGGCCGTCATCACCCTGGCGCCGGAGCCCCATGCGCTGGTCAAGGCCATGCCGGTGTGGAACGACCCGCTGGATTTCGTGGTCGCCCCGGAGCATTCGCTGCTCAACAATGGACCGGTCAGCCTGGCGGACATTGCCCGGCATCCGGCCGTGTTCCCCGGCGGCAACACGTTCACCCACCACATCGTCCAGCGCCTGTTCGAAGCCCAGGGGCTGACGCCGAACATCGCCATGAGCACCAATTATCTGGAAACGATCAAGATGATGGTGTCGATCGGCCTGGCCTGGAGCGTGTTGCCGCGCACCATGCTCGACGATCAAGTTGCACGAATACCCCTGCCGGGCATACAACTGTCTCGCCAGCTAGGCTATATCCTGCACACAGAACGGACGCTATCGAATGCAGCACGGGCCTTCATGGCCTTGCTGGATGCTCAAATCGATCTGCCAGGGATTCAGGGTTAACTTGTGCTACTGCTATAGAGCCGCAAATTCCTGTGCAAAATGCCCAAATCAGCCTAAGGCTTGCCAATGCCGAAATCTGTTGACCGTATTCCGCCGATGCCGCGTATTCAGGCACTTGATCCACAACGCTCCGAGCAGAGCTGGGAAAGTGCCCCCCAATTATTGGCCGCGCTGAACGGCGCCCGGCTGGGTGCCTGGTATTGGGACATCGAACGCGGGCAGATCAGTTGGTCACGGGGTACTCAGGCGCTGTTCGGCTTTGATCCGCGGCAACCGTTGCCCGCCGATCTGGAATACCTCGATTTGCTGCCGCCGGAAGACCGGGCGAAAACCATTCGTGCCTTCCATGCCGTGATCGCCGGCGCACCGCTGGAGCAAGCGATGCACCACCGCATTCGCTGGCCCGACGGCAGCCTGCATTGGCTGGAGATCAACGGCAGCCTGCTGCCGGACAAAAACGGCCGACCACGCATGATCGGCGTGATCCGCGAGATCACTCACCAGCGCCAGCGCGAGCAGGCGCTCAGCAGCTCGGAAAAGCGGTTCGCCACCCTGTTTCATCTGTGCCCGAACATGGTGTTGCTGACACGCCAGGAAGACGGCCTGATCACCGAAGCCAATCAGTATTTCGAAAGCCTGTTCGGCTGGCCGGTGCAAGACGCGATCGGCCGCACCACCCTGGAGCTGGGCCTTTGGGTGAACCCCGAACAACGCACGACACTGGTCAAAGCCACCAAGGCCAAGGGCGAACTGATCAATATGGAGGTGCAGTTTCGCGCCAGCAATGGCCAGATCCACGACGGCATCCTCAGCGCACAAAAGGTCGAGCTCGAAGGCCAGCCGTACCTGTTGAGCACCTTCCTCGACACCACCGAACGCAAAGCCGCCGAGCACGCCTTGAAAGACAGCCAGGAGCGCCTCGACCTGGCACTGGATTCGGCACAACTGGGCACCTGGGACTGGCACATTCCCAGCGGCATGCTTTACGGTTCGGCCCGCGCCGCCCAATTGCACGGGATGGATGCGAAGCCTTTTCATGAATCTTTCGACGAATTTTTCGAAGGGGTTCCCGGCGAAGAACGCGACAACATGCGCGACGCTTACCGCAGCTTGCGCGAAGGTCCGGCGGGCAACTATCAACTGACTTACCGCGTACAACTGGAAGACGGCACTTCGCGCTACCTGGAAAGTCGCGCCCGGCTCTACCGCGATGAAAATGGCGCGCCGTTGCGCATGGCCGGGACCCTGCTGGACATCACCGATCAAGTCGAACGCGAACAACAGCTGGTGGCCTCCGAAGAAAAATTCGCCACCCTGTTCCAGGTCAGCCCGGACCCGATCTGCGTCACCCGCCAGGACACCGGGCAGTTCATCGAAATCAATTCCAGTTTCACCCAGACCTTTGGCTGGGGCACCGCCGATGTGATTGGCCGCAGCGCTGACGAAATCGGCCTGTGGGACGCCTCGGCCAAAAGCCTGCAGCGCATCGAACAGGTGATCCGCGAGCAAGGCCTGAATAACGTGGCCATCCTCGTCCAGCACAAGGAAGGACAGTCTCTGACCTGCGTGATTTCCAGCCGCCAGATCAACGTCGGCGACCAGCCATGCATCGTCACTACGTTACGCGACATCACCCAGCAGCAACGTTCGGAAGCAGCGCTCAAGGCCAGCGAAGAGAAGTTCGCCAAGGCGTTCCACTCAAGCCCCGACGCCATCACCATCACCGAACGCGACACCGGCCGCTACCTGGAGGTCAACGACGGGTTCTGCCGCCTGACCGGCTACCGTGCCGATGAAGTGATCGGACGCACGGTGTATCAGCTCGGGATCTGGGCCGAAGAGAAACAACGCTCGGCGTTGCTGGCCGAACTGCAGATCAAGGGCCGGGTTCACCATCAGGAAATGCTCGGGCGCAACAAGCGCGGCGAGTTGTTGACCGTGGAAGTGTCGGTGGAACCGATCACCCTCAACGAAACCGCGTGCCTGCTGCTGACCGCCCGAGACGTCAGCCTGCTGAAAAACGCCGAAGCGCAGATCCGCCACCTGGCGTACCACGACCCACTGACCAACCTTCCCAACCGTGCGCTGCTGATGGACCGCTTGAGCCAGCAGATCGCCCTGCTCAAACGCCACAACCTGCGCGGCGCATTGATGTTTCTCGACCTTGATCACTTCAAGCACATCAACGATTCCCTCGGCCATCCGGTGGGCGATACCGTGCTGAAGATCATCACCGCACGCCTGGAAGCCAGTGTGCGCATGGAAGATACCGTCGCGCGCCTGGGCGGCGACGAATTCGTCGTCCTGCTCAGCGGTCTCGAAGGCTCGCGCAGTGAAGTCAGTGAGCAGGTGCGCGATCTGGCTGACACCTTGCGCGAACTGCTGTCAGAACCGATGTTCCTCGATGGCCAGCGCCTGCAAGTGACGCCGAGCATTGGTATTGCACTGATTCCCGACCATGGCTCCACGCCGACGGATTTGCTCAAACGCGCTGACATTGCCCTCTATCGTGCCAAGGATTCGGGACGCAACATCGCGCAGATGTATCACAACACCATGCAGAAGGCCGCGAGCGAGCGCCTGCGCATGGAGACCGATCTGCGCCTGGCGCTGTCCCGGGGTGAGTTTCGCGTGCACTACCAACCCCAGCTCGACGCCCGGAATAACCGTATCGTCGGTGCCGAGGCCCTGGTGCGCTGGACCCACCCCGAACTCGGCGCGCAATCGCCAACCGAATTCATCAAGGTGCTGGAGGACAGCGGGCTGATCCTGGAGGTCGGCACCTGGATTCTCGACGAAGCCTGTCAGGCCTTCCGGCAATTGATCGCCAATCGCCTGATAGACCCGCTGAACTTCAGCCTGTGCGTCAACATCAGCCCAAGGCAGTTCCGCCAGAACGACTTTGTCGAACGCATCGAAAACAGCCTCGCCAGCCACGGCCTGCCCTGCTCGCTGCTGAAACTGGAAATCACCGAAGGCATCGTCATCCAGAACCTGGAAGACACCATCAATAAGATGCGTCGCCTGAAAAAGCTCGGCGTGAGCTTTGCCATGGATGATTTCGGGACCGGTTATTCCTCGCTGACCTACCTCAAGCGCCTGCCGGTCGACACCCTGAAAGTCGACCAGTCGTTCATCCGCGACGCCACCACCGACCCCAACGATGCCGAAATCATCCGCGCCATCGTCGCCATGGCTCGCAGCCTGGAATTGAAGGTGATCGCCGAAGGGGTGGAAACGCCGGAGCAACTGGCGTTCTTGCAGGGGCTGGACTG
Source organism: Pseudomonas sp. MIL9 (assembly GCF_016887925.1). NCBI lineage: Bacteria > Pseudomonadati > Pseudomonadota > Gammaproteobacteria > Pseudomonadales > Pseudomonadaceae > Pseudomonas > Pseudomonas sp. MIL9. The sequence goes on along the minus strand of NZ_JAFEHE010000011.1, from coordinate 138,964 downwards.
CCATTTCTACCAGGGTTACCTGCACAGCCGGCCGTTGCCGGTGGAGGAGTTTCAGAAACTACTGAGATAACCAGATCGTGGCGGGAATGGGATACAAAAAAGGGGCGCCCATGGCGCCCCTTCTTGTTGCTCTGACTCAGTGTTGCAGAGCCGGTTTTTCCGTCCCGTTGATCGGGATGTGTTTGGCTTTCGCCTCTTCCGGAATCACCCGCAGCAGCTCGATGCTCAACAGACCGTTGCTCAGGCCGGCAGCCTTGATTTCGATATGGTCCGCCAGTCGGAACGACAGCTTGAACGCGCGCTGGGCGATGCCCTGGTGCAGGAAGGTCACACCTTCGTTGCTGTCACGTTTGCCGCCGCTGATGGTCAGCACACCCTTCTCGACTTGCAGCTCCAGGTCTTCTTCCTGGAAACCGGCCGCCGCCACGACGATGCGGTATTGATCGTCACCGTGTTTTTCGACGTTGTACGGTGGGTAGGTGCTGCCTGGCTCGTTGCGCAGGGCGGTTTCGAACAGGTCGTTGAAACGATCGAAGCCTACCGAGGAACGGAACAGAGGCGCCAGGGAAAATGCAGTACTCATGGTTCAAATCTCCTGAAAACAATCAGCAAGTTGTTTGTCTCCGCGACCCGAATTCGGCATCGCGTACCCCTTAGATAGGGACCGCCAATTACTTTTCAAGAGATTTTTTTCAAATTTTTTTTGCTGTTTTCAGGCGGCTTCAGCGACCTGCAGCCCCAACAAACGCGAGACCTGATCCAGCTCGGTCTCACGACGCAGGACACTGAACAGCTCCACCGCTTCGGGATAATTGCGGGTCAGCATCGCCAGCCATTGCTTCAAACGGCCCGGTGATTGACGAGGCGTCATCTGCGCCTTGGCTTGCAGCCAGAAATCCTGGATCAGAGGCAGCAGCTCGGCCCAGGTCATCTCGACGACTTCTTCTGCGGCCCGTGCCGCAGCAATTTGCCGAGCCAAGTCGGGGCGTGAAACCAGGCCGCGACCGAGCATGATGTCTTCCACACCGCTGATTTCACGGCAACGGCGCCAGTCTTCGACACTCCAGATATCGCCATTGGCAAACACCGGTACCTTGACCACGTCCTGAACCCGAGGAATCCACTCCCAATGCGCCGGCGGCTTATAGCCGTCGGTTTTGGTTCGTGCATGGACCACGATGTGCGCAGCGCCACCTTCGGCCAGGGCCGTGGCGCACACCAGTGAGCCATCCGGGCTGTCGAAGCCCAGGCGCATCTTGGCGGTCACGGGAATGTGCGCCGGAACGGCGCGACGGACATGCTCGACGATCTGGTTGAGCAGCTCCGGCTCCTTGAGCAGCACCGCACCACCACGAGACTTGTTCACGGTTTTGGCCGGGCAGCCGAAGTTCAGATCAATCACTTCGGAACCCAGCTCACAGGCCAGCGCGGCGTTTTCTGCCAGGCAAACCGGATCGGAACCCAACAACTGCACACGCAGCGGCACCCCGGCAGCGGTGCGAGCACCGTTGAGCAATTCCGGGCCGAACTTGTGGAAATAGGCGGGCGTGAGTAACTGATCGTTGACACGAATGAACTCGGTTACGCACCAATCAATGCCACCTACGCGGGTCAGCACGTCGCGCAGGATGTCGTCGACCAACCCCTCCATGGGCGCCAAGGCAATTTGCATGAAAAACACACTCAACGAAAAACGTGCGGCAGTTTACTGGATTACGCAACAAATCTGCAGAACATCGCAGATCCTTTGCAGGAGCGAGCTCGCTCCTAGAAGGGTTGGAGCGACAGCAACGCCGGACCATAGCCCTCGATGAACTCCGCCGGCATGCGCTTGGGCCGACCGGTGGACAGTTCGATGCAAACAAAGGTGGTTTGCGCCCGCAGCAGCGTGGCGTTGTCGCTGGGACGCTTCAACTGGAAGTGTCGGGTCATTTTCAGGCGCTGATCCCAATCGACGATCCAGGTCGCCAATTGCAGCTCGTCGCCCTCATAAGCGGCCGCCAGGTAATCGATCTCATGCCGCACCACCGCCATCGCCCGGTCCAGCCGCCGGTATTCGACCAGATCCAGGCCCAGGCGCTGGGAGTGGCGCCACGCACAGCGCTCGAGCCAGGTGACGTACACCGCATTATTGGCGTGCCCCAGCCCGTCGATGTCCTCGGCGCCCACTTGCAGATCAATGATAAATGGCGTTGCCCGATCCCAGCCCATGCCCCACTCCCGGTCAGATGATGTCGACCGGGGCAGTGTAACGGATGCTCAGGCCGATTGGCGCGATTGCAGACTGCGTCCGGCCAGCAGTGACAGCACCCCGTCGATCACCTGGGGGTCGGCCAGCACCCGCTGATGACCGCCTTCCTGCAGGCGCAGCAGGCGGCTATCGAACCAGGCTTCGTGGATCGCCTGCGATTCCTTCACCGAAACAAGCTTGTCGTCTTCGGCATGCACGATCAGGCCGGGCATATCGAGTTGGTAGTGCGCCACATCCAGCGTGGCAGCGCGCATGCCGACGTCTTTCTCAACCTGACGGATGAATGCCGAGCGAGCTTTCGGCGGCAACCCCACATAGCGCGCAAAGCCACGTAGTACACCGAGGATTCGCGCCGGAGCTGCGATTGTCACCAGAGTTTCGGTACGCAAGCCCAGTTGCACTGCGAGCATGGCGCTGGCGCCGCCCATGGAGTGACCGATGACGGCTTGAAGCGGTGGCAGTTCGGCGGCGGCTTCGAGCATGGCGCGAGCGAACAGTGCGACATTCGCTTCGGTTCCCGGCGAGCGACCGTGCGCCGGGCCGTCGAGGGCGACCACCGTGTACCCGGCATCGACCAGAGCAGTGATGAGACTGGCAAACTGCGTCGGCCGGCCTTCCCAACCGTGCATCAGCAGCACTGCCGGGCCCTGCCCCCAGCGCAATGCCGAGAGACCGAAACGCAAAGTGATCCGTTCGGATTTGGCCAGCAGCGGCAATTCCCAATCACGCGGCGGCAAATCTCGCGGCGTCATGAACGCCAGTCGCATTTTTCTTGCAACCAGTTTTGGAGCAAACCAACCCAAGGTGCCATTGACGCCACGAACCCACTTTAACGCGCTCATCGCTCTCTCCTCAGGCTGCAGCCTTCAGGTCAACGCACAGCCGACTTGGCAGCGCGAAGCAATCGGTCGGATAAATCACCGGGGCCCAGCGCCCGTGCCAGCGCCAGACCGCCCACCATCAAGGCCATGTCGGCCAGGGCTTTATCGGTGTCTTCGGGACTGGCCGCCAACTGCGCGACCATCAGTTCCATGTGTTCATTCAGTGCGATCCGGAAGGCATCGGGCAGACGCCCGAGCTCACCGATCGAGGCCGGAATCGGGCACGCAGACTCGCTGGAATCACGGTGTTTGCGCGACAGATAGAACGCAGCGACCAGCGCACGACGCTCTTCACCGGTCAGTTCGGCATCCATGTCAGCAATCAGGTCACGGCGGCGACCCAGCAATTGCTTGAACGCCTCCAGCATCATTGCGTCCTTGCTTTCGAAGTGCGCATAAAAGCCGCCGACGGTCAGGCCGGCTGCGCCCATTACTTCGCCCACGCTAGGCTCGGCCGGGCCGCGCTGAATCAGCGCTGCGCTGGCAGCCTTGAGGATGCGTTCACGGGTTTGAGCTTTTTTATCGTTCATCGTTGCCTCCGAATATTACGACTAGAATATTATTCTCATAATAATTTTCTGCAAGTCGTGGATGTGACCGCTGGTCTGAAGAACAGTTTGAAAGAAATGAGGGAATTTGGCCAAACGCCAGACAAACAAAAGGGCCATTCAATAATTGAATGACCCTTATAAAATCCCGCAGAGCGGGTAATCGTGGCGTCCCCTAGGGGACTCGAACCCCTGTTACCGCCGTGAAAGGGCGGTGTCCTAGGCCACTAGACGAAGGGGACACAAACCCTTCTTTACAACTGACCAGTGCTGAGAGCTGATCGATTCAAGGCCGGTGTGGCCAGACCTTGAACTGTAAAATTGGTGGAGCTAGACGGGATCGAACCGTCGACCTCTTGCATGCCATGCAAGCGCTCTCCCAGCTGAGCTATAGCCCCGGATTTTTCGCCTCGCGGCGGAGCGACATTTTGCAACATCGCTTCTGTAAAACTGGCGTCCCCTAGGGGACTCGAACCCCTGTTACCGCCGTGAAAGGGCGGTGTCCTAGGCCACTAGACGAAGGGGACGCAAACCCTTCTATACAATTGATCAACGCTGAGTGTTGATCGCTTCAAGGTCGGTGTGGCCAGACCTTGAAGTGTAAATTGGTGGAGCTAGACGGGATCGAACCGTCGACCTCTTGCATGCCATGCAAGCGCTCTCCCAGCTGAGCTATAGCCCCGGATTTTTCGCCTCGCGGCGGAGCGACATTTTGCAACATCGCTTCTGTAAAACTGGCGTCCCCTAGGGGACTCGAACCCCTGTTACCGCCGTGAAAGGGCGGTGTCCTAGGCCACTAGACGAAGGGGACGCAAACCCTTCTATACAATTGATCAACGCTGAGTGTTGATCGCTTCAAGGTCGGTGTGGCCAGACCTTGAAGTGTAAATTGGTGGAGCTAGACGGGATCGAACCGTCGACCTCTTGCATGCCATGCAAGCGCTCTCCCAGCTGAGCTATAGCCCCTCATCGTTGATGTCATCGCTGAGGACGGGGCGAATCTTAAGGGTGTATCGAAAGCCTGTCAAACTTATTTTTGAAAAATTTCAAAATTTTTTGTCGGCATAACAACCACTTACCGCCCTTCCCCCGTAAATTCAGGAGAAAACGCCGGAGGACGGGAGCAAAAGATCCCGGCCTCCGACGGCTACCGCAGAGTCAGACGTGCTCAGGCGATAGCGCCCAGGAGCTTTTCCCACTCTTTGTTTTCTTTCTTCGACACGCCGCCCAGCAGGTCAATCGCCTGGCGCAGACGGAAACGCGTCAGGTCCGGACCGAGGATTTCCATCGCATCGAGCACGGACACCGAACTCGCCTGACCCGTGATCGCGGCAAACATCAGCGGCATGGCATCACGCAGCTTCAGCTCCAGGGACTCGACCACGGCCTGAATGGTCGCGGTGATGTTGTCCTTCTCCCACTGACGCAGGCTTTCCAGCTTCCACAGGATCAACTGCATCAACTGACGCACCTGATCGCCGGACAGCTTCTTCGACTCGAACAGCTTGGCGTCCGGATTCACGCCACCGGCAAAGAAGAACCCGGCCAGCGGTGCAACCTGGCTGAAGGTCTCGACGCGGCCCTGCACGTGCGGCGCGATCTTCATCATGTATTCGGAATTGAAGGCCCACTTCTGCACGCGCGCGGCAAACTCTTCCACTGGCAGGTCGCGTAGCCACTGACCGTTGAGCCACGACAATTTCTCGATGTCGAAAATCGGCCCGCCCAGGGACACACGCTTGAGGTCGAAATGTTCGACCATCTCCTGCAGGGAGAACTTCTCGCGCTCGTCCGGCATCGACCAGCCCATGCGCCCCAGGTAGTTGAGCATTGCTTCGGGCATGAAACCCATGCGCTCGTAGAACGTCACCGAGGTCGGGTTCTTGCGCTTGGACAGCTTGCTCTTGTCCGGGTTACGCAGCAGCGGCATGTAGCACAGCTCCGGCTGTTCCCAACCGAAGTATTCGTACAAGAGGATCAGTTTCGGCGCCGATGGCAACCACTCTTCACCGCGCAACACGTGGGTGATGCCCATCAGGTGGTCATCGACCACGTTGGCCAGAAAGTAAGTCGGCAGGCCGTCGGTCTTCATCAGGACTTGCATGTCCATGCGGTCCCACGGGATTTCGACATCGCCACGCAGCATGTCCGGAACCACGCAGACGCCTTCGCTCGGCACCTTCATGCGGATCACGTGCGGTTCGCCAGCGGCCAGGCGGCGTGCGACTTCTTCCTTGGACAGCAACAGCGCACGGCCGTCGTAACGCGGCGTCTCGCCGCGAGCCATCTGCTCGGCGCGCATCTGATCCAGCTCTTCGGCAGTGCAGAAGCACGGGAAGGCATGGCCCATATCGACCAGTTGCTGGCAATACTTCTGATAAATGTCGCCACGCTCGCTCTGACGGTAAGGACCGTGCGGGCCACCCACGTCCGGGCCCTCGCTCCAGTCGATGCCCAACCAGCGCAAGGCGTCGAAAATCTGCTGTTCGGACTCACGGGTCGAACGCAGCTGGTCGGTGTCTTCGATCCGCAGGATGAACTCGCCGCCATGCTGCTTGGCAAAGCAGTAGTTGAACAATGCGATGTAAGCGGTACCTACGTGGGGGTCCCCGGTAGGCGATGGCGCGATGCGCGTGCGGACGGTGGTCATGGCAAGTCTCAACAAAAGAATAGAAAGCGAGGATCAGACAAGGGGCGAATGGTAACAGGCGACACCCGCCCGGCTCCAGTCAGCAGGGCATTTAAGCCAAGGTTGCGTCTACAACGCCCGTTTGCCGCGGTGAATGACTGAATATCAGCCAATGGCATTTACCGTTTATCCGCTGTATGCAAGATTCGCCTGCTGATAACTTTCCTGACAATTTCTCGACTACAGTTTGCCCCATGCCTGCCCAACTCAAGCGTCGCCTGTCCATTTTCCTGGCAATTGTCCTGCTGATCGCCGGGGGCTTTTTTGCCCATTGGTTTTTCAAGGGGCGTTTTTACGAAAGCACTGACAACGCGTACGTGCAGGGCGAGATCACCCGCGTGTCGAGCCAGTTGGGGGCACGCATCGACAAGGTGCTGGTCCAGGACAACCAGCATGTCGAGAAAGGTCAGTTACTGATCAAGCTCGAAGGCGATGATTTCCACCTCGCCGTCGACCGCGCCAACGCGGCCCTCGCCACCCGTGAAGCCGAACGCTTGCAAGCCCAGAGCAAACTGACGCAGCAAAGCAGCCTGATTGCCGCCAGCGATGCGCAAGTCGCGTCCACGCAAGCGAGCCTGGGTCGCTCACAGATCGACCTGAACCGCGCCGAGACTCTGCGCAAGCCCGGTTATGTCTCGGAGGAACGGGTCACCACCCTCTCCGCCGACACCCACATTGCCCGCTCGCAACTGGCCAAGGCCCAGGCAGACGCCCAGGCCCAGCGCCAGCAAGTCAACGCACTGACCGCCGAGATCAAACGCCTCGACGCGCAAATTGCCAACGCCAAAACCGATCTGGCCCAGGCTGAACTGAACCTCACCCGCAGCGAAATCCACGCCCCCATCAGCGGCCTGATCGGTCAGCGCGCCGCCCGCGAAGGCCAGTACGTACAGGCCGGCGCGTATTTGCTGTCGATCGTGCCGGATGAAGACATCTGGATTCAGGCCAACTTCAAGGAAACCCAGATCGGCCACATGCAACCCGGCCAGAAAGCCGAGCTGATTTTCGACGCCTACAGCGATACCCCGATCGAAGCGCGGGTCGACAGCCTGTTCGCCGCGTCGGGCGCGCAGTTCAGCCTGTTGCCGCCGGACAATGCCACGGGCAACTTCACCAAAGTCGTACAACGGATTCCGGTAAAACTGACCTTCGCCGCGGACAATCCCCTGCGCGGCAAAATCCGTCCGGGCATGTCGGTCACGGTCAAAGTGAATATCAAAGACGCCCCTGACAATGGCCGGTGATCAACTGATCCGTCCGGCCGGGGAACCGACCCGGCGGGACTGGATCGCGGTCATGAGCGCGATGCTCGGCGCCTTCATGGCGGTGCTCGACATCCAGATCACCAACTCATCGCTCAAGGATATTCAGGGTGCGCTGTCGGCGACCCTGGAAGAAGGCTCATGGATTTCCACCTCGTACCTGGTGGCGGAAATCATCATGATCCCGCTGACCGCGTGGCTGGTGCAGTTATTGTCGGCGCGACGCCTGGCGGTGTGGGTGTCCCTTGGATTTCTCGCCGCCTCCCTCCTTTGCTCCATGGCCTGGAGCCTGGAGAGCATGATCGTCTTCCGCGCCTTGCAAGGCTTCACCGGTGGCGCGCTGATCCCGCTGGCGTTCACCCTCACCCTGATCAAACTTCCCGAACACCACCGCGCCAAGGGCATGGCCATGTTCGCCATGACCGCCACCTTCGCACCGTCGATCGGCCCGACACTGGGCGGCTGGCTGACGGAAAACTGGGGCTGGGAATACATCTTCTACATCAACATCCCCCCCGGCCTGCTCATGATCGCGGGCCTGATGTACGGCCTGGAGAAGAAGGAATCACACTGGGAACTGCTCAAAAGCACCGATTACGCCGGGATCGTCACCCTCGGCATGGGCCTTGGCTGTTTGCAGGTATTTCTGGAAGAAGGCCATCGCAAGGACTGGCTCGAGTCGAACCTGATCGTCAGCCTCGGCAGCATCGCGCTGCTCAGTCTGATTACGTTTGTGATCGTGCAGTTTTCCAGGCCCAATCCGCTGATCAACCTGCGCATCCTCGGCAATCGCAACTTCGGTCTATCGAGCATTTCCAGTGTCGGGATGGGGGTGGGGTTGTACGGTTCGATCTATCTGTTGCCGCTGTATCTGGCGCAGATCCAGAACTACAACGCCCTGCAGATCGGCGAAGTGATCATGTGGATGGGCGTGCCGCAGTTGTTTCTGATTCCGCTGGTGCCCAAGCTGATGAAGTACGTCTCGCCAAAATGGCTGTGCGCACTGGGTTTCGGCCTGTTCGGCTTCGCGAGCTTCTCATCGGGCGTGTTGAACCCGGACTTCGCCGGACCGCAGTTCAATCAGATTCAGATCGTGCGTGCGTTGGGCCAGCCGCTGATCATGGTCACCATCTCGCTGATCGCCACTGCCTACATCCTGCCCCAGGATGCGGGGTCGGCGTCGAGCCTGTTCAACATCCTGCGCAACCTCGGCGGCGCCATCGGCATCGCCCTGCTCGCCACCCTGCTGGATGCGCGAACCAAGACGTATTTTGATTACCTGCGTGAATCCATCGTGCCCGGCAATCCACAAGTGGCCGAACGCATGGCCTCGTTGACCGATCGCCTGGGCAGCGAAACGGCGGCGCTGGGCAAGCTCAGCGAGATTGCCCATCAGCAAGCCTCGATCATGGCGTACAACGATGCGTTTCATCTTGTGGGGATTGCGCTGGGAATCAGCATGCTGGCGGTGTTGTTGACCAGGAAGTTGCCAGCGGGGCTCAAGGCCGGCGAAGCACATTGATACCGATCATGCGCACAACACGATGGCGAGGGGCTACCCCCTCGCCACACGCCATCAGACCGTAATCAACCGCTCGCGCAACTTGGCAATCTCGTCACGCATCTGCGCCGCGGCTTCGAATTCCAGATCACGCGCCAGCTGGTACATCTTCTCTTCCAGCGCCTTGATACGCTTGGCAATCTCACCCGGCGACCGCAACTCGGCTTCGTACCGGGCATTTTCCTCGGCGGCCTTGGCCATGCCTTTGCGTTTCTTGCTGCGCGAGCCCGGCACGGTGGCGCCTTCCATGATGTCGGCCACATCCTTGAACACGCCCTTGGGCGTAATGCCGTTGGCCAGGTTGAAGGCAATCTGCTTGTCGCGACGGCGCTCGGTTTCGCCGATGGCACGTTCCATGGAACCAGTAATGCGATCCGCATAAAGGATCGCCCGGCCATTGAGGTTACGCGCCGCCCGGCCGATGGTCTGGATCAGCGAGCGCTCGGAACGCAGGAAACCTTCCTTGTCGGCATCGAGAATCGCCACCAACGACACTTCCGGCATGTCCAGGCCTTCGCGCAACAGGTTGATCCCCACTAGTACGTCAAAAGTGCCAAGGCGCAAATCGCGGATGATCTCGACCCGCTCCACGGTGTCGATGTCCGAGTGCAAATAGCGCACGCGCACGCCGTGGTCGGCCAGGTAGTCAGTCAAGTCTTCGGCCATGCGCTTGGTCAGCGTGGTGACCAGCACTCGCTCCTCGACGGCGACTCGCTTGCCGATTTCCGACAACAAGTCGTCGACCTGGGTCAGCGCCGGGCGGATTTCCACTTGCGGGTCGACCAGGCCGGTCGGTCGCACCACCTGCTCGACCACTCGCCCGGCGTGCTCCGCTTCGTAGTTGCCGGGGGTCGCCGAGACAAAAATCGTCTGCGGGCTGATGCTTTCCCATTCGTCGAAACGCATCGGCCGGTTATCCAGCGCCGATGGCAGGCGGAAGCCGTACTCGACCAGGGTTTCCTTGCGCGAGCGGTCACCTTTGTACATCGCGCCGACCTGCGGCACGCTGACGTGGGACTCGTCGATCACCAGCAAGGCGTCGGCCGGCAGGTAGTCGTAAAGGGTCGGCGGCGGCGCGCCGGCTTCACGGCCGGACAGGTAGCGCGAGTAGTTTTCGATGCCGTTGCAGTAACCCAGTTCGAGGATCATCTCCAGATCGAAACGGGTGCGCTGCTCCAGACGCTGGGCTTCCACCAATTTGTTGTTGGAACGCAGGTATTCCAGGCGCTCCTTCAATTCGACCTTGATCCCTTCCACGGCGCCCATCAGGGTTTCCCGTGGCGTCACGTAGTGGCTTTTGGGGTAGAAGGTGAAGCGCGGCAGCTTGCGGATGACTTCGCCCGTCAGCGGGTCGAAGGCCGACAGGCTTTCCACTTCATCATCGAACAGCTCGATGCGGATCGCTTCGAAGTCGGATTCGGCCGGGTGGATATCAATCACATCGCCCCGTACACGGAAGGTCGCACGGGCGAACTCCATGTCGTTGCGGGTGTATTGCAGGTCGGCCAGGCGCCGCAGCAATTCCCGTTGATCGAGCTTGTCGCCACGATCCACGTGCAACACCATCTTCAAATAGGTTTCCGGACTGCCCAAACCATAGATACACGACACCGTGGTGACGATGATCGCGTCCTTGCGCTCCAGCAACGCCTTGGTTGCCGACAGCCGCATCTGCTCGATGTGGTCGTTGATCGAGGCATCTTTCTCGATGAAGGTGTCGGACGACGGCACATAGGCTTCGGGCTGGTAGTAGTCGTAGTAGGAAACGAAATATTCCACGGCGTTGTTCGGGAAGAACGCCTTGAACTCTCCATACAACTGCGCGGCCAGGGTCTTGTTCGGCGCCAGCACCAGGGTCGGACGCTGCACCTGAGCAATCACGTTGGCGATACTGAAAGTCTTGCCCGAGCCGGTCACACCGAGCAACGTCTGGTGGGCCAACCCGGCTTCGATGCCCTCGACCATCAGGCGGATGGCTTCCGGCTGATCGCCGGCGGGCTGAAAACGGGTGACTAGCTGAAATTCAGACATGTAGTACCTCTCGGTTCTCGGTGCAGGAATTCGTGCCTGCCCAGTCAAACTGGCAGCAACGAAAAAGGCCGCAAACGACGCACGTCGCCCGAGGAAAAAACTGGATTGTGCTCAATGTGGAGCCGATTGCACTCGCTTTCAAGGCAAACGTCCTACATCCCTCGAAGTCTTTGACGATGCCAATCGACTAACGGTCGGAAAATAATCGGAAAAACTTACCGTAAAAGCTGAATCGTCTGTCGCCATCAATCGCAGATGGCCTCTATACTAGCTCCCCGTTTGTGCACCGCTCTAGTGCATTCGGCTGGAGCGCGACACGTCCCTCCACTCTCCATTCAGAGCCGCCGCAAAAATGAGCCTGTTCTCCGCTGTCGAAATGGCACCACGCGATCCAATCCTGGGCCTCAACGAAGCATTCAACGCCGATACCCGTACCAACAAGGTCAACCTGGGAGTCGGTGTTTACTGCAACGAGGAGGGGAAAATTCCACTCCTGCGCGCCGTTGTCGAAGCCGAAACCATTCGCGTCGCTCAACACGCTTCCCGTGGCTACCTGCCAATCGACGGCATCGCCGCCTACGACCAGGCCGTGCAAAAACTGCTGTTCGGTAACGATTCGCCACTGATCGCCGCTGGCCGCGTCATCACCACCCAGGCCGTTGGCGGCACTGGCGCACTGAAAATCGGTGCCGACTTCCTCAAGCAACTGCTGCCGAACGCCGTCGTGGCCATCAGCGACCCGAGCTGGGAAAACCACCGCGCGCTGTTCGAAACCGCCGGTTTCCCGGTGCAGAACTACCGCTACTACGACGCCGCGACCCATGACGTGAACCGCGTCGGCCTGCTGGAAGACCTGAACGCGCTGCCAAACGGCTCGATCATTGTGCTGCACGCCTGCTGCCACAACCCGACCGGCGTCGACCTGAGCCCGGCGGACTGGAAAAACGTGCTGGACGTGGTGAAAGCCAAGGGTCACGTGCCGTTCCTCGACATGGCTTACCAGGGCTTTGGCGATGGCATCGACGAAGATGCCGCCGCTGTACGCTTGTTCGCTGAATCGGGCCTGACCTTCTTCGTCTCCAGCTCGTTCTCCAAATCCTTCTCGCTGTACGGCGAGCGCGTTGGCGCCCTGTCGATCGTCAGCGAATCGAAAGAAGAAAGCGCGCGCGTACTGTCGCAAGTCAAACGCGTCATCCGCACCAACTACTCCAACCCGCCGACCCACGGTGCAAGCATCGTCGCTGCCGTGCTGAACAGCCCGGAACTGCGCGCCCAATGGGAAGCCGAACTGGCCGAAATGCGCCTGCGCATTCGCGGCATGCGCACTCAGATGGTCGAACTGCTGGCGAAAAACGCACCGCAGCGCGATTTCAGCTTCGTTGGTCGTCAGCGCGGCATGTTCTCGTACTCCGGCCTGAGCGTTGAGCAGGTTCATCGTCTGCGCAACGAGTTCGGTATCTATGCCCTGGACACCGGCCGCATCTGCGTGGCTGCGCTGAACCAGAGCAACATCAATGTCGTGACGGACGCCATTGTTCAGGTGATCTGAATCGCGCGCTGATACGAAAAACGGGAAGCCTTTTGGCTTCCCGTTTTTTATTTGTCGCAGATAATTCTCAAAGCAGAGGCCCAGCCCTCTAAACTTCACCCGGCTCGCCCCTACAGGTTCGATGCCCACCCGAGATTCGACGAGAGCCCACATGAAAAACGATGACCTACGCGCTGACCGCGATGACCTGGATGAATTCGTCCCCCGCGCCCCGGCCAAACGCGGCAACAACCTGGTGATACAAGTCGCCACCGGCGTGTTCCTCGGCGGCCTGGCACTGTGGCTGGTGCAACTCGGCGCCACAGCGCTTTACGCCAAACTGATGATGGGTACGATTACCTTCGGCGGTTAGGCCAGCTCGGTCGCCCGCTGGCTGGCGGCGTTATCGTAGGCGACGTACAGCGATTCAGCGACCTGACTCTTGATCGCCCTGGTGCTTTCCAGGCCGAGGACAAAACCTTCGGCCTTGCCGCCGGCGCGATTCAATTCGTCGGCACTGCTGGCCTGGGTGATCGCATCGAACAGTTTTTCGGCGTGCGGGCCGACGCCCTTGGGCAGGCTGATTTGAGCAATGCTCATGCAAGCACCCCGTTTTGGCGAGGTGAGGTGGCAGGGTGATTCATGGCGCGTACCTTTTCGGCGAATGGCCGGTAGCGCGTGAAACCACTTCCGGGCGGCCATGGTAGTCCTCTGCTGTGGTTCTGGTAACCGCCAATCACCGATAAACCACCGTCCGTCCTGACGAATCCATCAACTTGCTATCAGACGCTTGACTTCTCTTTTTGAATCAGTAACATAGGCGCCATTCCGCGATAGCTCAGTTGGTAGAGCAAGTGACTGTTAATCACTGGGTCCCTGGTTCGAGTCCAGGTCGTGGAGCCAGACAGCAACATCAAGAAGCCCCTGAATCGAAAGATCAGGGGCTTTTTTGTGGCTGCGATTTTTGACATCCGCAAAGAAAAAGCCGATCTGTCTATTCAACAGATCGGCTCTTTTCATTCGCGGAGCGTGTCAGACATGCTCGCTACTTTTCGCATGCATCGCCCGCGGCTCTCCATGCCCATGGTCGGGCTCCACCACCGGAATCTCCTTGCCATCGCAGTCATGCAGCTTGCCGTCGCTGAAGTAATCCCCTTCGCGCAACGCCGCCAGATCCTGATAGCGCAGCACCCGCTCGGTCCCCGCGGCAAACACCGACTGCTGGTCGGAGTTGCCGGCGGTCAGGTGATTGAACGTCAGGTTCAGCACGATGGCCATGATCGCCGAGGAGCTGATGCCGGAGTGGAAAATGGTGGCGAACCAGCTTGGGAAGTGATCGTAGAAGTTCGGCGCAGCGATGGGGATCATGCCGAAGCCGATGGAGGTGGCGACGATGATCAGGTTGACGTTGTTGCGGTAGTCGACCTTGGACAGCGTACGGATACCGCTGGCGGCCACTGTGCCGAACAACACGATACCGGCACCACCGAGAACGGAGGTTGGTACGGCGGCGATGACTCGCCCCATGAACGGCAGCAAGCCGAGGATGACCAGGAACAGCCCCCCCGTGGCCACGACAAAGCGGCTCTTGATCCCGGTCACTGCCACCAGCCCGACGTTCTGGGCAAAGGCGCTTTGGGTGAATGAGCCAAAAATCGGCGCGATCATGCTCGACAGCATGTCGGCACGCAGGCCGTTCCCCAGGCGCTTGGAATCAACCTTGGTACCGATGATTTCACCGACGGCCAGGATATCGGCCGAGGTTTCCACCAGGGTCACCATCACCACAATGCACATCGACAGGATCGCGGCGAAGTGAAAAGTCGGCATGCCGAAATGGAACGGCGCAGGAAAACCGAACATCGGACCCTGGGTCACGGACGAGAAATCCGCCATGCCGAGCACCACCGCGACGACCGTACCGATGACCATGGCCAGCAGGATCGACAAACGGGAGATGGTCGCGCTTCCGATCTTGCTCAGAAACAGCACCAGCACCAGCGTCACCGCAGCCAGGCCGATGTTGGCCATGCTGCCAAATTCGGGCGAATGACTGTTGCCGCCCATGGCCCAGCGCGCCGCCACAGGCATCAGCGTCAGGCCGATAGTGGTAATCACGATGCCCGTGACCAGCGGCGGGAAGAACTTGGTGATTCGAGAGAACACCGGGGTAATCAGCAAACCTATCAAGGACGCCGCAATCACCGCCCCCAGAATCGACTGGAACCCGCCCTCGCCGCCACTGCTGACAATCGCCACCATGGTCGCGACACCCGAGAACGAAACGCCCTGCACCAGCGGCAACTGACAGCCGAAAAACGGTAGACCCAGGGTTTGCAGCAACGTGGCCAGCCCCCCCGCAAACAATGAAGCAGCAATCAACAAACCAATGTCCGCCGGCGAAAGCCCGGCTGCCTGACCGATGATCAAAGGCACCGCGACGATGCCGCCATACATGGTCAGAACATGTTGCAGGCCGTAAGCCATATTCGCGCCGACCCCGAGATTCTCATCTTCAGGCCGTTGGTGTGAAACATGGGGCGTTTTCATGTTAGGGGGTTCCCTGGTTTTTGTTATGCGCACACTGTATTCAAGACTCAGGACAACTGTCTATAGAATTGTATACAACTGGCAAGTCAAATTATGAACGGTTACCCATGCAGCCTGTGTGCCACTGTGTGCAATATCCAAAAAAACCACGGAACATATCCGTCGCGGCCCATCCCTCCTGCGTCCGTTTTCATCGGCCCATCAGTGCTCCGGGCGCGCTGACCGGGCCTGAAAAAGCAGAGACCAACAGGGTCTGGAAAGCCTGAATACCGGATTTCGCAAGCCCTCAGTGAAATTCACGAGGTGATGGCGCCTGAAGCTCAATCCTGAAAAAGCGCGAAAAAGGGGCAGAATGATCCAGTTCGCCCATTTTTTGTGTGCACGATTACCCGCCTATTGCGTCACTATCAATCGCTCAAGTGTGCGCACCAATGTCGCATGAGGTGGCACCCGAATACCGAACTCGCTTTCCAGCAAGTCGATCAACGCCTGCACATCGGCCACTTGCCGGCGTTCGCTGTCACGCCCCATGCGATGAATCGCAAAACTGCCGTTGTTGAGCGTGCGTCGCCACCCCTCCCCGGTCCGCGCCACCATCAATTGCCTGGCGAACGGTGATTCGGGGTGAGTCGAGACATACCAGTTGCCGACGGCGTAATCGATGTCTTCCTGGCGCTGCAGGTCGAAGATGTACATCGCTCGCCATTCGTCCGCGACCCTGGCGCGCAAGGTGTAGCCATCGGCGTGCTGCTCAATGCGATACGACTCATGCGGCGTGGGTTGCTCATCGGCAGTATCGAGCAACAGCGGTGCGGTGGGCACCATGCCGCCGAAGCCGACGTCGCTGATGTAACGCACGCCGTCCAGGGTGACCAGGCTCAGGCGGTGGGTACGGGCTGTCCACGCGCCTTCGGGCTGGCCCATGACCACGCGGCCGCTGATCCCACGCGCCTCGAAACCGAGCGATTGCAGCAAGGCCAGGTACAGATTGTTGAGTTCGTAGCAGTACCCGCCTCGCCCCTCGTGCAGGACTTTCCTCTCTACCGAGGGCAAGTCGATCAGCACGGGTTCGCCGGATAACGTGGTCAGGTTTTCAAACGGGAACACGCCGGTGTGGCGCAATTGCAGTTGACGCAGGGTTTCCAGGGTCGGCGCCGGGGGCGCGTCGAAACCCAGGCGTCGCAGGTATAACGCGAGGTCGGTCAGGCGTGGCTCGCTCATTGTTCAGTCCTTATGCACGCAGGCTGCGGATCGTTCCGCCGATGGGCGCTATGTATAAGGGAAAAACCGCCGTGGCCGACAATTGAATTAACCAATCGCCCCCACTCCTGACGTCAACGGCGTTTGCGCGAATCCAGTTGAATCCAGGTCGGTGCGTGATCGCTGGCGTGGGGTTCGTTGCGCACCCAGGCGTCAACGCCAGCCGCCTGCAGGTAAGGACTCAAGGCCGGATTGAGTAGCAGGTGGTCGATGCGCAAACCCGAATTCTTCTGCCAGTGCTGGCGAAAATAATCCCAGAAGGTGTAGAGCCGATCCTGCGGATACAGGTATCGCAAGGCATCCGTCCAGCCCTGATCCAGAAGGCGCTGATAACACTCGCGGCTCTCGGGTTGCAGCAGCGCATCCTTGAGCCACGAGCGCGGGTTGTAGATGTCCAGGTCAGTGGGCACCACGTTGTAGTCACCGGCGAGCACCACCGGATGCTCGCTGCGCTGAAGGTCCCTGGCATAGGTGATCAGGCGCTCGAACCACGCCAGCTTGTAGTCGAACTTCGGCCCCGGCTGCGGGTTGCCATTGGGCAAGTACAGGCAGCCCACCAGCACGCCGTGAACGGCGGCTTCCAGGTACCGGCTCTGGCTATCGCCGTCATCGCCCGGCAAGCCTCGCCGGCTCTCCAGTGGCTGCGCATCCCGCGCCAGAATCGCCACGCCGTTCCACGCGGCCTGCCCCTGCCAGACGGCACCGTAACCGATGGCCTCCAGCTCAGCAGCAGGGAACGCGGTATCGACTGACTTGAGCTCCTGCAAACAGACGATGTCCGGTTGCTCACGTTCGAGCCAGGCCAGCAGGTTCGGCAGCCGGGCGCGCATGCCGTTGACGTTGAACGTCGCGATTCGCAACTTTTTCATGGCCATCAGTCCTGTTGCCAAGGGTGTCCAGATTGTGACCCCGATGGCTCGCGGTGGTTGCGTTGGCTGACGCGTATACGGCGTAACAGATGCGTAGCCCTATTCCGGGCTCGACCAAGACCAACCTAGGAGCGAGCCTGCTCGCGATGGACCCAAGGGCACCGCGTTTAACCTGCAAGCACGCGCCATCGTTGACGATCATCGTCGGAACGCCGCCCGGAGCAAGCTCGCACAGGGTTCCTGGTTGGCCTGCAGGTCGGCGATCGACCCTGTTAGCGATCGTCAGAGGCATAGGGAGGTCTGCCGGGCTCGGCAAAGCCAATCGAACTCTAGGCGATCAAATGAAGGGGATCTGATAGGCAGACAATCGGTTGCTCAATGTGTTGCAGGGTAGAAACAGCCACGGGCGGTCTTCAACGATCCGAACGCGCCAACACCTCGACACCACCCTCCATCGACAGCACCGCCGAGCGATTGCGCCCCGAATGCTTGGCCTGATAGAGCGCCGCATCGGCCCGCTGAATGAACACTTCCATGCTGTCGTGCCCCGTCGGCACAAACGAGTAACAACCGAGGCTGACCGTCACGTAACCGGTGGGCGACCCGCTGTGCTTGATGTTTTTGTCCATGACGCTGCGGCGAATGTGTTCGGCAATGGTCATGGCGCCGTGGATGTCCGTGTCGGGCAGTAGCACGGCAAACTCTTCACCACCATACCGCACCGCCAGATCGGCCTTGCGATGGCAGCAGTTTTTCACCGATCGCGCCACCTGGGCCAGGCAGTGATCACCGACCACATGGCCATAGGTGTCGTTGTAGCGCTTGAAAAAATCGATATCGAGCATGATCAGGCTCAGCGGACTCTGCTGCCTGGCGCCGCGCCCGAACTCGATGTCCAGCGCCCGCTCGAACAGGCGGCGATTGCCCAGACCGGTCAGGCTGTCATGGGTGGCAATCAGCTCCAGCGCTTCCTGGGCCTTGCGCAGATCCGACTCGACTCGCTCGCCGACGCGCACCTGGCGAATGAACACCCAACCGAATACCCCCACACCGAGCATGACCAGGGCAACGATGAGGCAGGATCGAAACGCGGTGTCATACCATCCCGCAAGAATCGTATCCTTCGACGAGGCCGCCGAGACCACCAGTGGATATGCCTCCAATTGTCGGTAGCCAAACAAGCGGACAACGCCGTCCACCAACGAAGTCGACATGGCGCTGCCGGAGGGCGCCCGGGGCAGGAATTTCTCGAAGACTTCGCTCCTGGCCAACGACGTGCCGATCTTCGACTCGATGAAGGGCCTGCGTGCCAACAACGTTCCATCGGTCAACCCGAGGAACATCGAGCCGTTGTCGTCGATGCTGAAGCTTTTGAAGAACTGGTCGAAGTACGACATTTTGATCCCGGCCATCAACACGCCCTGGAACTGACCGTTCTTGTCGTTCACCCGTCTGGAAATCGGAATGATCCACTCACCGCTTTCCCGGCTGCGAATCGCCGGGCCGATGTGCGCCACGGTCGACACATTTTGCTGATGGAACTTGAAGTACTCGCGATCCGTGACGCCGGAACCGCGAGGCATATTGTCGAACGAAGTCACCACCCACTGCCCTTTCTGATCGAACAGAAAAATGCCGTGCAATTGAGTCAGCGCATGCACGCGTCGGGCGAAGGTTTTCTGCAGGCGAGGTCGCTGGGGCGGGCCAAACCCGTCGATTTGAATCCAGTCCACCAGACTGGTGAGCACCAGATCGGCCTTCATGAACGTATCTTCGGCCTGCTGCGCCATGGCTCGCGTCAGGTTCGACGAAGCGATCTGGGCCTGGCGCAGGTCGTGGCTGCGGGACTGTTCCAGCTGCAGGTAAAGCAAACCACACAGGCACAGACACACGGCGGCGATGAAAAGCACCGCAGCCTTGCGCAACGGCAGGCGTTTCGATGCGACGCCGGGGACGTAATGCGGATCATGTGGGCGTGTGAGCAAAAAAATCATCCTGTAGGGGCAATACATGGGCACCGGCCCAAAATCCCCTCATTTTTGTGCGCGCAGTCTACGGGTTTATCGGGGATAAATGGCAACCACTTGCCCGGTGGTGACGCGGACATGACCCAAGGCAAAAGCTGCATCCCCCGGGAGGAGCTACGATTAGTCATACATCAAGACAGGGAATCGAAATGACCAAGGCAGACGAACTCGCCGCAAAGCTCAAACACACCCGGCATACCAGCGCTGATCAGGTAATCGACAGCTGGCCGGGCCAGGTCTACGAGCTGTATCACCGCATCGAGGCCTGGCTGCAGCCCCTGATGGAGGCCGGCCTGACCCTGCGGCGCAATCCCACGCACGTGTTCGAGCGCCACCCCGATGGCGAGACGTACGACTATGCCATCGACCAGTTGGTGATCACCGGCAACGACCACAGCATGACCTTCGACCCGGTCGCCCGCTTCACGGAAGATGGCGAAGGGCGTGTCGAGATCCACTGTAATAGCGACGAAATGGCACTGTTGCGCACCCTCGACGAACACGGTGAAACCCACTGGTGGCTTCAAGGCATCGAGCAAGCCGGACAACAAGCGGATGCGGTGGCCTTGACTGAAAACGGCCTGCTGTCGGTGGTGCAACAAGGTCTGGAACTGTAGCGGGTCATCGCTTTTCATAGGCGTCCGGCGTGCCGGCGAAAGCGTCATTGAGAGCGCCTTCGCCGGCACGCCTGCCCCTACCGGCCCAACATTCCCCTCACTGCTTGCTTTGCTCAGTCACCACCAACGCGGTTTCCGTTCGGGGCAACTCCAGGGCTGGCAGCTTCGTGGGCAGGTTCAACTCTCGCAGTACCGGGGAGTCATAACCGTAGACGTCAGGTTTGAAGGTCACCCGGCCATCCTTGCTCAGGTCGACGGTCCAGTAGGCCAGCAGCACCGGAACCTTGACCGGCAGCATGATGTTTTCGGTTCGTCCATTGGCCAGCTGCTTTTGAATGCCTTCGCTATTCCAGCGCACCGGGTCGTTGAACAGCAACTCGACCAGTTGCAGCGGGTTTTCCACCCGGATGCACCCGGAACTGGTGGCTCGCACGGACCTGGCGAACAACTCGCGGTGCGGCGTGTCGTGCAGGTAAATGGCGTAGTCGTTGGGGAAACGAATCACCACCTGCCCGAGCGAGTTCTCGGGGCCGGCATCCTGGCGCAAGGTAAGGCCCTTCGCGTTGGACCAGTCGACGGTTGACGGATCCAGCACGTTGCCCTGGCGATCGAGCACGCGGATCCGGTTGGCGGCCAGGTAGCCGGGATTTTGTTGAATCTTGGGCAACATATCCTGGACCAGAATCGTCGGCGGCACGGTCCAGGTCGGGTTGAACGTCACGTAGGTAATCTCGGACTGAAACACCGGCGTGCTGCGAAACGGCTTGCCGACCTGTACCCGTGAGCGCCAGATCGGCTGGCCATCACGGTACAGCGCGACCTTGTACCCGGCGATATCGACGACCACAAAGGTGCCCTGCAGCTTGTAGAGCAACCACCGCGCCCGTTCCATGTTCACCCGAACCTGATCGATCCGCGCTTCAACAGGCACATTCAATGCCTCCAGCGTCGTCTTCCCCGCCACGCCATCGGCGCCCAGGTATTGTTCGGTCTGATATTTCTTCACGGCGGCAATGACGCTGTCGTCGTAGTCGCTTCGCTTGCCCTTGGCCGGGGCCAGGTAGCCCGCGGCCACCAAACGGGCACGCAATTGTGCGACCGCCATACCGTCCATGCCGGGTTTGAGCGACTGCCCTTCGGCCACCTTCGGCCAACCGCCAGCGTCCCGAACCTTGCGCAGCTGCGCCAGGCTCTCGCGCATGTTGCGATAAACCGTTTCCTGCGGCGGTGCCTGGGCGAAGGCACGGGCGACATCGTGGGCATCGAGTGCGGCGAAGAAGCTGTTCATGTCCTCGCGAGGATCGACACCGACGGGGTCGAAGTTCCAGTGGAAGTCCAGCCGTGACGGATCGACTTTACCGCGCCGCAACTGCAGCAGCGCCGTGATGTAGGTGCGGGTTGCCGCCAGATCGAACGCCGCCGATTGCGCCGGGGTCGGTGCGGTCGCCTGCAACGCCAGTCGTGCCTGCTCCAGTTCGGCAATCCGGAAATCCTGCGGGACCAGACCGTCGATTTGCGTGTCGTTCAGGCTTTTCAGCAACTGGGCGACATCGCGCCCATCCGTCCACGCCGCGCGATAGTTGCGATGGGAATAGAAATCCAGAACGACTCGATTGATATCCAGCCGCTGATGCCTGCGCGCAGTGAGCAACGGAGGAAAGGACGATTGCAGGGGTTCGAGCACCGCTTGTATGGCTTGGCCAACGACATCATTGGGCCCGGCGCCCTGCTCCCCGATTGGCGGAGTTTCCGGCATGATCGCCGAAGCTTCACCGAGTGCCGTGCCGCTGATCAGAAAGACCATAAAAAATACGCGGCTTATGACGAATAACCTTGTTAATTGCCCCATGGATAATCCTTAATCTCCTGCAAATCAAAAGGCTAGCGTCCTATTCGCTGCTAGACTCGAACTATTCCTGATGAGACTGACTTATGGCGCTACATCGTTTTGGCCTCCCGCTCACAGCCCTGCTGTTGACGTCGGCTTTCCTGCCAGCAGCCTACGCTGATTCGCTTGAAATCGCTCTGGCCAAAGCCGCGCCAAATGCCAATGCCAAAGTCATCGCCCTGGCGGTACGCGCCACTCAATGCACCCGCGCCCAAGGCGCAGCCCCGGCGCAGAGACTGGCAGTGATCGATTACTCACTGCCTTCGACCGAACAACGCCTGTGGGTGTTCGATCTGAAAAAACGCAAACTGCTCTTTCACGAACTCGTCGCCCACGGCCGCAACAGCGGCGAAAACATGGCCACCCAATTCTCTAACCAGAATGAAAGTTACGCCACTAGCTTGGGCCTGTTCCGTACGCAAGAAAGCTACCTCGGCTCGAACGGCTACTCATTGCGCATGGAAGGCCTGGAGCCAGGCTTCAACGATAACGCGTTCGAGCGGGCAATCGTCATTCACGGCGCACCGTACGTCAGCCCGGTCCTGGCCCGCGCCAACGGCCGTATCGGCAGAAGCCTGGGTTGCCCGGCGGTCAGGCCGGCGATTGCCCATCGGCTGATCGACTCGATGAAAGATGGGCAACTGCTGTTTTCCTACTACCCGGATCAGCGTTGGCTGAAGTCTTCCTCCTACATTAATTGCGGGAGCGGCACCGTGGCGTCGTCAGAACAGACCACTAAACGCCAGTAATCAAAAAGGCATCGTTTGATATGAATCAATGGCAGCCACTCACTGGGGATTAGGCTCGAAACACATCCTCAGTTCGGGTACACGGCCATGCAAAAGCAACTCATATCACTCGTCGCCGCGCTGCTCATCAGCAGCCCATTGATCGCTTTGGCCGCGAATGAACCGCCTGCCAACACCTCGCCAACCGTACCGGCCACCACCACCGCACAAGACAAGGCGTGGAGCGAACAGCTGCAAAAAATGCAGGCCGCCCACGAAAAAATGGCCGCCGCCAAAACCCCTGCTGAACGTCGGATCGCCATGCAGGAAGGCATGGATGCGATGAGGGGTGGCATTGGCATGATGCAAGGCCAGTGCCCAGGCATGGGAATGGGAATGGGAATGGGAAAAGGAATGGCCGGTGGCAAGTACCACTCAGACCAGATGATGGACTTGATGCAAAAAATGATGGATCAGCAATCAAGCATGATGAAGCAGCCGCTGGGCCAATAGCCGTGCCATCGTGACGAGGAGAACAAGCGGGAGGCGGCGGCTCAAGTTATTGCTGTCACAATAAACTCGAAAAAAGGGCGTTCCACAGAGTTGGAACGCCCTTTTTTGTTGCCAACGGCAGCCGAGAAACTGATTCGCTACACTCAGACCTCTTCAAACCCTCACAAAAGCCCAAAAAATGAAAATCCCACAAAGCGCGATGATGCTCAGCGGCCTGCTCGCTCTCTCCCTTGGTGCGTCGGCGGAAGGCACCTCACATCTGGACAGCGTCCTCCAGCAAGGCCAACTGCGCGTCTGCACGACGGGCGACTACAAACCCTATACCTCCAAAGGCGAAGACGGCGAATACGCCGGGATCGATATCGCCATGGCCCGCTCCCTGGCCGACAGCCTCGGCGTCAAGGTCGAATGGGTGCCCACCACCTGGAAAACCCTGATGCCGGACATGCTCGCCGGTCAATGCGACATCGGTATGGGCGGCATCTCGGTCACTCTCGAGCGGCAGAAAAAGGCTTTCTTCAGCACCACGCTGGACGTCGACGGCAAAATCCCGCTGGTGCGCTGTGAAGACCAGGGCCTGTACCAGACCCTCGAGCAGATCAACCAACCCTCGGTGCGCCTGGTCGAACCTGCGGGCGGCACCAACGAAGCCTTCGTTCACGCCTTACTGCCCAAGGCGCAACTGAAACTGCACGACAACGTCACCATTTTCCAGGAGCTGCTGGACAAGAAGGCTGACGTAATGATCACCGACGCCTCGGAAGCGCTGTACCAGCAGAAACTCAAACCGGGGCTGTGCGCGGTCAACCCGACGCAATACATGCAATATGGCGAAAAAGCCTACCTGCTGCCCCGCGACGACATGACCTGGAAGCTATACGTCGATCAGTGGCTGCACCTGGCCAAGGTGACAGGCAATTACCAGAAGATTCTGCGGCAATGGCTGGCGGTGCCTGACGCGAAGTAACGCGTCACACCAGCCTACGGTGAAAGAACACAGCCCTGTAGGAGCCGGCTTGCCGGCACCTACAGAGGTCAAACGGAACACCCTCAGTCGTCGTGCAGCAACCCCGAACTGTACTCGCCGAAGCTGTTGCTCAGCGCATTGCCATGGAAATTCATCTTGTTGGGGTTGGAACCGGTAGGCCCCGGACCAAAGCCAGCGGACGGCACGGATTCAGCCGAATAGGTTTCATGAGACGTCACCCCCGAACAGGCGCTCAACAGCAAAGCACCGGCGATGAGCGAGACTTTGAAGAGGTTTGAGATCATTTTTCGGGTTCCTGTGGGGTGGGTAAGCGGTGGCTGGGTCTTGTCCGTTCATCCTAGGCCGGTGGTGTGTCGGGGATTATGAAACTTGGGTGGGTGACAGCGTTGGTTCAGGTAGTGCGGTTTCTGAATGAAAAAGGGAGTGATCTTCTTCATTAGTATCGTTCCGAGAATTGATAAAGGATCTGCCAGCATCACTTCCACATGATGGGTGGCAGCTGTGCGCAGGTGTGGAAGACCGGGGATCTAGGAACCCGGCGCACCCGAAAGTGCCCCTCGCACAGCCGCCATAATTTAACAGCAGACATGAAAAAAGCGCCTGCTTAAATTCAGGTGGCGCCTTGTGCGCCTAGATCTTGAGAAGGGCTTCCACACCCTTGCCGCTGATGTTGCAGCGACTGTAAAAGGGTATCGGGGTGGCTAGGGGAATAACAATATGGGCAATGTCGACGCGAGTTGAGGGAGATTTCCTACATTTGCTATATGGCATCAACAGCCTGGAAATTCAAAAGACGCAATTGCATCGCTCCAAACGGGAATCTCAGCGAATAGCCCAATCCTGTTAAACGCCACACCTCCCAGCCTCATCGATTCCAGATATCCAAGTTTGCTTAAGCGATCAACAGTAATGAAGAATTCATCAAGATGACGCTCGCAGTGATGATGACGCCTGAATGACCGTGATCCCCCATATACGGTCATTTACTCGACGGTACCGTGGACGAGATTCCATCTTGCCCTCGCCGTGGATCGCGCCTCCCTCCGGAAGGTCAAGGAGCCACCTGATAGGTCGACTGCACTAGACCCGAAGGAAAGCATCGGCTGCTTACCAGCTTCAATTCAATGTCCTGCGTAAGGGCCCCGAACAATGGTCTTCCCGACCCGATCAGCACGGGAACCGTAGTGATCACCATATCGGCGACTAACCCGTCACGCAGGAATGATTGCACCAACTGTCCGCCATCGACATAGACACGACGCACACCTTGCCTCGCCAGTTCCGCCAATAGGTCTGAAGGAGTGAGGCTGGAAAAACGCACCTTGCCCTCCAGCGCCTCGGGCACCTGCGAATCGGCCAACTGTTGAGACAACACCACTACCGGCCGGTCGTAGAACCAGGTGTCGAAGGTCAGCACTTTCTCATAGCTCCCCCGCCCCATCACGATCGCATCCTTGTCGGCGATGAAGTCCAGGTAGCCGTGATCCTCGCTCTGATCATCGCGCTGCAATAGCCATTCAATGCCCCCATCGGTACGGGCGATGAAGCCATCCAGACTGGTGGCGATGAAAACATGTGCAGTGGTCATAGGAGTCTCCTTATTCAAAAAATGGGGACGGATTTAGTTGTGCAGTCCCCATTTACGCAGCGCAGCAAACCTGAACTGTACTCGCCGACGCTATGCTCAGCGCATTGCCCTGGAAATTCATCTTGTTGGGGATGGAACCGGTCGGCCCCGGACCGAAGCCGGCAGATGGCACGGATTCGGCCGAATACGTTTCATGAGACGTCACACCCGAACAGGTGCTCAACAGCAAAACACCGGCGATGAGCGAGGCTGTCTCCCAAAAAAGGCACTGTCCTACACGAAGACAGGAATTGTCCGTACACTTCGCCATTGCTGCGTTTTTGTCACGAGGCCTATAGTCCGTCCAGCGCCAAAATGGCGTGTCGGGTTTGGCGACTCGATGGCAATTGAACTGAAGCTTCCGAGCATTTCGGAGCGCTTCGGAACGCACCTAGCTACCTGTTTTATGGTGGCTGTGCGCGGGAGACCCAAGGGTCTGCCGGTTTCTCCATTGCCCGGTTCGCCAACCCGCGTACGGCTACCACCCTCTCGTTTGGCGACGATTGAGTGATAGCTCATTCAAACTAATGGAGCTTCGCTTATGAATGAGTACATGGCTTTAACCAGCAATGCCGATGATCTTCCCTCGCTATTTGTGAACACCACACAACCCTTGCACTCACTGCTCACCACGGCCAGATATAGAATCGGAGCCGTGACTCAGGTTCTCGAAAACCTCGCCATGCGCGGCGAAATCAGTACCGACTCGGTCATCCTCAGCGACTTCGCGCTGCTGTGCAGCATTCCGTTGCGCGATGGTTGCGATGTGCTGGATGTCATTGCACGACGTTTGGACGCTGAACCGTCCTGATCTCACAAAAGGGGTGCCCTTCCTCGGCGCCCCTTTGGCCTGCCTCACTGCGATACGGGTCATTCAGGCTGAAACATCCACCATGAGGCCACCAAGACCGGTATCTCTATGAACTAGCCGGAAGACTTGTCGAATTTTCTCGCCGATCTGGCCAGGACCAACGGACAAACTACGAGCCATCTGGCGATGGCCGCTCTGCGCGACTACATCAAGCACGAAAAGACGCTGGCTGCCCAGATCAACTGACCAAGGCCAATTCGTCCCGGATGAACAGGTCGCCGCGATGCGTGCCCGGCGCTGGCGCCGGAACGTGCCGGACGTACCACGCCCCCCTAAAATCCCGCCTCCCGCCACGCCACCGCCCCAGCCGCCCGTATAAACCTCGCCGCCGGCGATTCCCAGCGCCCGGCGATAGCCACGCGGCCTCGCAGGAGCGGGCTGGTCGCGGGAAGGTTGGCCTCGATGTCGAGGATGACGCGGTACACCGCTTGTTCAGGGTACAGAATGCCGTTGTTTTCCCGCACCAGCACGTGGCCACCGGACAAGGTTGCCAAGGCCCCCTCGCCGAGGGTTCGACTGGCGTTGCGGTCAATGCTGCTGATCCGTGCGGTCAGGTCCGGGCCGCCCAGGCCGTCGGCGATGAACAGCGCGCGGTCGCCGATGGCCAGGCGGCGGATTTCGTCCTCGTCGACGTAGGTCACCACTTGCCAGGGGCCGTCTGCGATCAGTTCGCCCAAGGGTTCCTGGTTTTTCAGCCATTCGCCCGGACGCAGATCCGGATCGATATCCACCAGCCGACCCGGGTACGGCGCCATCGGTCGAAAGCGCAGCAGGTCAGCGCCTACCGTGGCCTGCTCGGCATTGGCATGAGCCAGTTGGCCGTGCAGTAACTGCCAGTCCTTACGGGTATTTTTGTCAAAGGCAGCGGCGCCAGATTGCCAGCTGAGGGCGGACTGCCTCGCAGTGGTTTGGGCTCCACGCAGTTGCAGATCAGCCGAGTCGAGGCTGAGCAACGGCTGGTTGGCGATCACCGCTTGGCCATTGGCCACGGGCAGCGCCGTCAGCCTGGCGTGCGCGGGCGCATAAAGCTCCATGCGTTGTTGCGGTTGCAGCAGGCCACTGGTCAACACGCGGTTTGGCCAGGGTAAAAAGAGCAGCACGACCAGCGCCAGCATCAGCAAGCCCGAAACGCGCACTCGCCCGCCCTGACGAATCGCCGGCCAACGAGTACGCCATTCAGTGAACTCACGCCAAAGCGGCAAGGCAATGAACCAGCTGATTTCTACCGCGAACAGAAAGATGCCCAGCGCCTTGATGAAGAAGTGATAGACCAGTGCCGCAATGCCCAGAAACAGGACCAGCCGATAGATCCACACCGCCCAGGCAAAGATCACCAGGCCCTTGTGCAGGCGCGGGCTGAAGTGTTCCGGGGCCGGCTCCTGAAGCTTGAACAAGCGCTCGCGCAGATCCCAGCGGGCCAAGGCAAACGCGCGGTTGTGCAAGTTAGGAAGACCGAGACAGTCGGACAGCAGAAAGTAGCCGTCAAAGCGCATGAACGGGCTCCCGTTGATGATCAAGGTCGACACCCAGGTGGTGGTCGACAACAGGAAGGCCACCTGTTTTGGGCCGCCGTCGGGCAACCAGGCCCAGGCCAGCGTGGCCCACGCGGCGATCGCCAGTTCAGTGAGAATGCCGGCGCCTGCCACCGCCAGGCGCTGACCACGCCGAGGCAGCTTCCAGACTTCGTTGGTATCGGTATAGGCCACCGGCCACAGCACCAGTAATGCGACCCCCATGGTGGGTACGCGGCAGCCGAAATGCTTGGCGGTCAAGGCGTGCCCAAGTTCATGGCAGACCTTGGCGAACAGGATGGCCGCCCCATACGCCAGCATGCCCTGCCAGGTCAGGGTATCCATCAAGGTCGCCACGAAGCGTGTACTTTCGCGATAGGCCGCCACGCCACCCAGCACCGCGGCCAGCAGCGTGAGCACCCAGAACCCGCGAGTAAACAGTAACGAAACGTAAGGCAAAACCCGGCGCAGCATGCGATCCGGTCTTACCAGGGGGATGCGCAAGAACAGGTAGTTATGCAGTAGCCATTGCATCCAGCTGCCGCTTTGCCTGGCCATCTGGGCCGCCATGGCCGGCGCCGCTCCGGCTGCCGGCTGCAGCAATTGCTGGTTACGCAGGAACGCCAGCAACTCGTCAAAGGCTTCAAGGTCGAGGGCCAGAGTGGTATCACGGTTGATCTGCGCGATGATTTCCTCGGGTTGGTGCAACGCCCAGCGACCGAGCATTTCAAAGCTGGGCCAGTCGATCTGAAAGAACAGGTTGCGCGCCGGGTCGTGCAGCGTCCAGCTGGGTTGTCCGTCACGCAGCCGAGGGCCCGGGACAATGGATAAGTCTTCGCGCAGGGCCGGCAGCAACGAGGGCATCTGCAACCCCGCCTAGAGGGCTAGAAACTGGCGTACGACGGCCAACAGCCGACGCAACACCCAATAAGCCAGCGACACCTGATCGCCATAGAGCTTGACGGTTCCCTTCAGGCCGATACGTTGGTCAGCCGCAGTGGCCAGCGTGGCACGCACCCGGTAGGCATAACTCCCGTCGGGACGCGCGGTTGCCCGATGGCTCATATAGCGCAAGGTGCCAGACAGCGACGTCAGTGGCGAAGCCGCCAGATACAACTGCACCTGCGCCTGCTCGGCCAGTGGAATGGCATCCCCGATAGGTACCCACGCCTCGATCTCGACATCATTGGCCGCCGCGACCTGCATGATTTTTTCGCCGATCTGAACTGGCCGACCAATCCACTCGCTGGGGTCGTCGAGCAAGACGATACCGGCGCCAGGTGCCAGCACCCGGGAGCGCTCGGACTGGCCCTGCAAAAACGTGGCCTCGGCTTCTTTTTCGGCGATCGTGCCCAGCAATGTGGAAATCTGCCCACGCGCCTGCGGGTCGTTGAGCATCATCTGCGTCGCTTGCCGATACTGCGCTCGGGCAGTTGATACCGCCTCGCGCGCCACGGCGAGGCGGCTGTCCAAAGGTGCCTGGTCGAAGGAGAACAACAATTGCCCAGGGCTGACGGACTCGTTGGGGCGCACACTGAAATCGGCGATCACGCCATCCAGTGGCGCACGAATGGTGTCCGGGTTGGCCGGCACCAGTTCACCCTGAGCCAACACCGTCAAGCGCACAGGGAAACACATCACCCCTGCCAGTATCAGTGCCACCACCAGGTAACGCCGCCAGCGTACCGTCGTCGAACCACCCCGCCACCAGGCACGCCAGCCCAGCGGTGACCAGCGCGCGGGGCGCTGCAATGCGCACCAGGCGTGCTGCCAGATGTCTCGCCATTCGCACAGTACAGGTTCCAGCTCCACCGCCAAGGGCCAGTCACTGGCCAGCAGCAGCCCGCCGCCGACGGCATTCAAGGGCACCCAGGTGGCAGCGCCAGGCAACCATTCGCCCCACTCTGTGCGAATGTCCGCTGGCAGCGAGGCGATGTCCACCGGCAACGGGCTATCCGCCGGGTGAATGGCCGAAAGGTGCTCACCCAAGAGCCGCAACCACTGCGCATAGGGGACGTTGCCGTCGACCGAAACCACGCCGGACAGCGCGCGTACACCGCCGTCGGTCATCCATAAAGCCGCTTGGCGATAGGCGAGCAACAAACGGGTGTCGTTGACCAATAAAAAGCCCAGCTCGGCAGTGCTGGTTGCGGCCCGGGCCCGCTGCCCGAGCTCTATCAGTGTCAGCAGCGGATTGACCGACGCATGCACCGCCGTGGAACCCGCGACGTCGATGGGTGCCCCGTCGCTCATAGCGGCCTGCCGGGCACACCCGCACTCTGCGCCAGGCCCGCCAGGCCCGCCAGGCCCGCCAGGCGCTGCCCGCTCGTCGTGCGCGCGTCATGCAGTTGCTGACTCAGGCTGCTGCGCCCGGTGGGCTCGGCCACGGCCGCCGCAGGGTTTCGGCCAACCGGCGCCTGGGCACGATGGTCACGCTGGATGACGATATCGAACGCTTGTACCGCTTCATGCCCGATGCTGTCCCGGGCCATGACCCGCACCGTCAACTTGCCGGCAAAACCTTCGGGCGCGATGCCCTCGAATCGCCCATTGCGCGGGTTGAACTTGAGCCAGGGCGGTAGCGGCCGGCCATCTTCGAGTTCAGCGCTCAACTGCAGACGCTCTCCCGCGATGCTATGGCTGAACGCATGGGTATCGAGTTGCACGCTGATGCGCTCACCGCTGCGCATCACCAGATTATCGATAGGCCGGCTCGCCACCAGCACCTCACGGCCCACCGACAGAGGCGCACTGACGCCGGGGCCAAGCAGTTCGGCAAGCCCGCCACGGATCGGCGCGTCCGCCTGCAACGTCTGGCCGAACAGGCCGGGCGACTGCCAAGGGCTTTGGCTGGCAACACTCAGAGCCGGCGGGGGCGGTGCACTCTGATCGCTAAGGCTCGGGGGCAGCAACGAGGCGGGATACACCACGGACGGCATAGGCACGGGGACCACGGGCGGTGTCTGGAACAGTGCGGGGGCGGTAACGGCATTGCTGACCACGAGCTCGCCGTTGCTGCTATCGGTGGCAACATTGCCGGCCAGATCGGTGACGGTGGCGACCACGTTGTACTGTTGGCCGGGAGCCAGGTTCAACCGGCCACTGGCCGGCACTGCGGTGGCCAGATCCAGTCGCCAGGCGCCCGCCACCGGCGTGACGTCATAAGTTGCCCCGCCGACGCTGACCGTCAGGTGTTCATCCGGTGCCAGCGTCACACTGCCGGTCAGTGTCGGCGTGGTGCTGGTGGTGGTCTGCGCATCGACGCTCGGGACGCTGGCCGTAGTGTCATACACATAGGCTTGCGACCTCACGGCGCCGTCGTTGCCGACAAGGTTGCTGACCTTGACCAGCAGCGTGTTGCTGGCGGTCAGCGTCTGGCCACTCAGCGACCAAGTGTCAGCACCTACGCTGGCACTGGCAGTCGTCCAGGTTGCGCCGTTGTCGAGCGATACCAACACTCTCTCGTTGTTACCCAAATTGGCCGACAAGGTGCCGCTGATGGTTTGCGTCGCCACGTTGGTGATGAAGTCCGAGGACGAAGCACCGCTGTCTTGAGAGAAATTGATGCTGCTGACCAAGGTCCCGGGTGTGAGCGTCCCCACGATCAGTTCGCCCGCAGTAGTGTCGCTGGCGGTATTGCCGGCCAGGTCGGTAACGCGGACCACCACGTCGTATTGCTGGTTCAGCGCTAGCGCCAGGGCGCCGCTCGCCGGCACTGCGGTGGCCAGATCAAGGCGCCAGGCACCGGCCACCGGCGTAACATCGTAAGTCGCCCCGCCGACGCTGACGGTCAGGGTTTCGCCGGCCGCCAGGGTGGCACTGCCGGTCAATACCGGGGTCAGGCTGGCGGTCGATTGCGGGTCGATGCCGGGGACAGTGGCGGCGGTGTCATACACATAGGCTTGCGACAGCGCCGCGCCGTCGTTGCCTGCGGCATCGCTGACCTTGACCAGCAGGGTGTTGCTGGCGGTCAGCGTCTGGCCGTTCAGTTGAAAGGCATTGCTGCCGACGGTTGTGCTGGCGGCGGTCCAGGTGGCGCCATTATCGAGCGAAACGTACACCACCTCTCCCGAGGCCAGGTTCGCCGACAGGGTACCGCTGATGCTCTGCGCGGCGACGTTGGTGATGAAGTCGCTGGTCGAGCTACCGCTGTCGTTCGACAGGCCCACGGTGGCGACAGTGGTGCTCGGGCCGGTGGTGTCGAACACATAGGCGCGGCTGGTGGCAACCCCATTGTTGCCGGCCAGGTCGGTGACGCGCAGCTTCAAGGTGTCACTGGCGGCCAGGGTCACGCCGTTCCAGGTCAGGGTCGTGCCGCTGACCTTGCTGGTGATGTCGGTCCAGGTGGCGCCGTTATCCAGCGACCCATAGACAACGTCGCCCGCGGCCAGTGCTGCGCTGAGGGTGGCGCTGATGGTCTGCGCAGCCGTATTCGTGATGAAATCGCTGTGGCTGATGCCCGTGTCCGCAGACAGCGACAGACCGCTGAAGGTGATGGTCGGCGCGGTGGTATCGAGCACGTAAGCCTGCGAATAGCTCGCGCCATTGTTGCCGGCGTCGTCGCTGATACGCACCTTGAGCGTCCCGCTGCCGGTCAGTGTCTGGCCGGCCAGCGTCCAGGTGCTGCTACCGACGCTGGCGGTGGCCAGGGACCAGGTCGCGCCGTTGTCGAGTGACACGTAGACGTGCTCGCCAGACGCCAGATTGGCCGCCAGCGTGCCACTGATGGTCTGGGCTGCGGTGCGCGTAACGAGGTCGACGGCCGAGGTGCCGGTATCGGCGGAAAAGACCGCGCTGGCCGCGGTGTTGGTCGGCGCCGCGGTATCGATGACGATGTCCTTGTTGGCGCCCAACGACCCGGCCGTGCCGGGGGTGGCCAGGGTTAGCACGGCGGGCTGGTGGGCACCGCTGGCATCGATGATGGTGGCGCCGTTGAGCGCCAGGGCGCTGGTCGAGCTGTAGTCGAGATCGGCGCTGTTCTGGCCGGCGCCGACGGTGTAGCTGAAGGTCAAGGCATTGGTGCCCGACCCACCGGTGTAAGTGGCAGTGCCGCCACCGTCCAGGGCCAGCGTCGGGGTGCCGCCGGTGGTATCGACGGTTACCGCTGTAGAAAAGTCGACCGTGAGGGTGATGGTCTGGCCGCTGCCATAGGCACCGTCGGCGGTACTGGCGCTGATGCTGGAGATGCTCGGGCTGCTGCCGTCTACGCCAACACCGGCGGTGCTGCCGACGCTGTTAAGGGTGGTGCTCGCGTCGTTGCCGGCCTGGTCTCGCAGGCTACCGCCGTTGAGGGCCAGCGCGCCGACGGTGATGCCATTGCTATCGATATCTCCATTGGCCACGGTATAGCTGAACACCAGCGCGCTGCCACCGGAGCCGGAAACATAGCTGGCATATCGAGTCGTGGCGCCGACCACGATAGCGATACGGGGCGTACCGCCCGTGGTGTCGACGTACACCGCTTCGTTGAAGTTGACCGTGAAATTCAACGCGCTGGCGCTGTAATACGTGCCGTTGGCCGGCACGGCGACTGAACCCACCGCTGGCCCAATGGTGTCGACCGTGACCTGCGCCGCGGACGACGCCGCCGAGACATTGCCTGCCGAATCGGTGGCCGTGGCCGTGAAGACATGCCCACCGTCGCTGCGCACGCCAGTGGTGTAGCTCCAGGCGCCACCCGTGGCGACGACGCTGCCCAGCAGTGTGGCGCCATCGTAGATGCTGACAGTGCTGCCGCTTTCGGCTGTACCGGTCAGCATGGGCGTAGCGTCATTGGTGACCCCATCGGAATTGGCCATCCCGCTGTCACTTGCAGTGGCGAGCGTGATGGTCGGTGCAGCCGGTGCGCTGCTGTCCAGTACGTAAGCCTGGCTGCGAACGGCGCCCTGGTTGCCGGCCGCATCCACCAACTTGAGCTGCAGGGTGTTGCTGGCGGTAAGCGTTATGCCGTTCCAGTTCAAGGTAGTGCCGCTGACCTTGCTGGTGATGTCGGTAAAAGTGCTGCCGTTGTCCAGTGAACCATAGAGGATGTCACCCGCGGCCAGCGCGCCGCTGAGCGTGGCCTGGAGGGTCTGTGACGCACTGTTGGTGATGAAGTCGCCCGCGGTACCCGTGTCGTTGGAAAAACTCAAGCCGCTGAACGTGGTGGTCGGCGCGCTGGTGTCATACACGTAGGCCTGCGACAAGACCGCGCCGTCGTTGCCCGCAGCATCGCTGACCTTGACGCGCAGGTTGCTGCTGGAGGTCAGGGTCACACCGGCCAGCGACCAGACGTTGCTGCCCACGCTGGCACTGGCGGCCGTCCAGGTCGCTCCGTTGTTGAGCGAGACATACACCGTATCCCCCGCCGCCAGGTTGGCCGACAAGGTGCCGCTGACCGTTTGGGCGGCGGTATTGGTGATGAAATCAGTGCTGGACGTACCGCTGTCGTTGGAGAAGCTGGCGCTGGCAATGCTGTTGGCAGGCGCAGTGGTGTCCAGGGTGTACGCCCTGCTGGTGACCACGCCGTTATTGCCGGCGCTGTCGGTCACTCGCAGCATCAGGGTGTTGCTGCTCGAAAGCGTGGCACCGTTCCAGGTCAGGGTAGTGCCGCTGACTTTACTGGTGATGTCGGTAAAGGTGGCGCCGTTGTCCAGCGAGCCATAGAGGACATCGCCTGCTGCCAAGGTATTGCTGAGGGTAGCGCTGATGGTCTGACTGGCGGTCTTGGTGATGAAGTCGGTACTGCTGGTGCCTGTGTCCACTGATAACGCCAGGTTACTGAGTGTGGTGGTCGGTGCCGTGGTGTCCAGCGTGTAAGTGTGGCTGTAGGCGGTGCTGCTGGTGGCGTTGGTATTGATGACGCGGGCCATGAAGGTGTTGCTGCCGGCCAGCGTGGTGGTGGTGCTCCAGCTGGTGGAGCCTACGGCATAGCTACTGGCGTTGTTCCAGGTACTGCCGTTGTCGTAGGAGACTTGCACCCGCTCACCCGTGCCCAGGGCAGCCGACAGCGAACCGCTGATGGTCTGGCTGGCGGTACTGGTGACGAAATCGCTGGCGCTGGTGCCGGTGTCGGCGGACAACGAGGCGGAACTGACGGTGGCAACGGGTGAGGCCAGCTTGACGTCGGTGATGATGAAATTCTGGAAGATCGAGTAGTCATTCGAGTCGATGGTGACGCGGACGACGTCGTTGATGCTCTGGCTGAAGGACGATATCGGGACCATCATGTTCGGGTCTACGCCGCCCTGGTCGAAGTTGCTGGTGCTACCGTTGGCGTACGTCAGCGTGAAATGCAGGGTGCCGGTCCAGGCTTGCGCGGTCAGGCCGGTGAGGTCGAAGGTATAACCATTCTCGGCGGTGATGACCAGGCGGGTGCCGTTGCCGCCCCCAATGGAGAAGTTGAAGGGATTCAAGCCGGCATCGAAGCCCATATTGTCGGCCTGGAAATAGATGTGGACCGTGCCGTTGCCACTACCACTGGTATTGCTGACCAGCCTGTCGATCGTGATATTGGTGTAGTCATAGTTCGATTCGGCGCCGTTGAAGTAGACGGTATCGAGCACGCCGTCGTACTGGACCAGCGCCAGCTCCCGAGTGTCGATGACGCCGCTGTGCGCCTCCAGCGTCCAGTTGCCGCCCAGGCGGGCGGCGCCGGTGAGGTCGGTCGATGCGGCCACGTCAGCGCCGGTCGCCTGTGCCAGGCCGCTGAGCAATGCTGCGCCGTCACCTGCGCCCACATCGCAACCGTATAGCAACAGGTCGCCGTCGGCGGTGAGCGCCTGACCCAATTGCGCCAGTTCGGCTTGAGTGGTGCTGTCGGACAGCGAACTCTGCGTCAGTTGCGACGAGCCCAGGTTGAGCACACCTTCGGAGCCATGGGACAGAATATGAATCGCATCCAGCCCACTCTGGGTGCTGGCCCAGGCAGCAATTTGCGCCAGGCCATCCTTGCTGCCGTCGAACTCGACGATGCCAACGCCATCGCGCACGCCGGCTTCGAGGGCCTTGTAGTTGGCCACCGAGGTATCGACCAGAGCCACTTCCTTCTTGCCGCTATCCTTGGCCGGCTCGGCCTCGCGCACCGTGACCGCCGGCGGTACCGCCGCCACCACTGCTGCGTCCGGCGCCTGTGCCGCGTGGGCCGCATCGGCCACTGCCGCGCCGTCGAACATGAAGCGCTGCTCCAACGACAGCAACTGCGAGGTGCGAAGCAAGCGCGGGCCACTGGCGGCCTTCAATGAAGAACGCAGCAGAGACTCGAGGGACTGGGTCATGGCTAACTCCTGGGCGCTACCGTGCACGCAGTGGAATGAAGTTTTGATCAAGCAGGCCAGGTATCACCTAAGGCGGCGTCATTGCCACCCGACCACTCATGCCCGCCATCAACTCGGGGAAACGACCGTCGATGACCGCGCCGAGCTTGATCGATTGGGTCACCGCATCCACCCGGGCGCCGATACGCTGGACCTTGGCGGGATAGGTCTTGCCCGTTTCGTCGATATTGACCTGAAAACCGCTACCGGGATGCAGCCACGCCAACCAGCGCGAGGGCACGATGAATTCGAGCTCCAGGGTGCTGTCATCGAGGATTTCCAGCAGCGGCTGGCCGGGCTGCACGAATTGCTGCTCGCGCACTTTCTGCTCGGCGATGCGCCCGGCGAACGGCGCGGTAATCTGGCACTTGCTCAGCACCGTGCGGCTGCCCGACACCTCGGCCTGGGCCTTGAGCGCTTGCGCTTTGGATACATTCAGCTCCACCTCACCGACCGAGTTGAGCTGCGCCAGTTTCTGATTGCCCTTCAAGCTGGCATCGGCGGCCATCAGAGAGGCTTGAGCCTGAGCCAGTTGCGCTTGCTGCAGCAGGCAATCGAACTGCACCAGC
Source organism: Pseudomonas sp. MIL9 (assembly GCF_016887925.1). Taxonomy (NCBI): domain Bacteria; kingdom Pseudomonadati; phylum Pseudomonadota; class Gammaproteobacteria; order Pseudomonadales; family Pseudomonadaceae; genus Pseudomonas; species Pseudomonas sp. MIL9. The sequence goes on along the minus strand of NZ_JAFEHE010000011.1, from coordinate 101,901 downwards.
ACCTGCCCCTGCTTGAAGGACCCGCCTTCGGCCAGTGGCAGACGGGTAATTTTCGCGCCGATCTCGGCGGACAAGGTGGTATAGCGCAACGGCGTCAGCTGCGCGCGAATTTCACGGTTATCGAGCCCTGAATCGGCATCCGGCACAGCCGCGTGCGCCACGCCCCAGCAGAGCAACGCGGCGACTGCGAGCGGGAGGCGCACCGCTTTCATGGCGCCGCCTTGATGGCAGGCAACTGGCCCTGATTCCAGGTTTGCAGCGCGCTGCCCACGGCGCTGGTCAACTGCGCCAATGGCATGCTCGAGGCTCCTTCTATGCTCGGCTCCAGCCCCAGCGTCGCCTGTAGCCGCGAAGCCGCCGCCTGGCTGCTGGACAACGCTTGATAACGGCGCAATTGCGACAGCACCGAGGCGCTTTGTTGCGAAACCCGATCCAGTGGCGTGACCTGCGCCGCCTCGGCCTGGTTGGCCACTTGCTGTGCCAGGCGCTCATCCACCGAGGCAATGGCATCAGCACGCGCCAACTGGTGAGTAGCGTTGGCATATTGCAGGCGTGCAATGTGCAACTGGGTCAGCACCACCATCTGCGTGGCCATGCGCCGCTGATCCGCCAAGGCCACCCCGGCATTGGCCAGGCGCATTTGCGCGGGCGCCGACAACAGCCCGAGCAAGTTGTAGGAGATCTGCACGCCTGCGTCGGTCCAATTGCGGTTGATCAGGTATTGATCGTTACTGGTCTTGTAACCGTAGTTGAACGATATCCCTGGAAACAGCTTCAGCAGCGTGCGCCGGGTTTCCTCTTGGGCGATACGTGCGTTGTAGATACCTTCGCGCAGGTCCGGGTTGCGCACCAGGGCATATTCTTCAAGTTGCTCCACCGGCTGATTCAGCCAACTACCGTTATTGTCGGTGGCAGGCTCGACGACGACGAAATCAGCACCCAGCGGCAAGTTGGTCAATGCCGCCAACTCGACCCGCGCGGTGGACAATTCCTGCTCGACCAACTCCATCAGCCGCAGGTTTTCCAGCAACTGTCGCTGATAGCGCAGCGGCTCCAGGGGCGAGCGGACTTTTACTTCTTCGGCACTTTGCGCATCCTGCAAGGCCGCTTCGGAGTCGGTGATGGTGGTGCGCACCAGCGGCATCAGTTTTTGCGCGGCCACCACGCGCCAATAGGCGCTGCGTACATCCTGCATCAGATTGTGCAGGGCCTTTCGGCGGCGCTCGGAGGCTATCATTACGCGATCGGCATTCTGCCGCGCCGCGTAATAACTTTGACCGAAGTCGAGCAAACTCCAGGAGATACCGATCTCGCTGGTGACGGCTTCGCGACTGGAGGAAATGTATGGGTTGGCCAACGATTGCGCACCGGTGACCGAGTCCTTGCTGTTGGTAATCAGCTCGTTGTTACGCCCGCGATAGCCCCGGCGGACGCAATGAGCTTGGGCAGCATGTCGAACTGCCCGACCTCGAAGGTCCCGGCGGCGACTGCCTCTTCCATCGCCCGGTAGCGCTGCTCGGCGTTGTACTTGATGGCACGGGCCACGGCGCCTTCGAGCGTCAGCGGGCCGTTCAGGGGTTCGACATCACGTACCAGCGCGGCCTTGTCCGCCGCCACGATGGGGCGCACATCGGACTCCTTCAGCGCCGCTTCGTCGTACTTCAACGTGGAGCAACCGCTCAGCATCAACAAGCCACTGAAAGCGAGAACATTACTGGCGAACGGCAACTTTCGAGCTGAACGAGACAGGCGCATTGAAAAATCCCTGAAATTGAATATCCCTGAAAACTCACAACCGCGACCTGACTGAGAACACTCTTACTGGCGCACTGCGGCTCCCGAGTATAAACACTGCTTATTGGCACGCCAATGGCGTGCGATTTTCAAGTTGTCGACAACCTGCCGGAAAACTTTAGCCGTCGTGATTACGCGGGAATGGCTTCGACCGGCCCACCGCCTGCTCCAGTGTCCCGCCTTTGTGTGCACTGCCCCGCCTTTATTGTGCCAGTCCACAACCGCGCAACTTCCTATCGTCGAGTCCTACCCCGCTCGACGACTACGATCACCTGATCAACCACGTGTAGCGCTGGGAGCCGCAGATCCGCGCAACGTGCAGCCCCGGGCCAGCACCGCCATCGCACTCAAGCCCGGTTGAAGCCATTGAGGACGACTCTGCGGCGCTCAAGACGCCGCTGATCGAGCGAGCCCTGAGTGCTGGGCTCGGCCATTTGCTATAGGGCATCAACAACCTGAAAGTTCACGAGGCGCGGTTGCATCACCCCAAACGTGAATCTCAGCGAATAGCCCAATCCTGTTAAACTCCCCACCTCCCAGCCTCACCGATTCCAGATCCCCAATGTCCGTAACCAACACCACACCTGCCCCGCTCTCCCGCCGTTTTGCCGTCGCACCTATGATGGATTGGACGGATAGACACTGCCGTTTCTTCCTGCGCCTACTCTCAAAAAACGCCCTCCTCTACACCGAAATGGTCACCACCGGTGCTCTGCTCAACGGCGATCACGAGCGTTTCCTGCGCCATAACGACGCCGAGCATCCTCTCGCGCTTCAACTCGGTGGCAGCGTTCCGCTGGATCTGGCCGCCTGCGCTCGCATGGCCCAGGACCACGGGTACGACGAGGTGAACCTGAATGTCGGCTGCCCGAGTGATCGGGTGCAGAACAACATGATCGGTGCTTGCCTGATGGGGCATCCGCAGTTGGTGGCTGATTGTGTGAAGGCGATGCGGGATGCGGTGTCGATTCCGGTGACGGTGAAGCATCGCATCGGCATTAATGGGCGGGACAGTTACGAAGAGTTGTGTGATTTCGTGGGGACGGTTCGGGATGCCGGGTGCACCAGTTTTACCGTGCATGCGCGGATTGCGATTCTGGAGGGGTTGTCGCCGAAGGAGAACCGCGACATTCCGCCCCTGCGTTATGACGTGGCGGCGCGGTTGAAGGCGGATTTTCCGGAGCTGGAGATCATTCTCAACGGCGGGATCAAGACGCTGGAAGCCTGTCACGAGCATTTGCAGACGTTCGACGGTGTGATGCTGGGTCGTGAGGCGTATCACAACCCTTATGTGATGGCCGAGGTGGACCAGCAGTTGTTTGGCAGTACGGCACCGGTGATCACTCGCGCCGAGGCGTTGGCGCAATTGCGGCCGTATATCGCTGCGCACATCGATGCCGGCGGTTCGATGCACCACATTACCCGCCATGTGCTTGGCCTGGGCACCGGGTTTCCGGGGGCGCGCAAGTTTCGGCAGTTGTTGTCGGTGGATATCCACAAGGCCAAAGAGCCGTTGGCGTTGCTGGATCAGGCGGCGGCGTTGCTTGAGGGGCGCTGACGGTCGGTTGCTTTGAACCTGTGGTCTGTTTTGGCATCGTATTTACCGAGACCTCGCCCCGCCTTTCAAACAGCCGTTTTCAGGTTGTTGCCGCAGGGGCCATCGATACACGTAAGCGCCCTTGAGTGGCTGTCAGCGCTCGGGTAATGTCATCAGACCCATAGGACAGAGCACGCCCATGACTTCCAAGCTGGAACAACTCAAACAAATGACCACCGTCGTTGCCGACACCGGCGACTTCGAAGCAATCGCTCGGGTTAAACCGGTAGACGCCACCACCAACCCTTCCCTGCTGCTCAAAGCGGCGGCGATTCCTGCTTACGCCGAATTGCTGAACGCTTGCGTCAACGACTGCAAGGGCGATGTGGGCTTGGCCAGCGACCGGTTTGGCGTTGCAGTGGGTCAAGAAATCCTGAAAGTGATCCCGGGGCGCATTTCCACCGAAGTGGATGCGCGCCTGTCATTCGACACTGACGCCGTATTGAAGCGCGCGCATCGTCTGATCGAGCTGTACGAAAAGGCCGGCATCGGCCGCGACCGCGTGCTGATCAAGATCGCCTCCACCTGGGAAGGCATCCGCGCGGCGGAGATCCTGGAAAAGGAAGGCATCCAGACCAACCTGACCCTGCTGTTTTCCTTCGCTCAGGCGGCTGCTTGCGCTGACGCCGGGGTGTTCCTGATTTCGCCGTTCGTGGGCCGTATCTATGACTGGTACAAGAAAGCCAACGGCAACGACTACACCGGCGCGGACGATCCGGGCGTGCAGTCGGTAACCCGCATCTACAACTACTACAAGGCCAACGACTACAAAACCGTCGTGATGGGCGCGAGCTTTCGTAACCTGGGCCAGATCGAACAACTGGCCGGTTGCGACCGCCTGACCATCAGCCCGGACCTGATCGACAAGCTGGCGGCAGATACTGGCAAGCTGGAGCGAAAACTGGCGCCAGGGCATGCCGGTGAAGCACGCTTGAGCCTGAATGAAGCGCAGTTCCGCTGGTTGTCCAACGAGGATGCGATGGCGACCGAGAAACTGGCTGAAGGTATTCGTCAGTTCGCGCGCGATCAGGAGAAACTCGAGGCATTGCTGCAAGCCAAGCTGTGATCTAGTTCGACATACGCGCAAAAAAGGGCGAACCATCGGGTTCGCCCTTTTTTGTGCGCATCAGGCAATACGCTGGCTTCGCAACGGCCTCAGGGGATCAATGCCGCTCCAGCGCATTCACCAGATCATGGAACGCTTCGCGATTATGGTCGTTCAGCCCCATGAGGATCTTGTGCGCTTCCAGCACCTTGATTCGCACCACTTCTTCGGACTGGTCCTGATCAGGCAGGTCGTCCAGGCATTCCGGGCACGGCACGGGCTTGTCAACGATGTTGAACACTTGCTCGAAGCCCATGGACTGCAGCAGCCGGGTGATGTCTTCGTGGGTGGTGACGACGGTCGGCAGCAGGCCGACCTTTTGCCGCGAGAGAATCGACAGCTTGGCCAGAAGGCCAAGGGTGGTGCTGTCGATGCTGCGGGTTTCAGTCAGGTCGATCACGATGGTGTTGAAATTCAACGCCGTGAAGATCCGATCAATAGTCGCATCCAACGCCGAACACAGGGTCAGGCGAACTTCACCGACGAACTTGAGGACGAAGGTGCCGTCCTGCTCGGCGAACTGGATTCTACCGGTACTCATTAAAGATTCCTGCTCAACACCAACAGGGCGATATCATCCGGCATCTCCCCTAGCGTGGCCAATCCAAAAACCTGCCGCAGACCATCCAGGCTGCCGCCCGCCGCCTTGACCCGTTGGGGCAATGCCGCTTCTTTTTCTTTGAGTGTGGGTTCTGGCAAAAGGTCCAGAATGCCATCAGACATCAGCGTCAAGCTGAAGGTCGGCGGCAGTTCCAGCACGTGGTCTTCGTAGGTGGCTTCGTTGAAGAGGCCCACCGGCAGGCCACGCCCTTCCAGGTAACGAACACTGTCGGGTGTGTACAGCACTGGCAACGGCAAATGACCACCGATGCTATAGGTCAACAAACCTGTCTCCTCGTCGATGACTCCACCGACCATTGTGACGTGTTTACCCAGCTTACAACTGATCAGGCCCCGGTTGATATGACCAAGAACCTCTGAAGGCTTGAATTCCGGCAATGTACCGCTGCGCTTGGACTCGAACAGCAGGCGCGTGGTCATGAACTTCAACAGCACGGTGACGAAGGCTGAAGAGGCGCCATGTCCGGAAACGTCCGCCAGGTAGAACGCCACCCGGCGCTCGTCGACGCGGAAATAGTCGACGAAATCACCCGACAGGTACAGTGACGGGATGATCTGGTGAGCAAACTTGAACTCGTCGATGGTCCAGGGGCTGACCGGCAGCATGTTCATCTGCACCTGGCGACCGGCATTCTGGTCTTCCTGGAGCAGGTTCAGGCTGGCGGCGAGCTCACGGTTGGCCTTCTCCAGCTTCTCGCGGTAGCGCTGGTTTTCCAGGAGCAGGCGCGCACGATCCAGGGCCCGACGCACAGAGTGCTCGAGCACGGCCAGATCTTCGAGAGGCTTGATCAGGTAATCCGCTGCGCCCAGGCGCAACGCTTCGACCGCGTCGTTCATCACACCGGCGCCCGACACCACGATCACCGGCGTTTGCGGCGACAGCTCGGTCACCTGGCGGATGAGTTCGAGCCCGCCCATCTGCGGCATGCGCAGATCGCAGATCACCAAGTCGGGCTTGTCTTGCTCGAATACCTGAAGACCCTGCTGGCCATTGCTGGCCTGCAAGACGCTGAAACCACTGTCTTCCAAATAGGCGGCGAGGCTCGCGCGCACTACCTCGTCATCATCGATTATCAGCAGCGTGGCACTGGTTTTTGGCATGTGGGCAAACGGCGCCAGAATTAGGTTGGCGTAGCGGCTCGGGTTTTTGGCCCGGCTCAACTACTGGATTCGCTTTCTAGCCTCTCTGGCGCACTGTTTTCGAGCATTGGCCCGACACACGTGTACACCAGAGGTGCCCTTCTAAGGCGCAGACGGTACTCCCATCCGCGAGGCGTTTCAAGCTCACGCCGATGGTCGCTTGACGTCTACACTTGTCAAATCACCGAGAGTTATAAGAACCGTCAAAACCGTAACCCAATGGAAGGATCAAACCCATGAGCCAAACCCGCCGAGACTATAGCGAAAAGCGCGATTACATCCGCATGCGGGTCGATGCCGATGTGTCGCTGATTCATGAGGGGGATGAGGTGCCAGCCGTCTGTATCGACCTTTCCAGCAGTGGCATGCAGCTTCAGGCGCGACGCTCGTTCGGGGTCGGTGACCGGCTACTTGTACGCATTGAATCCGAGCATGCCGCGTTGAAAGGGCTCGAAGCCGACACCGAGGTGGTGTGGGTGAAAGAATTGGAAGACGGCAATCAGAAACTCGGCCTTACAATATTGAGAATGAAATAACGTCGCTCCAGACGAAAAAAAAGCGGCCCGATGACGGCCGCTTTTTTGTTTTATCGGTCAGGATTTAAAAATCGTCTTCGACCTGACCGTCCTTGACCTTGAATTCGCGGTTCTGCAAGTACGCGTTACGGATGAAGGTGTACTTGTCGCCAGTGATCAGCTTCTCGCTCGACAGCAGGTTGGCGCGGGTGTCAGTGACATCCAGGGCGTAGAACGAGTTACGCACCGGCACGTCATTCACATAGCGGTAAGCGCCGGTATAGGTGTCGGCGAATTTCGATGGCGCGTCGCGCAAAGTGCTTGGGCCCAAGAAGGGCAGCATTACGTAAGGACCACTGCCCACGCCCCAATAACCAAGCGTCTGGCCGAAGTCTTCATCATTGCGATGCAAGCCCATCTTGGTGCCGACATCGATGAAACCCAACAGGCCGAAGGTGGTGTTGAAAATCAGGCGTGCCGTATCGACACCGGCGGCGGCCGGCTTGGCTTGCAACAGGTCGTTGGCCAGGTTGCGCACATCACCGATGTTCTGGAAGAAGTTATGAATGCCGTCTTCGACAAACTGCGGCGTCACGTACTGATAGCCCTGGGCCAAAGGCTTCAGCGCATAGGTGTCGAGTACGTCGTTGAACTTGTAGATCGGGCGGTTGATGCTTTCCCAAGGGTCGTCTTCCGAAGCTGCCTGAGCAACGAACGGAACCAGCAACGCGCTGGCGTACACACAAAGCTGAGCTAGATGATGACTCCAGCGCATAGAAAAACTCCTTGGATTTTACAGTCGTCGGCGTATTGGCCAAGCCTAAAGGACGCCAGTATATGACGGAAACACCGCTTTAGGCAGCATTGCGCCAGTACATCGGCAGATGATTCGTCTCGATTGTGAGCAATTAACAGCTGTGTCACTCAACTGTCACCGTCGTCGCTTAGCCTTCAGGCTATTTCAGGGACGCTCACATGCCACACGCCGAAACCTCGCCTCAAACAGCGCCGCGCCTGACCGCCGTGCTGTTCGGCCTCAGTGGCTGCCTGGTGGATTTCGGTGCCCGTACGCGCCTCAACGGCAGCCACGCGGCCGAGCACGCCGAGGCCACGCCCGGCGCCCTGAAGAGCCTGCGCAGCTTGCAGCATCAACAGATTCCCTGCGCCTGGCTCGACGAACTGCCGCCCTCCCTCAGCCTTCCGTTGGCCGCTGCCCTGCCGGAATGGATCAAACCTTCGCAACACCTCGCGACAATCAATCCTTGGCCGGCGCCGCATGCCTGCTGGCAAGCGTTGATGGCGCTGAATGTCGAGAAGCTGGATGGCTGCGTACTGGTCAGCGGCGAACCGCGCTTGCTGCAAGCCGGGCTCAATGCCGGCCTGTGGACGATCGGTCTGGCGTCCTGCGGCTCGCTTTGCGGGATGTCGCCCATTGAATGGCAGGCGCTGTCGCCTCAAGAGCGCGATCTGAAACGCGGCAAGGCAACGATGCAACTTTTCGCCCTGGGCGTGCATTCGGTGATCGATCACCTGGGTGAGCTCGACACCTGCCTGGCCGATATCAGCCTGCGCCGGCTCAAAGGCGAAAAGCCCTGATCGAGATCATGCAGGTTAGGCGGGAGTGGATTAATCTAAAGGTTAGCCATAGACCTTTGGCGCGCCATCGCGGTCTATGCCAATGCCAATCGATAAAAGGAAGAACGCAATGCCTGCCCGCGAACTGCAAGAACAGCTCAATACCCTGCGCGAGCAATTGGAACAGAATCCTCCGCTGACAGAAGCCGAGCGCGCAGACCTGCACGCGCTGATGCAACAGATCCAGCTTGAACTTGAACTCGAAACCAAGACCAAGGATGTCAACCTCGCCGATGGCGTCAATCTGGCGGTGGAACGCTTCGAACTCGAACACCCTACCCTGGCCGGCACCCTGCGCAACATCGCGCAAGCCCTGGGCAACATGGGGATCTGAACAAAACCTTGCAGGAGCGAGCTTGCTCGCTCCTGCATTAGATCTTCATTGACGGACCAGACGATGGTTCGACAGCTGCACCTCTTCAGTACTGCGATACGGGTTGATATCCAGTCCGCCACGACGAACGTAACGCGCATAAACCGTCAACTTCTCCGGCTTCAGCAAGCGCTGCAGGTCAAGGAAGATGCGCTCCACGCATTGTTCGTGGAAATCCGAGTGCTGACGGAAGCTGACGATGTATTCCAGCAAGCTCGCATGATCCAGCGCCGCGCCACGGTACTCCACCGCCACGCTGCCCCAGTCCGGCTGACGGGTGACCGGACAGTTGGACTTGAGCAGATGACTGTGCACGCTCTCTTCGACAATACGGGTCTCATCGCAACGCAGCAGTTCCGGACGCGGGTGCTCGTAGTTGCTGACGCTGATATCCAGCTCATCGATGCACACACCGGGCAACGCCACGACACCTTCGGCCTCGACCTCTTTCAGGCTGCGAATACGCACGCCGACCGGTTTGCCGGCAGCGGCGGACAGGTCCTTGACCAGCGTCGCCTCCAGGCTCGCGGTGTCGGCGAACGGTGTCTGGTTCAGGGAGTTGAGGTACAGCTTGAACGACTTAGACTCAATGATGTTCGGCGAATCCGCCGGAATGCTGAACTCACCGATGGCCACCACCGGCTTGCCCGACGGCAACAGCCACGACAGTTCAAAGCAGTTCCAGAAGTCCACACCCTTGTACGGCAGGGTTTCAGCCGTCAGGCCCAGCTCGGCCCACTTCGCGGTACGCGGAATCGGGAACAGCAAGGACGGCGTGTAAGTGGCAATGTATTCGCTGGATTTGCCCAGCGGCGAGTGTTCGGCTGCGGGATGCATGGCGGAAACCTGACTGAAGAATCAGCGGATTCTACCAGCCTTTGTTCCCGCCTTTGAGTGCTTACTGACTGACTGTCAATTTGCCTACCATGCCGGCCTGGTAATGGCCGGGGACGTTGCAGGCAAATTCCAGGTTGGTGGCTTTGCCGAAGGTCCAGGTCAGTTCGGCGGTTTTACCCGGCGCTACCAGTACACTGTTGGGATCGTCGTGCTTCATGGCATGCCCTTGAGATGCGTGATCCATCCCGGCCATCGAGCCGTGATCCATGTTCATCATGCCTGTAGGCGTCATCATGCCGCTTTGCTGCATCTGCAACATTTCCTGCTGGTGTTTGGCATGCATCGCCGCGTCACCGAGGTTGAACTCGTGCAGCAATTGACCTTTATTCACCAGTACAAAGCGAATGGTCTCCCCGGCCTTGATATCGATGGCCTTGGGGGTGAACGACATGTCGCCCATCACCACCTCGACGCTGCGGGTCGCCTTGGACGCGGGTGCCGGTTGGCCGAAGTCGTAGGAACTCGCGGGTGCGGCCCAGACCGGTGAGCTCAGTGCCAACACACAAGCGGCCAATGCCAGGGATTTGCGCAAAAACATGGTCGTACTCCAACAAGATAAGGTTCAGCCTGTGGAAAACTCTAGACTGTTACCGCTGCCCGCAACCTGACAGCCAGATTACAACTTTGTCAGCTAGGCCTGCCGCGCTGCCGCCCACGGTATAAAGCTGTCGTTCCATTTAACCCGAGTTGCCCATGAAACTGCTGATCGTCGAAGACCAACCAAAAACCGGCCAGTACTTGCGCCAGGGCCTGAGCGAGGCCGGCTTCAACACCGAACTGGTGGCCGATGGCAGCACCGGCCAGCAATTGGCGTTGAGCGGCGACTACGCGTTGCTGATTCTCGATGTGATGCTGCCTGGTCGCGATGGCTGGCAGATTCTGCAGGCCGTGCGCAGCGCCGGCCTGGACACGCCGGTTCTGTTTCTGACGGCGCGGGATGCCGTGGAAGACCGGGTTCACGGCCTCGAGCTCGGCGCCGACGACTACCTGGTCAAGCCTTTCGCCTTTTCCGAATTGCTCGCCCGGGTTCGCAGCCTGTTGCGTCGTGGCAGCGCGACGCCCCAGGAAACCAGCCTGCAACTGGCCGACCTGCGCCTGGACCTGATCCGCCGCCGGGTCGAACGCGGCGGCCAGCGCATCGACCTGACCGCCAAGGAGTTCGCCTTGCTGGAAATGCTCCTGCGCCGCCAGGGCGAAGTGCTGCCCAAATCGCTGATCGCCTCCCAGGTCTGGGACATGAATTTCGACAGCGACACCAACGTCATCGAAGTCGCGATCCGCCGCCTGCGCCTTAAAATCGACGATGAATTCCCCAACAAACTGATCCACACCGTACGCGGCATGGGTTACGTACTCGAAGAGCGTCCAGCCTGATGCCACGACTTTCACTGAGCAGTCGCCTGGCACTGCTTTTCGCGGCGTGCACCGCAGTGGTGTCGTTGTTCGCCGGGGTGCTGTTCAGCCGCGCCAGCGAGGCTCACTTCGTTGAGCTTGATCAGCAGTTGCTCGACGGCAAGCTGATCGGCGTACGGCGAGCGCTGCATGACATTCAGTCGCGGGACAGTGAAGTCAAACTGGCCGATGAATTAAGCCGCCAGGCCGATCTCTCATTGCGCATCACCGGCAGCGACGGCCGGCGCTGGTATGACAGTTCCGCAAGCCTGCCGGACATGCTCCCGCAAAAACCGGGGTTATCGACCATCAACGACCATGGAACCGACTACCGCGTCCTGAATGCACCACTGTTTGACGACAAACCCGACTCACCGCAATTGACCCTGCTGCTGGACATCACCCATCACCAACACTTCCTGCAACGCATGCAGCGTTTGATCTGGATGACCGTCGGCCTGTCGGCCCTGGCCACCGCCCTGCTCGGCGCCTGGGCGGCACGCAGCGGGTTGCGGCCACTACGACGCATGAGCGCGATAGCCAGCGGTGTTTCAGCGCATTCGCTCAACGCACGCCTGCCGGAAGACAGCATGCCGTCGGAGCTGGCGGAGATGGCCCACAGCTTCAACGAAATGCTCGGAAGACTCGACGACGCCTTCCAACGGCTTTCGGCGTTCTCCGCCGACATCGCCCATGAACTGCGCACTCCGCTGTCGAACCTGCTGACCCACACCCAAGTCACCCTCACCCGCCCTCGCCCTATCGAGGACTACCGCGAAGCGCTGCACAGCAACCTCGAAGAACTGCAATGGATGGCGCAGTTGGTCAACGACATGTTGTACCTGGCGAAAGCCGACCATGGATTGTTGATGCCCAAACGCGAAGCGCTGGATCTGGCGGCAGAGGCGGATGTGTTACTGGAATTTTTCGCACCGCTGGCCGAGGACGTTCGGGTGACGCTGAACCGCGAAGGCCACGGGCACATCATGGGTGATCGGAACATGTTGCGACGGGCGCTTTCCAATTTACTGGACAACGCGTTGCGGTTTACGCCCGCTGATGGCGAGGTATGGGTGAAGATAATCGATCAACCCAAAGGCCTGAGCCTGACAGTTGAAAACAGCGGCGACGGGATTTCAAAGGATTTGCTGCCGCGCCTGTTTGACCGCTTCTACCGCGTGGATCCTGCACGCCACGAAGGCAGCAGCGAGCATGCGGGACTGGGATTGGCGATCACCCAGTCGATTGTCAACGCCCACGGCGGGAAGATTCATTGCGAATCGGAAAACGGCTGGACTCGGTTTGTGATTGAGTTGCCGAAGGAGGCATGAGGCTAGCAGGACCGGCCTCTTCGCTGGCAAGCCAGCTCCCACAGGTTTTTGCGTTGTCCACAACACTGTAGGAGCCGGCTTGCCGGCGAATGCGATTTCAGCGCTTACGAATAGCGAAGAGCGTGAGCCGGCTCGATCTTCGCCGCACGCCACGCCGGGTAAACCGTTGCCAGGAAGCTCAACACGAACCCCGCCGAGCAGATCAACAACACATCCCCGCCCTGCAGTTCGGATGGCAGGTTGCTGACGAAATACACGTCGGAACTGAAGATGTGCTGTCCGCTGACCCGCTCGATCCAGCCCACCATTTCACTGACGTTAAGCGCCGCGATCACGCCGAGTACGCCGCCGATCAAGGTGCCGACAATCCCGATCACCGTGCCCTGCACCATGAAGATCGCCATGATCTGACGCGGCGTGGCGCCGATGGTGCGCAGGATCGCGATGTCCGCGCCCTTGTCGTTCACGACCATGATCAGGGTCGCGATGATGTTGAACGCCGCCACTGCGACGATCATCAGCAACAGCAGGCCGATCATGGTTTTTTCCATCTTCATCGCACTGAACAGGCTGCCCTGGGTGTGGGTCCAGTCGTCAGCCTTGTAGGCCGCCCCCAGACCGCTGGCGATATCGCTGGCAACCTGCGGCGCGGCGTACAGATCCTTCACCGCCAGACGCACGCTCTGCACCTGATTCGGCGCCCAATGCTGCATTTGCGCGGCGTCGGCCATGTGGATCAGTGCCATCGTGCCGTCAAGTTCGGCACCCACCTTGAACACGCCGACCACGTTCAGACGCTGCATGCGCGGGGTGATGCCGCCCGGTGCATTGCTGACCTCCGGCACGATCAGGGTGATCTTGTCGCCCACGTTCAAACGGAAGCGCCGTGCGGTGATTTCGCCGATCACCACGCCGAACTCACCTGGCTTCAACGCATCGAGACGTCCCTGGACGATGTGTTTGGCGACGATCGACACCTGGCCTTCCAGCGCCGGATCAACGCCGCTGACCTGGATTGGCTGCATCGTGCCTTTATAGGACAGCATGCCTTCCATCTCGGTGAACGGCACGGCCGCCGTCACTTCGGGATTTTTCATCGCAGCGGCGGCCACCGGCTGCCAATCATCGATAGGGTTTACACCGACGATAGTGGCGTGCGGCACCATGCCGAGGATGCGCGAGCTCATTTCGCGCTGGAAGCCGTTCATCACCGACAACACCACGATCATCGCCAGCACGCCCAGGGCGAGGCCGATCATCGAGGTCATCGAGATGAAGGAAACAAAGCGATTGCGGCGCTTGGCGCGGGTATAGCGCGTGCCGATAAAGATCGATAACGGTCTGAACATTCGCTGGGGCACCGTATAAAAATAAAAGACCCGACGTGATTTTCATCCCCGCCGGGTTTCAGCCAATCAGATAGGCGTCAAGCAGCCTTCCTGCAAATGCAGGACGCGATCCATCTGGCGGGCCAGGTTCATGTCGTGGGTCACCACCAGGAACGCGGTGCGCATCGAAGTGCTGAGTTCCAGCATCAAGTCCTGAATGCCCTGGGCGGTGTGGGAGTCGAGGTTGCCGGTCGGCTCGTCGAGCATGACCAGGCCTGGTTTGTTCACCAGCGCGCGGGCGATGGCGACACGCTGACGCTCACCACCGGACAGCTCGGCCGGCTTGTGCTCCAGGCGATGGCCCAGCCCCACGCGCTCCAGCAACGCCGTTGCACGCTGGCGCGCTTCCGGGATGGCGGTCTTGCCGATCAGCAGCGGCATGCAGACGTTTTCCAGCGCGGTGAATTCCGGCAGCAAGTGGTGGAACTGATAAACGAAACCCAATGACCGGTTGCGCAGCAGGCCGCGATTCTTCTCGCTGAGGGCCGACAGTTCTTCACCGTCGAGCCAGACGCTGCCCTTGGTCGGCGTGTCGAGGCCACCCAACAGATTGAGCAAGGTACTTTTACCCGAACCCGAGGTGCCGACAATTGCCACGCGCTCACCCGGGTGCAACTCCAGTTGCAGGCCGGCCAACACTTGCACCGACTCCGGGCCTTCCTCGTAGGACTTGCCCAGGTTGCGGCAGCTCAAGATTGCTTTATCACTCATGCCCGACTCACTCATAACGTAGCGCCTCCGCAGGCTGGGTGCGCGCGGCACGCCAGGCTGGATACAGGGTGGCGAGGAAACTCAGGACCAACGCGGCGGCGCAGACCATCAACACATCCTGGCTCTGCACCTGCGACGGCAGGTAATCGATGAAATACACATCGGCGTTGAGGAATTTGTGCCCGATCAGGCCTTCCAGCGCCGAGATCGCGGCGCTGACATTCAGCGCGGCGAAGATCCCGACCACGGCACCGATGGCCGTTCCGACCACGCCAATGACCGTGCCTTGCACCATGAACGTGCGCATGATCGTGCCTGGCGTGGCACCGAGGGTACGCAGAATCGCGATGTCGCCCTTCTTGTCGTTCACCACCATCACCAGCGTGGAAATGATGTTGAACGCAGCCACGGCGACGATCAGCAGCAATAACAGGCCGATCATGGCTTTTTCCATGCGGATCGCCTGATACAGGTTGCCGTGGGTACGGGTCCAGTCGCGGGCATAGTAACGATCTTCGCCGAGTTCGCGGGCGATGCTCCACGCAGTGCGCGGCGCCTGGAACAGGTCGTCGAACTTCAGGCGCAGGCCCTGGACCTGGTCCGGCTTCCAGCGATGCAAACGCGCCAGATCCTGCAGGTTGGTGACGCCCAGGTAACCGTCGAGCTCACCGGCGCCGACATGGAAGATGCCGACCACGGTGAATCGCTTCATGCGCGGGAACATCCCGGCGGGGGTCACGGTGACTTCCGGCGCCACAAAGGTCAGCTTGTCGCCGATCGCCGCGCCAAGCTTGGCCGCCGCCTTGTCGCCGATGACGATGCCGAACTCGCCGGGCACCAGGTCGTCGAGTTTGCCCTGCTGCATGAAGTTATCAATGATCGACACCTGGCGTTCTTGCGCCGGGTCGATGGCATTGAGCAGGACTTTCGAGACCTTGCCGTTGTTGGTCAGCAACCCCTGCATCTGGGTGAACGGCGCAACGGCCGTCACCTGCGGATTCTGCTTGACCTTGGTCGCAAGGCTTTGCCAATCGCTGATCGGCTCGCCGGACTCGATGGTCGCGTGGGGCACCATGCCCAGCACACGGGTGCGCATCTCATGATCAAAGCCGTTCATCACCGACAGCACCACGATCATCACGACCACGCCAAGGGCGAGTCCGATCATCGAGGTCAGGGAAATGAATGACACAAAATGATTGCGACGCTTTGCACGGGTATAACGCGTGCCGATAAATACGAAGAGAGGTCTGAACATGTCGGGGCTTGTTCGGAGGGAAAAGGAACGTCCTTGTGGCGGGGGTCGATAACCAGCTTTACACTCAGACCACCGCCGCTACCATGGGTTCGCCATGTCGACATTAGATGAAGAAGATCGCCGCGAATACTACCGTATCGAGGACACGATCGCACTGGAAATTCGGCCCCTGTCCGCTCCCGAAGCCGCAGGCCAGGAAGTGTTGCAGGATGCTTCCCCACTCTTCAACGTGCTCAGTGAACTGCACCTGAGCGAATTCGAGTCGCAGCACCTGTTGCGCCAGATCAGCGAGCGTGACCGCAACCTCGCGGCGTTCCTCAAATCCCAGAATAAACGCATCGATTTGCTGAGCCAGGTGGTCGCCATCACCGTACTGGGGCAGATCGGTGAACCGCAGCCGGTGATCCTCTCCGAAGGCGGTATCGACTTCCAGCACCCCACGCCCATTGCCACCGGAGCACACCTGTCGGTCAAACTGGTGCTGATGCCGCAAGCCCTTGGCCTGTTGTTGCGCGCTCGCGTCACCCATTGCGACCGCAAGGGCGACGGCTACGACATCGGCACCGAGTTCGAACACCCGACCGACGCGCAGCGGCAACTGCTGGCCCGCTACATCTTGCAAAAGCAGGCCCAGGAACGACGCCTGGCCCGCGAACAACTCGAATCAGGCAATTAATTTAAGGAAGAACCGTGACCCTCATCTACGGCCATCGCGGCGCCAAGGGCGAAGCACCGGAAAACACCCTGACCAGCTTTCAGGAATGCCTCAAGCACGGCGTACGCCGTTGCGAACTGGACCTGCACCTGTCCATGGACGGTGAACTGATGGTCATCCACGACCCGACCCTCAAGCGCACCACTGACCGTCGCGGCAAGGTGGTCGAGCACACGGCGGCGGAGCTGGTGACCTACGACGCGCGCAAGGGCGGCCCGGGCTGGATCAAGCCATGCCCGATCCCGACCCTGGAATCGCTGTTCGAGCAATGCGATTTCGATCACTGGCAACTGGAAGTCAAAAGCGCTTCACGCACCCGCGCTGCAACCACCGTGCTGGCGATTCGTGAAATGGCGCAACGGCATGGCCTGCTGGACAAGGTGACGATCACCTCCAGCTCACGGGAAGTGCTGAAAGCGGCGCTGGACCTGGTGCCGGACGTATCCCGCGGACTGGTCGCCGAGTACGCCTGGCTCGACCCGCTGAAGGTCGCGGCAAGCTATGGCTGCGGGATTCTGGCGCTGAACTGGACCCTGTGCACGCCGGAACGCCTGGAGAAGGCGCAGCGTCAGGGGTTGCATGTGTCGGTGTGGACCGTCAACGAGCCCGCGCTGATGCGCAGACTCGCTGACTTCGGCGTTGACAGCCTGATTACAGACTTTCCCGGTTTGGCCATTGCCACGCTCGAGAATTGCTGAAATCGGTCTCCCCGGCCGGCTCAGGCCACCGGCCGGAGCCACTCAAAAAAGCCGGTTGAGGCCGTCGTACGCCGCTACCCGATAGGCTTCGGCCATGGTCGGGTAGTTGAACGTGGTGTTGACGAAATACTTCAGGGTATTTTGCTCGCCCGGCTGGCTCATGATCGCCTGACCGATGTGCACGATCTCCGACGCCTGATAACCGAAGCAATGCACGCCCAGCACTTCCAGGGTTTCGCGGTGGAACAGGATCTTCAGCATGCCTTGCGGCTCGCCGGCGATCTGCGCCCGCGCCATGCTCTTGAAGAACGCCTTGCCCACTTCGTACGGCACCTTGGCCTGGGTCAGCTCTTGCTCGTTCTTGCCGATCGAACTGATCTCCGGAATGGTGTAGATCCCGGTCGGTACGTCGTTGACGAAGCGCCAGCTGCCGTTGTCGACGATGCTGCCAGCGGCCGAACGGCCCTGGTCGTGGGCGGCACTGGCCAGGCTCGGCCAGCCGATCACGTCACCGGCGCCGTAAATGTTCGGCACGCAGGTGCGATAAGCCTCATCGACTTCGATCTGGCCGCGGCTGTTGACCTTGACGCCGATGTTTTCCATACCGAGTTGATCGGTGTTGCCGGTACGGCCGTTGCACCAGAGCAAGGCGTCGGCCTTGATCTTCTTGCCGGACTTCAGATGCAGGATCACGCCGTTGTCCACGCCTTCGACGCGGTCGTAGTCTTCGTTGTGGCGAACCGTGATGTTGTTGTTGCTGAAGTGGTAGCTCAACGCCTGGGAAATTTCCGAGTCGAGGAAGCTCAGCAACTGACCACGGTTGTCCACCAGCTCAACCAGTACACCCAGACCACTGAAAATCGATGCGTATTCGCAACCGATCACGCCGGCGCCGTAAACGATCAGTTTGCGCGGGGTGTGGCCGAGGCTGAGGATGGTGTCGCTATCGTAGATACGCGGGTGGTTGAAATCGATGTCGGCCGGGCGATACGGACGCGAGCCAGTGGCGATGATGATGTGCTTGGCCACCAGTTTTTCGACCACGCCGTTGGCGCACACCACTTCGATGGTTTGCTCGTCGGCGAAGCTGCCGGTGCCGAAGAACACGTCGACACGGTTACGGGCGTAGTAGCCGGTGCGCGAGGCGACTTGTTTGGCGATGACTTTTTCGGCGCTTTTCAGCACGTCCGGGAACGAGAACCAGCGCGGTTCACCAATGGCCCGGAACATCGGGTTGGTGTTGAACTGCATGATCTGCCGGACCGAGTGACGCAGTGCCTTGGACGGGATGGTGCCCAAGTGAGTGCAGTTGCCGCCGACCTGGCGACGGCTATCGACCATCGCTACCTTACGTCCCGCTTTGGCGGCGTTCATTGCCGCGCCTTCCCCCGCCGGGCCGGAACCCAACACCACCACGTCGTAGTTGTAGACAGCCATGCGTACTCCTCAGAACAGGCCGTGGCGCCATCGGCACCTGCGGCTAAATCACGCCAATCTGTGGCATGAAGGAACAATTTGGGGCCAGTGCAGAACCCGGACACAGTCTATAGAAGCGTCAACGCCGCGCACATTAACCCTTGGTCGCGTCATAGGCTAGTTTTGCCTGCGCTACAACGTCAGTCTTCAGTGCTTGAAACGCCGTGATCATTCGGTTTTCCCACCCGTGACCCGCTCAAAAGCGTGACTGGTACGTGTGACGAAACCTGTATCGGCACGAATCACAAAAAATGCGCCGATATCGTGTTTTTCCGCGTAGTCCCAACCGCGCTCCGGGCCGAGAATCAGCAACAGCGTCGATAAGCCATCGGCCATCAACGCTGAAGGATGAATCACCGTGACGGATGCCAGTGAATGTGAGACCGGCGCACCGCTGCGGGCATCGAAGGTGTGGGAGTAACGCCGCCCATCCTGCTCGAAATAATTTCGGTAGTCGCCGGAGGTGGACAAGCCGAATCCGTCGACGGCGACGATTCGCTCGGCCACCTGCTGATCATCGCGCGGTTCTTCCAGGGCGATGCGCCACGGCGAACCGCCAAGCTTCTTGCCTGCGGCCTTGAGTTCGCCAGTGGCTTCGGCCAGGTAGTCGTGGATGCCCAGCGCTTCGAGTCGAGCGGCAATCGTATCGACCGCGTAACCGGCGGCAATGCTGTTGAAGTCGACCTCGACGGCTGCATCCTTGCACAGCTGATCGCCCTCGATACGCAGGTGTTGATAACCGACTCGCTGCCGCGCCTGCGCCAACGCCTGTTCAGCCGGGACTTTTTCCTCGCGCCCTTGCGGGCCAAACCCCCAGAGATTGAGCAGCGGTTCCACCGTCAGGTCGTAGGAGCCTTCGCTTTGTTCCGACAGTTGTTCACCCACGCGGATCAACTTGAGGATGGACGCGGGCATTTTCTGACAACGATTGGCGGGCAGGTCATTGAAGCGCTCGATATCCGAATCGCTGCGGTAGGTCGACAGTTGCCGGTCGATGTCAGCGAGGATTTTTTCCACCTCGACACGAACATCTGCCGCCGCCGGGAGACCGGCATGGCGCACGTACTTGATCGAATACGTGCTGCCCATGGTCGGGCCGCCAACGCTTTCCATGGAGTCGCCGTTGCCGCAGGCGGACAACATGACGATCAGAGTCACAAGACCAAACAGCCGCCCATTCAACAAACCCTGCATCCCCGACAGTCCATGGCACAACGCCAAGGCCAGCGATTATGCGACAGGCCCCGACATTTTTGCGCTGCGTGAACCACTTAATTCGCTCTCGTGCGCCATTCAAACCGTGTAATGGCAAAAACGTTTAAGCAGCAAGCTAATTAATTGTTGCCTATCCATATCGCCACACATATTGTTACAAAATTCTCGCCAAAGGTGCCTTGCCTTTCAGCGACAGGAAGGGACGCGTCTGAATCAGGGACCTCCAATAAAACAGCCAACAGCGAGTACGTCCTAATGTCCTCTAATACGGGCAAAGGCAAGGCGATTTTTCGCGTTGTCAGCGGCAACTTCCTCGAAATGTTCGACTTTATGGTCTACGGCTTCTACGCCACGGCCATCGCCAAAACCTTCTTCCCTGCCGATAGCGCTTTCGCTTCCCTGATGCTCTCGCTGGCCACTTTCGGAGCCGGTTTCCTGATGCGCCCGTTAGGGGCGATTTTTCTCGGTGCCTATATCGACCGTCATGGCCGTCGCAAAGGGCTGATCATCACCCTGGTCTTGATGGCCGCCGGTACGATATTGATCGCTTGCGTGCCGGGCTACGCGACCCTCGGTGTCGCCGCTCCACTGATCGTGCTGTTCGGTCGATTGCTGCAAGGTTTCTCGGCGGGGGTGGAGCTGGGTGGCGTGTCGGTGTACCTGGCGGAAATCTCCACGCCGGGCCGCAAAGGGTTCTTCGTCAGTTGGCAGTCCGCCAGCCAGCAAGCCGCAGTGGTATTCGCCGGCCTGCTGGGTGTTGGCTTGAACCATTGGCTCAGCCCGGAACAAATGGGTGATTGGGGCTGGCGCGTACCGTTCCTGATCGGTTGCATGATCGTGCCGGTGATCTTCGTGATTCGTCGTTCACTGGAAGAAACACCCGAGTTTCAGGCCCGCAAGCATCGCCCTTCCCTGCGCGATATTGTCCGTTCGATCAGTCAGAATTTCGGCATCGTCATCGCCGGCATGGCGCTGGTGGTGATGACCACAGTGTCGTTCTACCTGATCACCGCCTACACCCCGACCTTCGGCAAAGCCGAACTGCACCTGTCGGACATGGATGCCTTGCTGGTCACCGTGTGCATCGGCCTCTCGAATTTCTTCTGGCTGCCGGTGATGGGTGCGGTGTCTGACAAGATCGGGCGCAAACCCCTGCTGCTGGCGGCGACGATTCTGGCGATTCTCACCGCCTACCCGGCGTTGTCGTGGCTGGTGACGAACCCGAGCTTCAGCCATCTGCTGATCGTCGAACTCTGGTTGTCGTTCCTCTATGGCTCGTACAACGGCGCCATGGTGGTGGCCCTGACCGAGATCATGCCGGTGGAAGTTCGTACAACCGGCTTCTCCCTGGCCTACAGCCTGGCGACCGCGACCTTCGGCGGTTTTACCCCGGCGGCCTGTACTTACCTGATCCATGTGCTGGACAACAAAGCGGCACCGGGGATCTGGCTCAGCGCTGCGGCGGCGCTGGGGTTGATCGCAACGCTGGTACTGTTCCGCGGCAACAAGCATGAACTGCGCACGGCGCGCGCCTCAGTGGCTGGCGGCGCCTGACAGATCGCTATCGCGGGCAAGCCCTCCCCCACAGGATTTGTGAACACCACAAATCCTGTGGGAGCGGGATTGCCCGCGATGAGGCCCTCGAGATCACCACACCTCACCGATCCGCCATCTTCAACGACTGACTCCACCCGCCTCCCAGCGCCTTGTACAACGTCACCTGATTGATCTCCCGCGCCAGCTCCAGCTGCGCCCACTTCTGCTGCGCATCAAACAACGAACGCTGGGCATCCATGGTGGAGAAATAGCTGTCCATGCCGGCCTCGAAACGCAGGCGCGATTGCCGATAGGCTTCCTGGTAATCCCCCACCAGTTTTTTCTGGAACTCCACTTGCGTGAGCATTTCCTGCCGGGCATTCAAGGCATCGGCGGCTTCACGAAACGCGTTCTGCACCGTGGCCTCATAGGCCGCTGCCTGCCCGTCGAAGCGCGCATGGCTGGCATCCACCTGTGCCCGTCGCCCACCGCCGTCGATCAACGGCAACGAACCCGCCAGGGCCAACGACCAGAACTCGGCCGGCCCGCTGAGCAAACGGGAAAAGTCCCCGCTCAGACTGCCCAGTGCCGACGTCAGGGAAAAAGTCGGGAAGTACGCCGTGCGTGCCGCGCCGATATCCGCATTGGCAGCACGCAACTGCGCCTCGGCCGACATGATGTCCGGCCGGCGCTCAACCAGCGCCGAGGGCAAGCCCGCCGGCACATCCAGTGTCGCCATCCGCTCACCGAGCGGCCCGGTGGGCAACAGCCCCACCGGTATCGGCTGCCCCACCAGCACCCGTAGCGCATTGGTGTTCTGCGCCACTTGCATGCGGTAAGTGTTGACCTGCACCGCCGCCGTATTGGTTTGCGCGTCGGCCTGGTGCACATCGATCCGGGCACTGGATCCGAGGTTATAGCTCTTGCGCAACAGCTGGCCGTAGCGGTCCTGGGATTGGTAGGTGTTTTGCGCCAGATCCAGCAAATGCTGATTGGCCTTGAGGCTCAACCAGGTGCTGGCGACTTCGCCGATCAGCGCCAGCCGTGCCGTTTGATAGTCCGCCTCGGACGCCTCGAAGCGCGCCCCCGCCGCATTGCGTTGGCTGCGCAGGCGGCCGAAAAAGTCCAACTCGTAGGACGTAAAGCCCGCCGTGGCCTGAAACGTATTGGCAATACTGCCGGCCGTGGCACCACCACCAGGCGTGCGCACCAGGGGCGGCAGCTTGCTGCGCCCGGCGTAAGTGTCGATGCCAATGGTAGGAAAAAGCCCCGACTCGGCACTGTCATAACCGGCCCGCGCTTCTTCGACACTGGCCGCGAACTGACGCAGGCTGCGGTTGTTGGCCAGGGCCATTTCAATCAACTGGCGCAGTCGTTCATCGACCACAAACCCGCGCCAGTCTTTATCGAACGCCTGCTTGCCTGCGCAACACTCACCGGCGGTGTTCGCCGGCCATTGCTGGTCGATGGGTGCATCGGGCTTCTCGTAGGTCGGTTCCAGCGAACAACCACCGAGCAGCAGCAAAGACATGAAGCAAGACGTGGATAAGCAACTGTTCATGGCGCGCACCTACAAGCGTTGGCCGAGCAAAGCTCGCAAGGGAGAAAGAAGCAGTGTCCACAGGCTTGAGCGACTGACATTGAGGGACGGCAGAGACGGTTGACGCGAACGGACCCGGACCGGCCGCCAGCGTGCAGGCGAGACGTAAGACGGCGCCTTGACCGGTTTCGGCGCACGCGGCGCCAGACGCTTCTCACCCAACAGGGAACGCTGCAGCAAGGTGCCAAAGGCCTGCGCCGGCTCCGCCTTGCTGACGACGTTGATGCTCGCGTCACTGAACAACCTTGCAATCAGCTGGCGCCGCAGCGCTTCGTCCAGGTCGGCAAACCTCAGGCCCAATCGGTCGTCGCCGTGATTGCGCATGACTTCCACGTCCAGCCAGCCCAGCTTGTCGACCCACACCTGACCACACAGCCCCGGTTTGATCGAGGAGGCAAAGGCGCAGGTCAAGGACGCGCCACTGAGGGAGATGTCCACCAGGCGACCGGACAGGACTTTACCGCCGAAGCGAAACCCGGTGGCCTTATCGAATGGAAAACGTTCCTCGCCATGCAACCGTGGCCGGTCGACACAAGCCACCAGCGTGGCCAGGTTGTAGATCAGCGCGACCACCGTCCAGCAAAGATTGAACATCATGTTGCCGTCAAACGAAGCAGCGGTACTGATGGCGATGTAGGCACCGATCTGCGAAAACAGCGTCAAGGCAAAAAAGAATCCGAACAACTTCCAGTGCACCATCGTGCGTGAGCGATCAATCCCCTTGGCGGTGACTTTGAACGGCCGCCCGAACGGTCGGATCATGGCGCTGGCAATGGTCGCGGTGACGGCCAGCGAGGCAACGATCTGCGTGACCTCGGTGAAAATCGGCAAGGTGCGCCGGTCGGTGACCCAGGTGCCATACCCCCAGAAGGCAATCAGCGCCGGCATGCCGAAGGCCAGGAAGTCCACTGGGTTGGCGTAGAACCCGGCGATGCCGAAGTACCAGTAGAGCACCGGCGAAACCAGCATCATCAAAATGAACGGCTTGGAAAACCAGTGCATCAGGCCATGCACATAGTGCAATCGGTCGTTGAGCGTGTAGCCGCTGCCGCGCAGCGGGCCTTCCTTGAGCAGTGCCACCTGGATCGTGCCCAGGCACCAGCGCCCGCGCTGGTTGATGTACTCGGTCAGGCCTTCGGCGGACAAACCGATCGACAGACGCTCATTCAACCAACGGGTGACGTAGCCTTTTTGCAACAAGCGATAGGTCGTGTAGATGTCTTCGCACACAGAACCGGTAGGAAAACCGCCGACTTCGGTAATCAAATCGCGTCGCACCACGAAGGACGTGCCAACACAAAACGCCGCATCCCAGCCATCCTTCGCCGGCTGGAACACATCGAAGAACACCCGCTGCTCATCCACCCAGCAGGCCGACGTGCCGAGGTTGTGCTGGATCGGATCGGGGTTGTAGTAAAACTGCGGCGTTTGCACCAGGCCGACCCTGGGATCGTCGAACAGACCCAGCGTGCGCATCAGGATCGGTTGCTGCGGCGCGAAGTCGGCATCGAGCACCAGAATGTACGGCGCATTGCTGGCGGCCGCCGACTGGCGCAAGCCGTTGTTCAAGTTGCCAGCCTTGGCGTGGGAATTGTCAGGGCGCCGCGCGTATTGCACGCCCACCTCGGCACAGTAATCGCGCAACCAGTCGCGCCGGGTGTCGTCGAGCACCCAGAGGGTGAAGTTCGGGTAGTCGATGGCCTGGGCGGCGATGATGGTTTTTTCGAGAATGTCGAGGCCTTCGTTGTAGGTGGCGATGAAGATATCCACCGCAGGCACTGCACTGCCTTGCGCACGCAGACGTCGCTCACCGGCATCGGCCTCTTGGCGGTGATCCGTGCGACAGAGCATCACCACGATGGAGAACAGCGTGTAGCCAATCGCCAACATCTCGAAAAACAGGAAGGCATAGGCCCAGACCGTGGCAAATCCGGAATGACCGTCGGGCAATGTGTCGCGAATTCGCCAGGCCGCGTAGTTGACCAGCAACAAGGCGGTGACGGCGCCGAAGCCGGCCCGCGCGGCCCATTGATCACGGTGGGTCAGGCAGGTGAACAGCACCACCGCCGCCAGCGTCCAGAAATTGATTTGCAGCAGTTGCAGCGAATCCAGTGCCTGCATGTCAGTCAGCCTCTTGAAAGCCGGTAAAAGGATTGACGCCGGTGGCCGCAATCGCCGCCCACGCTGTGGCGCCCAAGTGAGGCAGGTGGTAGTAGAAAAAATCATTGGTGACCGAGTCCGGACCGATGGCCAGTCCGGTACTGATGCGCGGTGCCGGCGTTGCGAACAGCCATCCATTGCCAGCCTCTTGCGCCAGCAGCACGCTCCACAGCGGCTGCGCCTTGTCGCTCAAGCCACTCAAGCGCGCCACGGCAGCGGCTTGCGCGGTGCCTTCGGTCCACAGGCCATCGGGGTCGCGATTGAATCCATACCCCTCGCCAGCACGGTGAGCGTGATCGATGAAAGCGAAGACGCGCCGCCAGTCCCTGGGGGGATCTTGCAGCGCTATCAAAGGCCAAATCTGCGCATCGAGCCCTGAACGCACGCGGTCCGACGTCCGGCCATCGGCACCGGTGCCGATCAGGAAGCGCCCTTCCCCGGCGTCCCACTGGCTCGAGACAAACTGTCGGGCAATCTGCGCCTGCGCTGCCGAATCGCTGTTCGGTGCCACCGCGTCGAGTGCCGACCACGCCGCGGCGAGGTCAACGTTGTGTTCGGTGGATTTCCAGTTCTGCTGGATCTGTTTGGAAAAGTACCCGTAGTAGCCGCCACCGAAACCGGCGGGCGATTGTCCGTCGTAGGTGTTTTTCTGCGACCAGTGCAGGACTTTTCGCGCGGCCTCCAGGTAAGACGCTTCGCCGCTCTGCCGGTAGGCCTCCAGCAGCGCCAGGGCTGCCCACGCCTGATTGCCGGTGGCGCTGCTGACTTGGTACGCATCCTGATTCCAGGCATTGCGCTCGACGCTCCAGTAACCCGGCAATTTCATCGACGGGGAACCCACTGCACCGGCGGCGTAGGCATTGCGCAGGCGTCCGTCCTGATACTCCGGATCGTGCCGTGTCGCGAAGGCCAGCGCATCGGCAATCCGCCGCGCCGACTCCGCCTTGCCGCACGCAAACAAGGCAATGCTGGCCAGCGCGTTATCGTAAGTGAACGCCACGCCGCGCAACGCCAGGATCGGCGCAGGATGCCCATCCAGCGGCGGGTAACTGGCCACCAGCACCGGCCCCGCCGGCAGGGATGTCACGGCTTGATCGAGCGCCGCACAAGTCATTGCCGCCAGTTGCGGCCTCGGCTGAACCGCCATGGCAGACACCCCGCTGACGAGCAGCACCAAGCCCAATCCCCCGCGCAGAACCATGTTCATGGCCGCGACACCTCGGCACTGGCCCACAACCCCGGGTTGCAGGTCATGGCTCGCTGGGCGTCCGTCAGGTCTGAGGCAAATGTGCCGACGACGTACACCGAATTCTGTTCGGCATAGGGGAACGGCACGCTGTAGGTGTTGGCGCGAATGTCCGACGTGCTGGACAGTAACTGCACCACGCTGGCCTTGAGGGGTTCATTCAACCCACGGATTTTCACCGTGAGCACGCTGTCGCGGTCGATCTTGCTGGCCATGCGCTCGGGGAACACCGCAATCACGTAGCTTTGTCCGCAATCGGTGGCGCGCAACAAGGTCGAGCCGGCCTGCACCAGCGTGCCTTGAGGTGCCAGCAACTCCTGGACCGTACCGGGCGAGTAGGCAACGACGTCGTAGCCGGCCATCAACTTGACCCGGTTCTGCTCGGTTTCGATCAACTGATTGAGGTTGTCGAGCTCCTGTTGATACGCCCGGCGGTTGCGTGCCTGGTTCTCCAGACTGAGCTTGAGCGTGGTCATCTGTGCGCTGAGATCGAACATGCGCAGTTGATCGGGATCGAGGTAAACCTGCTTGCTAGCCGCACTGACGTCGCCATCGGTGATCCGCAATTGCGAGCGCACTGATTCCGCCGCACCTTGCAACGAAGCCAACTGGGCTTTCGACTGCGCAACCACCGCACCGCTCACGGCTCCCTGGACGAACAACTCGAGATTGCGCTCGACGGTTTCCTGAGCGTCTATCAACCGTGCACTGGCCGCACTGTTCTCGGCTTTCAGGGCTTTTTGAGTGAAGAGCTGGCGAGTGTGAAACGCGGCCTGATACTGCTCGCTGGTTTTCTCCAGTTCCTCGTAGTACCGCTGATCGTGCTCGGCCTGACTGGTTGACGAGGATAACTGTTGCTCCAGGGTCAGGCGCCGGGTTTGCAGGGTCAGCAGGGTTTCCTGGTTGGCGCGCGGGTTTTCCACCACCGCGATTTTCTGGCCCTGGCTGAAAGTCATGCCGGGCTTGACCTCCAACGAACTCACCATGCCGTCAATCGGGGTGGTCAACAGAATCACCGGCGCATTCAAAATCGCCCGTGTCGCCGAGGCGGACACCAGCGGCATCAGCAAGGTCGACAACAGTAACCAGACGATAAACCCAAGGACACCCAACCCCACCAGGCGTGGCAACAGTGACAATAGCTTTGAGCGTTCTTCTGCCATGTCTGACTCTCCCGATAGACCAACCGCATATCAGCCAGGCAATAACGAACCGTGACTGCGAAACACTTTTGGCAGGGTGAGCAAAACGAAACCGATCGGTCGGTCAGCAACTAAGCCGACGCAGATTTACTTGATTTTATGGTGATGTGAGCAGGAATGAGATTCCTGTCTTTTTGGAGAGTTGTTGTACTGCAAGCGTAGCGAGACTCAACAGGCCCGTGGCAGAGCGGGCGTTTACATTGGCGACACTAGATTCAGTCACGAAGGGTGTCAAGCATTTGGGTCGGACAATTAAATGGCGTCAAATATGTAGCATCCTGCCGACTTTATCCACATGATGCTTTTGAGTCGAACTAGCCGCCAACCTACTATTTTTACTGATGGTTTTTATTCTCAATAACAGAATTAACTTTTTACAGACTTCCATATTATTCTTAAGTTTCGAGCAGCAAGATCAAAACGATATAAGCCGTGTGCAATCAGACTAGAGATGGCTAACTCATGATCAACCTGCCATTGGGCGAGTTTGTGGTGATACTGACTGAACTCTATTGCCTCATCATCCACGATCGCAACTCCCTCTAACGGCTGGTCATGAAAAATGGATGAAGCGTTTTCTTTTTTGACATTCCACTCCTCACAATGGGCACTCCTTTAATCGATCTGAATCGGTCCCACTATTGGGACTGCTATTGAGAGCCCCATCTGCTCCTATATATAGTCTGGTCGTAGGCCACACAGGACTTATTATTACACAATGACTTTTTTGTGAGACAGTCCAGTCAAACTGCATGAAGAAATTATCGTCTGGAAAAAGATGACCAGGCCCTCCTGTAGATTGCCCGGGGGATATTTCCCCTCTAAATATATCGTGCTGAGTATTTAGAACGAACTCCAGCTTCCCGGCTGCTTCATCTGAATAATAGACTTTCACTCTCGGCACGGAGACATACCAGGCAAAATATATTAAAAGCAATATTACTAGCAGTCTACGCGTAAGCAAAAGCAGCACCTTTTATTTGCACATGTGGATACTTATACCCTTCCCCCAATCAGCAGGATCTCCGGCAAGCACTTCATCCATTATTATCTTGGCGTTGACTCCTCGGTTCGAATAGGCTCTGAAGAGGCTCACACCAATAGTTATAGATTTCCTATCCGGTATGTCATCCCAGGCTCTTAACCCCTTTATATCTTCTGAACGTTGAGGGCCGGGCCTATTTTCCCAATCTTGAAGCTTACGGACCGCGTCGGAAATGATTTGCTCAGCACCTGCACCATCCAGTAACACCGCCTCCGAAAAGCCTGCTGCCATTCCTACGTAGCCATAATGAATATTCGACCAAATGTCGTAAAAGTAATCGTACTTTCCCTGTTTGTGGCGTACATCACCTCCAAAGTTGGCCTTTATCTTCGGCTTGTGATCCCAAGGCCGATTTTGCCCGACTCGCTCTGTCCACAGCGCAAATGCCTCGGCTTTTTTGACAAGGGCGATGCTGTGGAAGTTGGGCTGACGGCCGAGCCGGAGATAAAATGGAATTTCCAAATATTTACTCGTTTCAGTCCCAGGATCATAGCTGTTCAACTCCTTCATTTTCAGCACCGAAGGGTGGGTGATGTTGCGGTTCATCTCCTCGGCGATATAGCTGGCAAGCTCTTCCATTTGGTCTGAATGTTTACAGGCTTCGGTTACACCAAGGTCGCCGAGTGGGGCAGGCATTTTTTCTGCGCGCGGCAGATCGATTGCCTGGGGTTTTGTTGTGAACCCGCTGTCAGTCTGGGTCGGTTGCGAGCCAGCGACCCTCGCGGCCTGCGGCGCAGGGCTTGGAGCTTTCCGATAGCTGGCCGTGGTCACCGAGGGGATCAGTTCAGCTTTACAGGGACAGTTGCTGTAGCTATCGAGTGTGCCCGCCATGGCTCTGCCATGACTGATCATGTTGGAGATGCCACCGATGATCTGATAGGTCTTGCCGTCCTTGCCACAGGTGACTCGATCACCATCGCGAGCATGGGCAATGCCATACATCATGATTCGAGTATCGCCATCCAGAACCTTGCCGCCACAGCTGGTCTTGTCGTCCAGGCCAATGAAATATCCCTTGCTCATCAGATTTCTTCCTCTTTGATAGAGGGCAGAAAATCCTCGGCCATCGGCAACCCTTCGCGCAGTACAAATACACATGAGCTTTGCGGCGTATTGATGATCTCGTCGCCATTGCTGATCAGGCTGCCGACCAGCGCAACATCACTGCTGGCACGCCCGGCGCCCGTGACGATCTGTGCCACACAGCCATCGGCATACAGAACGTCATCGCCTTTGTACGCGATGCGCACTGACCGACCATTTTCCAGCGCGATCTCATACGGCACCGTCCCTCGCTGGATCACCCCGCCCATTCGGGTTTGGCTCCCCTCCGTTGCACATCGGTAGATGGCAGTAGCGGGATGAGCGTCAATGAATGCTCGTTGCTCACGAACAACAGTCCGCGCCTGCTCACTGAATTGCGCGATTTGCTGCTCAGTAAAGTTAGAGACATCGAGGCTGCGGAGATATTCAGGGGAAACATCATTGGTATACAACGGTTGAAAGGGTGCATTCATCTCGGAAACCTTATCGTTGGAATGGTGTTCAGAAATAATGCGGCGGACTCTAACGGCGTTGCGACCCTCACGGCTGGGTCAAAAGAGCGAACAAGAAGTTTCATCAAAAGAAACAACCCTTTTCCTACAAGGGTATTTCTAAGTTGGTTTATTCGGGAAGAAAGCCCAAAGAGCCCACAAACAAAAACGCCCCGACAATGTCGAGGCGTTTTCATGTGCCGCTAAGGCTTAGCGCGGGAACGCAGGCGGGTTTACACCGGCCATGTCTTCCATCACGCGAACCACCTGGCAGCTGTAGCCGAACTCGTTGTCGTACCAAACGTACAGTACAACGCGGTTGTCCTGGGTGATGGTCGCTTCAGCGTCCACAACGCCTGCGTGGCGCGAGCCAACGAAGTCGGTGGAAACCACTTCCTGCGAGCTGACGTAGTCGATTTGCTTGTGCAGATCGGAGTGCATGGCCATCTGGCGCAGGTACTCGTTGATCTCGTCACGGGTGGTGGCTTTCTCAAGGTTCAGGTTGAGAATGGCCATCGACACGTTTGGCGTCGGAACGCGGATCGCGTTACCGGTCAGCTTGCCGGCCAGCTCAGGCAGGGCCTTGGCAGCGGCAGTGGCAGCACCGGTCTCGGTGATGACCATGTTCAGCGCGGCGCTACGGCCACGGCGATCGCCCTTGTGGAAGTTGTCGATCAGGTTCTGGTCGTTGGTGTACGAGTGAACCGTTTCAACGTGACCGTTGACGATGCCGAACTTGTCATTCACGGCCTTCAGCACCGGCACAATGGCGTTGGTGGTGCAGGAAGCGGCCGAAATGATCTTGTCGTCAGCGGTGATCTCGGCATGGTTGATGCCGTGAACGATGTTCTTCAGCTTGCCTTTGCCAGGCGCGGTCAGAACAACGCGGCCGATACCCGGGCAGGCCAGGTGCTGGCCCAGGCCATCGGCGTCACGCCATACGCCAGTGTTATCCACCAGCAGCGCGTCTTTGATGCCGTACTGGGTGTAATCCACTTCAGTCGGGTTTTTCGCGTAGATAACCTGGATCAGGTTGCCGTTGGCGGTGATGGTGTTGTTGGCTTCATCAATGGTGATGGTGCCATCGAACGGACCATGAACCGAATCACGACGCAGCAGGCTCGCACGCTTGACCAGATCGTTCTCGGCGCCCTTGCGGACAACGATGGCGCGCAGACGCAGGCCGTCGCCACCACCGGTTTTCTCGATCAGGATGCGCGCCAGCAGACGGCCGATACGACCGAAGCCGTACAGGACCACGTCGGTGCCTTTGCGAGCGGAAGCGTTCTGCTGGCCAACCACGTCAGCCAGTTCTTCACGGACGAACTGCTCGACAGTGCGACCATTGCCCTGGGTCTTGAATTTAACCGCGAGCTTGCCCAGGTCTACCGAAGCGGCGCCGAGCTTGAGCTCGCTCATCGCCTTGAGCAGCGGGAATGTTTCGTGGACGGACAGCTCGCTGTCGTCGGACTGACGATGACGAGCAAAGCGGTGAGCTTTGAGAATCGCAATGACTGAACGATTGATCAGGCTGCGGCCATAGATCGAGCTCACCACGTTGTTATTGCGGTAGAGCTGACCGATAAGCGGAATCATCGCTTCTGCGAGTGCTTCACGGTCGATCCATTCACCAAGACACTGGTCGGGCTTCTGAGTCACGGGAACCTTCCACATGTAGGGGCAGAAAAAAGGGGCTACATTATGCCGCCGAGTGACTCGCGTAGCAATGCGCGCCTGTCGTGCGATCCGTAACAATTCTCCGTTCAAAAAAATCACGCCTCGCGCAAACCCAATAAAACCGGGGCTTGCAGCACACTCACTTTTTCAGTGGGCTACGTCGTGTTGTGCGTAACCCTCCGTAACACTCGTTCGTTTTACCACTACATATTCAATAATTTTTGATAAAAAACAGGCATTTTTTGTCTTTACCACTACATTTCGCCAAACCGGCGTAATAGACACAGTCTGCAACTGACAGGCGGCACCCGAGGCCGCTACAATTACCGACTTTGTCGCAACGCTTGGAGCTCAACCTTCCGTGCCCGTTCTGCGTCTACCGCATCTCCCTGCCGCGGCAGGTAAACAGCATTGGGGCAACCTGCCCGGTGCCGCCCTGAGCCTGGCCATCGCCGAGGCCGCCAGCGCGGCCAAGCGCTTTACCCTGCTACTGACCGCCGACAGCCAAAGCGCCGAACGGCTGGAACAGGAGCTGAGTTTCTTCGCCCCGGATTTGCCTGTGCTGCATTTCCCCGACTGGGAAACCCTGCCCTACGATCTGTTCTCGCCGCACCAGGACATCATTTCCCAGCGCATCGCCAGCCTGTATCGACTGCCCGAACTGGCGCACGGTGTGCTGGTGGTGCCGATCACCACCGCCCTGCACCGCCTGGCACCGACCAGATTTCTGCTCGGCAGCAGCCTAGTGCTGGAGGTCGGCCAGAAGCTCGACGTCGAGCAAATGCGCACTCGCCTTGAAGCCACCGGCTACCGCTACGTCGATACCGTGTACGAGCATGGCGAATTCACGGTGCGCGGCTCGCTGATCGACCTGTTCCCGATGGGCAGCAAGCTGCCTTACCGGATCGACTTGTTCGACGACGAAATCGAAACCCTGCGCACCTTCGATCCGGAGAACCAGCGTTCCATCGACAAGGTCGATTCGGTCAAGCTGTTGCCGGCCAAGGAATTCCCGCTGCAGAAAGAAGCCGTGACCCGTTTCAAGGCACGCTTCCGCGAGCGCTTCGACGTCGACTTCCGCCGCTGCCCGATCTTTCAGGACTTGAGCAGCGGGATTACCCCGGCCGGCATCGAGTACTACCTGCCGTTGTTCTTCGAGGAAACCTCAACGCTGTTCGATTACCTGCCCCAGGACACTCAAGTGTTCTCATTGCCAGGCATCGAACAGGCGGCGGAAAACTTCTGGAATGACGTGCGCAATCGCTATGAAGAGCGACGCGTCGACCCATCCCGTCCTTTATTACCACCCGCCGAGTTGTTCCTGCCGGTGGAAGACTGCTTTGCGCGCCTGAAAAACTGGCCACGGGTGGTCGCCAGTCAACAGGACGTGGAAACCGGCATCGGTCGCGAACGCTTCCCTGCCCGGGAACTGCCGAACCTGGCCATCGAAGCCAAAGCCACCCAACCGCTGGCGGCGCTGGCGGGTTTTCTCGACAAGTTTCCCGGACGCGTACTGTTTACCGCCGAATCCGCAGGTCGCCGCGAAGTGCTGCTGGAACTGCTGGAACGCTTGAAACTGCGACCGAAAACCGTCGACAGCTGGCCGGACTTCGTCGCCGGCAAGGAACGCCTGGCGATCACTATCGCGCCGCTCGATGAAGGCTTGCTGCTGGACGATCCAGCCCTGGCCCTGGTTGCCGAAAGCCCGCTGTTCGGTCAGCGCGTGATGCAGCGCCGTCGCCGCGAAAAACGCGCCGAC
The DNA here is from genome assembly GCF_016887925.1 of Pseudomonas sp. MIL9. Lineage (NCBI taxonomy): Bacteria > Pseudomonadati > Pseudomonadota > Gammaproteobacteria > Pseudomonadales > Pseudomonadaceae > Pseudomonas > Pseudomonas sp. MIL9. The sequence goes on along the minus strand of NZ_JAFEHE010000011.1, from coordinate 68,280 downwards.
GCCAACAACGATGCAGTGATCAAGAACCTCACCGAACTGCGCGAAGGCGCACCGGTGGTGCATATCGATCACGGGGTCGGTCGCTACCTCGGCCTCGCCACCCTGGAAATCGACAGCCAGACCGCCGAATTCCTCGCCCTGGAATATGCCGAGGGCGCCAAGCTCTACGTGCCGGTAGCCAACCTGCATCTGATCGCCCGCTACACCGGCAGCGACGATGCCTTGGCCCCGCTGCACCGCCTTGGCTCCGAGACCTGGCAGAAAGCCAAGCGCAAAGCCGCTGAACAAGTACGCGACGTAGCGGCCGAATTGCTCGACATCTATGCACGCCGCGCCGCCCGCGAAGGCTATGCGTTCGCCGACCCGAAAGCCGATTACGCCACCTTCAGCGCCGGTTTCCCGTTCGAAGAAACGCCCGATCAGCAAACCACCATCGAAGCGGTGCGCGAAGACATGCTCGCGCCAAAACCGATGGACCGCCTGGTGTGTGGCGACGTCGGTTTCGGCAAGACCGAAGTGGCCATGCGCGCCGCGTTCATCGCCGTGCACGGCGGCAAGCAAGTGGCGATTCTGGTGCCGACCACCCTGCTCGCCCAACAGCACTACAACAGCTTCCGCGACCGTTTCGCCGATTGGCCGGTGACCGTGGAAGTGATGAGCCGCTTCAAGTCGACCAAGGAAGTGAATGCGGCGGTGGCGGACCTGGCCGAAGGCAAGATCGACATCGTCATCGGCACGCACAAGTTGTTGCAGGACGACGTCAAAATCAAAAACCTCGGGTTGGTGATCATCGACGAAGAACACCGTTTCGGTGTGCGCCAGAAAGAACAGCTCAAGGCACTGCGCAGCGAAGTCGACATTCTCACCCTGACCGCCACACCGATTCCGCGCACGCTGAACATGGCGGTGTCGGGTATGCGCGACCTGTCGATCATCGCCACGCCGCCGGCGCGTCGCCTGTCGGTGCGGACCTTCGTCATGGAGCAGAACAGGAGCACGGTCAAGGAAGCCCTGCTCCGCGAGCTGCTGCGTGGCGGCCAGGTCTACTACCTGCACAACGACGTGAAGACCATCGAGAAATGCGCCGCCGATCTCGCCGAACTGGTGCCGGAGGCACGGATCGGCATCGGTCACGGGCAGATGCGCGAACGCGAGCTCGAACAGGTCATGAGCGACTTCTACCACAAGCGCTTCAACGTGCTGATCGCCTCGACCATCATCGAGACCGGCATCGACGTGCCCAGCGCCAACACCATCATCATCGAGCGCGCCGACAAGTTTGGCCTGGCACAGTTGCACCAGTTGCGCGGCCGGGTCGGACGCAGTCACCACCAGGCATATGCCTACCTGCTGACACCGCCGCGCCAGCAAATCACTCCGGACGCGGAAAAGCGCCTGGAAGCGATCGCCAACACCCAGGACCTCGGCGCGGGCTTCGTACTCGCCACCAATGACCTGGAAATCCGTGGCGCCGGCGAATTGCTCGGCGATGGCCAGAGCGGACAGATCCAGGCAGTCGGTTTCACGCTGTACATGGAAATGCTCGAGCGCGCGGTGAAGTCGATCCGCAAGGGCGAACAGCCGAACCTCGATCAACCGCTGGGCGGTGGCCCGGAGGTCAACTTGCGGGTGCCGGCACTGATTCCCGAGGATTATCTGCCGGACGTCCACGCACGACTGATTCTCTACAAGCGCATCGCCTCGGCCACCGACGAAGAAGGCCTCAAGGACCTGCAAGTGGAAATGATCGACCGTTTCGGCCTGTTGCCGGAGCCGACCAAAAACCTGATGCGCATCACCGCCCTGAAATTGCAGGCCGAGTTGCTGGGCATCAAGAAAGTCGACGGCGGTCCGCAAGGTGGCCGCATCGAGTTCGCGGCGCAAACCCCGGTCGACCCGCTGACCCTGATCAAACTGATCCAGAGCCAGCCCAAACGCTACAAATTCGAAGGGGCCACGGTGTTTAAATTCATGGTCCCGATGGAACGCGCAGAAGAGCGCTTTAATACTGTAGAGGCGCTGTTTGAGCGCCTCATCCCGAAAACTGCTTGAAGGACGCCGCATGCGCCTGTTTCGCTTACTGACCTTGATGATTTCCCTGGTCACCCCCACGGCGTTTGCCGCCGATCTGTATCAAGTCGAAATGATTCTGGTCCGTCAAAACGCTGTGCCGGCCATCGTCAGTCGCGCCGCGCCGGAAGACTGGGCCGCCGGCGCACAGTCCATCAGCCCCGACAGCCTGCGCACGCCGAGCCTCAATGGCGAAGTGACAAAACTCAGCGCCAGCACTGACTACACGGTGTTGCTGCACAAGGCCTGGCAACAAACCCTTGGCGAGCAAGCCACCAAAGTCGCGATCAGCGAGGGCAAGGATCAATTCGGCCAATTCCCGATCGAGGGCACACTGAGCCTGACACTGGGCCGTTTCACCGACGTCGACGCAGACTTCTGGATCAACCAGATCAACGCCGATGGCCTGGTCACCGCCAGTGAACGCCTGAAAACCCAGAGCCATACCAAAAATGGACAGCTGAACTTTCTCGACGCCGGCCACCTTGGCCTGCTGATCAAGATCACCTCGCTGACCACCCCAGCACCTCGGCCAGCCCCCGATGAAATTCCGGACTGATTGAGTCCTTATGTCCGCGACCCTGAGCAAACCCCTGGCACCCTCCTGGGTCAGCCGCTTCAAGGAACAGAGCCTCGAACGCGGCCGCCGCTACGCCCTGGAGAACCGCGTCAGGATAGTCGAGGCCGGCGACGCGACCATCATCGCTGCGTGCGAAGGCTCTGGCGGTAACGTTTATCGTCAGACCATTCGCCTGCGTGAGTCAGCCAAAGGCACCTTGCTGATGGTCGATGCCACCTGCTCTTGTCCGGTCCACAACAATTGCAAACATTGCGCGGCGGTCTTGCTTCAGGTGCAGGAAACCCTCGATTACCCCGCCGCCGCCAAAGACGCCGAGCTTCTGGAGAAGCTACAAGGCGTACTGGAAAACCGCAGCCCGAAAGCACCGCCCCAAGTACTGGTGGATAACGTGCAACCCGTGCCGCGCCTGTGGCTGGCGAGTATCGAGTTCAGTGCCTTCGAGCCACGCAATGGCAAGATGCAGCGCTATATCCAGCATCGCGCGGCGCTGTCCTTCAGCTATCTGGACGAGTACGTCTCCGGGCAGAAAAATACCGACATCCTGATTCGCCAGGAAACACAGACCCTACGGATAAAACGCCATCCGGACGTGGAACAGTCCTACCGGGAACAGCTGCGGATCCTCGGCTTCAAAGTCGCTACCCGCCAGAGCAAAGCCCTGCCGGAAAGTGCCGGCGAATTGTTCGAGATGGTCAATGACAGCGCCTGGCTGACCTTCACCCTCAATGAGCTGCCGAAGCTGCGCACCCAGGGCTGGGAACTGCAGATCAACGAAGACTTCGGTTTCGACCTGACTGCCGTGGACGATTGGTACGCCACGGTCGAACAGGCGCCGGAACGCGACTGGTTTGACCTGGAACTGGGCATCATCGTCAATGGCGAGCGGCTGAGCCTGTTGCCGATCCTGTTGAACCTGATGCGCTCCCACACCGAAATCCTCAACCCGGAACGCCTCGCCCGACGGCGCGACGATGAGTTGATCCTGGTGAACATTCCCAACCGGCCGAACTCCGAACACGGCCCCTTGCAAGTCGCCCTGCCCTTCGGGCGCTTGAAACCGGTGCTGGCAACCCTCGGCGAGTTCTACCTGCAAGAGCCTGGCGACACCACATTACGCCTGAGCAAGGCCGACGCCACGCGCCTGAATCCACTGGAAGACCTGCCGTTGTTGTGGGAAGGCGGCGAGCAGATTCGTACCTTTGCCCAGCGCCTGCGGGACATCAAGGACTACACCGCCATGGCGCCGGAAGGCCTGAACGCGACACTGCGGCCGTATCAGCTGGAAGGCTTGAGCTGGATGCAGTCGCTGCGGCAACTGGAAGTCGGCGGAATCCTAGCGGACGACATGGGCCTGGGTAAAACCCTGCAAACCCTGGCGCATGTGCTGACCGAAAAAAACGCCGGACGCCTCGACCGGCCGTGCATGGTGGTGATGCCTACCAGCCTGATCCCCAACTGGCTCGACGAAGCGGCGCATTTCACACCGCAACTCAAGGTGCTGGCGCTGTATGGCGCCAGCCGCAAAAAGCATTTCGACAACCTGGCCGATTACGACCTGATCCTGACCACCTACGCCTTGCTGCCCAAGGATGTCGAACGCCTGGCGGCTCAGCCATTACACGTACTGGTGCTGGACGAAGCGCAATACATCAAGAATCCGAACAGCAAGGCCGCCCAGGCAGCGCGCGAACTGAATGCGCGCCAGCGCCTGTGCCTGAGCGGCACACCACTGGAAAACCACCTGGGTGAATTGTGGTCGCTGTTTCACTTCCTGCTGCCGGGCTGGCTGGGCGACGTCAAAAGCTTCAACAGCGATTACCGCGTGCCGATTGAAAAGCGCGCCAGCGAAGTCAGACTTCAACACCTCAACGGTCGGATCAAACCCTTCCTGCTACGTCGCACCAAGGAACAGGTGGCGACCGAGTTACCGCCGAAAACCGAGATCATCCACTGGGTCGAGCTCAACGAAGCCCAACGCGACGTTTATGAAACGATGCGCCTGGCCATGGACAAGAAAGTTCGTGACGAGATCACCCGCAAAGGCGTGGCGCGCAGCCAGATCATCATCCTCGAGGCGCTGCTGAAACTGCGCCAGGTGTGCTGCGATTTACGCCTGGTCAACGACGCCACCCTGCCGGCACGTGGCAGTACGTCGGGCAAACTCGACAGCCTGATGGAAATGCTCGAAGAGCTGTTTGAGGAGGGACGGCGGATTCTGCTGTTCTCGCAATTCACTTCGATGCTGTCGCTGATCGAAGATGAACTGAACAAACGCGGTGTGGCCTACGCCCTATTGACCGGACAGACCCGCGATCGACGCACGCCTGTGAAGGAATTTCAGAGCGGCAAACGTCAGATCTTTCTGATCAGCCTGAAGGCCGGTGGCGTGGGCCTCAACCTGACAGAAGCAGACACGGTGATTCATTACGATCCGTGGTGGAACCCGGCGACAGAAAACCAGGCCACCGACCGCGCCTATCGCATCGGCCAGGAGAAACCGGTGTTCGTCTACAAGCTGATTGCGCGCGGCACGGTGGAAGAGAAGATTCAGCATCTGCAGAAGGAAAAATCCGACCTCGCGGCGGGCGTACTGGATGGGCGTCAGGCCGGGGACTGGAAACTGCAGAGCGATGATATCGAGGCGTTGTTCGCGCCGTTACCGGATAAACTCGAAAAGCGCTGAGATCTGCGGCGCCTGACAGATCGCTATCGCGAGCAGGCTCGCTCCCACAGGCGCTGTGATAACCATGTGGGAGCGGGCTTGCCCGCGATGGAAGCGACTCGGTGCCAAGCCTGACCTCAGCCCTTGAGCACCCGCGCCAACGTCGACTTCACCTTGCCCATCCCGTCATGCAACGCCTGCTCGATCTCCGCCATGGTGATCACCGCCGTCGACTTGCCCGCCGCCGGATTCACCACCAGCGCCAGACAGGCGTAATCCAGTTCCAGCTCACGAGCCAGGGCCGCTTCCGGCATACCCGTCATGCCGACGATGTCACACCCGTCACGCTCCAGACGCGCGATCTCGGCCACGGTTTCCAGTCGCGGACCCTGGGTACAGGCATACACGCCATGACTGCTGTAACCGACGCCTTCTGCCGCCAGCGCCGCGACCAACTGCTGACGTAGCGATTCGCTGTAGGGATAGCTGAAGTCGATATGCGTAACGTGCTCCAGGTCATCGGCAAAGTAGGTGTGCTCGCGACCGCTGGTGTAATCGATCAACTGATGCGGCACGCAAAAATGCCCGGTGCCCATCGCCGCATGAATGCCACCGACGGCATTGACCGCGAGAATGGCCTCGGCTCCGGCCTGCTTCAGCGCCCAAAGGTTGGCACGGTAGTTCACCTGATGCGGCGGAAAACGGTGCGGGTGACCATGACGGGCAAGGAACAGCACTTCCTTGCCTGCGTACTCGCCGATCTGCACCTCGGCAGAGGGCGCGCCGTAAGGGGTGTCCACCGCCAATGACTGACGAATGCTCAGGCCTTCGAGTTGAGTCAGGCCAGTACCACCGATAATCGCGTAAACCGTCATAACGAACCGTCCTTAATCAATCAATTGAGCGTCTTTGAGCGCGCCGACGGCGATCAGCCAACGCGGATCCTGACGGTATTCGATGTTCGCGAACGACTGACCGCGCATCCGCGCAATGCGCGCCGACGGCTTGACCTTCAGGCGTTGCGCGGCGCTCAGAGCCAGCTCGGCGGCTGCACGATCGTTGCACACCAGGCCCATGTCGCACCCGGCGGTCAAGGCCGCTTCAATGCGACTGGCGGCATCACCCACTACGTGGGCGCCGGCCATGGAGAGGTCATCACTGAAGATCACACCCTCGAATTGCAGTTCACCGCGCAGAATGTCCTGCAACCAGCGCCGGGAGAAGCCGGCAGGCTGGGAATCGACTTGCGGATAGATGACGTGTGCCGGCATGACCGCTGCCAGTTGCTTGCTCAGCCTGGCGAACGGCACCAGGTCGTTGGCGCGGATTTCGTCGAGACTGCGCTCGTCGTTTGGAATCGCGACATGGGAATCGGCCTCGGCCCAACCGTGACCGGGAAAATGCTTGCCGGTGGCAGCCATGCCTGCACTGTTCATGCCGCGAATGAATGCCCCAGCCAGCAGCGCCGCACGTTGCGGGTCGCCCTCAAACGAACGGGTGCCGACCACGGCGCTGCGCTGATAGTCGAGGTCAAGCACCGGCGCGAAGCTCAGATCCAGGCCAACGGCCAACACCTCGGTCGCCATGATCCAGCCGCACTGCTCGGCCAGGTATTCAGCATTCGGATTATCGGCAATGGCACGCATCGCCGGCAGTCGCACGAAGCCCTGGCGCAAACGTTGCACGCGCCCGCCTTCCTGATCCACCGCCAGCAACAGATCAGGGCGGATGGCACGGATGGCAGCACTCAACTCGCGGACCTGACGCGGATGCTCGATGTTGCGAGCGAAAATAATCAGGCCACCCACCTCGGGTTGGCGCAGCAATTGGCGATCTTCAGGCGTCAGCCAGGTACCGGCGACGTCCACCATCAACGAGCCTTGCAGGCCAGCAGTCATAGAGATTCCTTGATAACGAAAAACCCGGCTCGCACACATTCGCCGCCGCCATGGGCACTGCCCGGCAGGTCGACGATATCAAGAGGGAGCGGATTCAGAACGAGAGTCGGCATGGGCGGCTAGCTTAGCGGATGTCAGCTGCCGCGCCCACCCGTGCAGGGTTAAACCTTGGCGGCAACCGGTGTCGACTTGCTACGCGGACGCAGCTGCGCACTGGCCATGGCCGTATCGGTGACACCGGATTCGGCACGCATACCGGCCGCCAGGAACGGCACCATCAGTCGCATGACCTGCTCGATGGAGGTGTTCACCCCGAAGTCGGTTTCGGCGATGGCGCGCAAGGCCTTGATGCCGGACATGCTGAACGCAGCGGCACCCAGCATGAAGTGCACGCGCCAGAACAGTTCGATCGGCGGGATACGTGGCGCGGCTTCGTTGACCAGCATCATGTAGCGGCGAAACACCTTGCCGTACATGTCTTCCAGATAACGACGCAAATGCCCCTGGCTCTGACTGAAGGCCAGCCCCAGCAAACGCATGAAGATAGAGAGATCGTTGCCACTGCGTGGCTGCACGACAAGGGCCTGCTCGACGAGGATTTCAAGCAACTCCTCAAGCGTCGCCTTATTCTCTGGCTTGGCCTGGCGCCGCTCCAGCTCTTTATCGAGACTGATGCAGAACGGCCCCAGAAAACGAGAAAAGACCGCCTGGATCAGCGCCTTTTTTGACCCGAAGTGATAATTCACCGCAGCCAGATTGACACCGGCCTTGCTGGTAATCAGACGCAATGAGGTTTCGGCGAAACCTTTTTCCGCGAACAACTGCTCGGCAGCATCAAGAATGCGTTCAACGGTTTCCGACTGGGCCATGACTACTCCGCCTGACAAACACTTGTTTGAAACATACGTTTCAGTCTACGTATTGTCAAGTCTGGCGGTTCGTTTTGGGAATGGTCAGTCAGACATTTAACCATACAACCGGACAGCTTTAATCAGCTGGCTGATCGACCGTCTGGCGGCCTGCCAGAAAAGGGGCATTGCCAAGACCGTTTCACTGTATATAATCCCAGTCACTGTATAAAAAGACAGAGCGATCATTATGCTAAAGCTGACGCCACGCCAAGCAGAGATTCTGGCCTTCATCAAACGCTGCCTAGAAGACAACGGCTACCCGCCAACCCGTGCGGAAATCGCTCAGGAACTGGGTTTCAAATCGCCAAACGCGGCAGAAGAACACCTCAAGGCGCTTGCCCGCAAAGGCGCGATCGAAATGACGCCCGGTGCTTCCCGCGGGATTCGCATTCCCGGTTTCGAGGCCAAGGCCGACGACTCCAGCCTGCCGATCATTGGCCGTGTCGCCGCTGGCGCACCGATCCTCGCTCAGCAACACGTCGAGGAATCCTGCAACATCAATCCTTCGTTCTTCCATCCCCGCGCCGACTATCTGTTGCGAGTTCATGGCATGAGCATGAAGGACGTGGGTATTTTCGACGGCGACCTGCTGGCCGTGCATACCACCCGTGAAGCCCGTAACGGCCAGATCGTGGTCGCACGGATCGGCGACGAAGTGACCGTCAAGCGTTTCAAGCGCGATGGCAGCAAAGTCTGGCTGATCGCCGAAAACCCTGAATTCGCCCCAATCGAAGTGAACCTTAAAGATCAGGAACTGGTGATCGAAGGCTTGAGTGTCGGCGTCATTCGCCGCTAAAGGAGGCTTTATGCAGTTCCCACATACATCACAGCAAGCCCAACTGCCGTTGTTCGAAGCGTTCATGGCGCAGCCATTGGCGCCGATTCTGAAGGAAGTGGTCGAGTCGCCATGGAGCGCCGAACCCGAGGTCTTCAGTGAGTTGTCTCTGCGTGGTGCAGCCGGGAATTGCCTGAACCTTCTGGCGCCAATCCTCAGGGAGTTGAGCCAGGATCAGGATGCGCGCTGGCTGACGCTGATCGCCTCGCCTGCCAGCCTGACCCAGGCTTGGCTGCGGGACGCCGGTCTTAATCGCGAACGTATTCTGCTGCTGCAACCGCGCGGCACCCAGAGCGCTCAACAACTGGCCTGCGAAGCCCTGCGCCTGGGTCGCAGCCATACAGTTGTCAGCTGGCTCAATACGCTGACCGCCAACTCGCGACAACAGTTGATCAGCGCTGCCCGGACCGGGGACGCTCAAAGCCTGAACATTCGACTGGGTTAACTGATAAACATGACGCGCCCTGAATGGCGCGAGGCTTCTCCAGGGACAGAGAAGCCGATCTGCAAGTACATCCTGAAAAACCGACGGGCGGGGTCAATGAAGGACCCGCGGCCCCTCTTCCTTGTCGAGTTCGCCTTCAACCAGCCGCCCGGCCATCTGAACACCGACGCTCAACATCGCCTTGGCGACTTCCACGTGCTGGCCTTGCAGGAACGCTTTTGCGTCCTCGGAGAAATCCAAAGTAACCAGAGAACCCTCGTCCTCAGCCCTGCGAAGCTCGATACGGCCGTCTGGTAACTCGACAATTTCTAGAAAGGACGTTGGCATAAAGGTCTGTTCTCCACGAAAGGCGGGGATTATATAGGCATCGGTCAGGCTTCGCTCGGGATCTTGACCAGATGCCATCGCAAAAGCGTTTCTGTCAGCACTCATTCAAACCGTCACGAAACCGAATTGCCAACCCTTTCAGGTTCTGACGCCAGCTTTCCAGTTCTTCGCGGTCCAACTCGTCCGGCGCCTCTTCCTCGTCCAGGTTCACCGCGAGAATCAGCGGCTGCGTCACATCCCCTTTCGGCTTGTGCGGCGCCCGCGGAGGCTGAAACAGTGCTTGATGGGCCGCCAGCAACTTGGCCAGCCAGGTTTCCGGGTTGTTCGCCAGCTCGATCATCTCGGCCAGCTCAGGAATAGCAATGGTGTCCAGGACTTCGCGAGTCAGCAACGATTCGGCCCGGGACGCATTGGCCTGAGGCAAACGGTAGAAACCGGCGATCTCGTGACATAAACCCAGCAGCGCACCGTACAGGTGAAACAGAGCCGACTCACGACCGGCCTGAATCAGCGCGAGGGAGTTCATCGCCCGCCCCTCTTCGGCCTTGGCGAGCGCCTCCAGAGACAGTCCGGCGAAATAAATCTTTTGATTGGTACGGGTATAGAGCTCATTGGCCATGACAGCAGTCTCCACAACGAAATAATTGCTTCAGGCAGGTCATGCAGGAGCGAGCTCGCGATGGACGCCAACGATGACGCGGGCCTTCAGAATGCCCGCGCTGCTCTCTCGCTCATCCCGAGCGAGCTCGTTCCTGCAATGTCTTGCGATTTTACGCCTTCGCAGCCGGTCGCTTGTCCTCGACCTTCCACTTGCCACCGTCGTAGAACGCTTTCCAGCCAGTCGGCTTGCCGTCGACCTCTGTCTGCACATATTGCTCTTTGGTCTTGCGGCTGTAACGGATCACTGCCGGGAGGCCGTCCGGATCCTTCTTCGGCGCTTCGCAGAGGAAGTGATACTTTGGATCGATCTCATCCTTGTGCGGCAAGATTTCCATGACCAGTGGCGCACGAGTTTCACGGTTTTTCGGGAACTGGCTGGCCGCCAGGAACAGACCGGACGCACCGTCGCGCAGGATGTAGGTGTCGTTGACCTTTTCGCATTTCAGCTCAGGCATCTTCACCGGATCCATCTTCGGCGGCGCCGCATCACCACTCTTGAGCAGTTTGCGAGTGTTCTTGCACGTCGGGTTGGTGCAACCGAAGAACTTGCCGAAACGGCCGGTCTTGAGCTGCATCTCGCTGCCGCACTTGTCGCACTCCAGGCTCGGACCTTCGTAGCCCTTGATGCGATAGGTGCCCTCTTCGATTTCGTAGCCCGCGCAATCCGGGTTGTTACCACAGATGTGCAGCTTGCGCTTCTCGTCGAGCAGATAAGCGTCCATCGCCGTGCTGCAGATCGGGCAACGATGCTTGCCACGCAACACCAGGGACTCCGACTCACCCTCGTCGTCCGCAGCGATTTCATCGCCGGGAACCAGGTTGACGGTGGCCTTGCAGCGCTCTTTCGGTGGCAGGCTGTAGCCCGAGCAACCGAGGAACACGCCGGTCGATGCAGTACGAATCTGCATCGGGCGACCGCAGGTCGTGCACGGAATATCGGTCATCACCGGCTGGTTGGCACGCATGCCGTTTTCCGGGCTTTCGGCCACTTCGAGTTTTTTCTTGAAGTCGCCGTAGAACTCGTCGAGTACGTTTTTCCAGTCGCGTTCGCCCTGGGCCACGTCATCGAGATTCTCTTCCATGCCGGCAGTGAAACCGTAGTCCATCAGGTTGGAGAAGCTTTCGGCCAGACGCTCGGTGACGATGTCACCCATCTTTTCCGAATAGAAACGACGATTGTGCAGCGCCACGTACCCGCGGTCCTGGATGGTCGAAATGATCGCCGCATAGGTCGAAGGACGACCGATGCCGCGTTTTTCCATTTCCTTTACCAGGCTGGCTTCCGAATAACGCGCCGGCGGTTTGGTGAAATGCTGGGTCGGATCAAGCTTGATCAGCTTCATCGCGTCGCCCTGGCCCATGTCCGGCAGTACGTCATCATCGCCCGGCTTGGCGATTTGCGGCATGACGCGGGTGTAACCATCGAACTTGAGGATACGGCCCTTGGCACGCAACTCGAAGTCACCGGCACCGACAGTGACCGTGGTCGACAAGTATTGGGCCGGCAGCATCTGACAAGCGAGGAACTGGCGCCAGATCAGCTCGTAGAGGCGCTCGGCGTCACGTTCCATGCCCGAGAGCTTGCTTGGCTCGGTGTTGGCGTCGGACGGACGAATCGCTTCGTGAGCCTCTTGCGCGCCTTCCTTGCTGCTATAGACGTTCGGCGTTTCCGGCAGGTACTTCTTGCCGAACTCGCCTTCAATATAAGTACGCGCCATCGCCACGGCGTCAGCCGAGAGGTTGGTGGAGTCGGTACGCATATACGTGATGTAGCCGGCTTCATACAAACGCTGGGCCATCATCATGGTTTTCTTCACACCGAAGCCCAGGCGGTTACTCGCGGCCTGCTGCAGGGTGGAGGTGATGAACGGGGCCGACGGCTTGCTGCTGGTCGGCTTGTCTTCGCGCTTGACGATGCTGTAGCTGGAAGCCTTGAGCTTCTCCAGCGCGGCCATGGCCTGGGCTTCGTTGAGCGGCTTGAAGGCTTCGCCCTTCTCGCGAGCGACATCGAAACGCACGGTTGCACCCTTGGCGGTGCCGAGGTCAGCGTGAACTTCCCAATATTCTTCCGGGATGAACGCGCGGATCTCACGCTCACGCTCGACCACCAGTTTCACGGCAACCGACTGCACACGACCGGCGGACAGGCCACGGGCAATCTTGGCCCACAGCAGTGGCGACACCATGTAACCCACGACGCGGTCGAGGAAACGACGCGCCTGCTGGGCATTCACACGATCGATGTCCAGTTCGCCCGGCTGGGAGAAAGCTTCCTGAATCGCCTTCTTGGTAATTTCGTTGAACACCACGCGCTTGTAGCGGCTGTCGTCACCACCGATGGCTTCGCGCAGGTGCCAGGCAATGGCTTCCCCCTCGCGATCCAAGTCGGTTGCGAGATAGATGGTGTCAGCATCCTTGGCGAGCCGGCGCAGCTCTTCGATGACCTTTTCCTTGCCCGGAAGGATCTCGTACTTGGCTTTCCAGCCATGTTCGGGATCGACCCCCATGCGAGCGACCAGCTGCTTGCGTGCCTTTTCTTTCGGCGACAGTGCCGGCGCTTCACCCGCAGCGGCCTTGCCGCGCTTGGCGGCTGGCTCTTTGCTGGCGCTAGCCGAACCGCTGGTGGGCAGGTCTCGGATATGGCCGATACTCGACTTCACCACGTATTGGTTACCCAGATACTTGTTGATGGTCTTGGCCTTAGCCGGGGATTCCACAATGACCAGCGATTTGCCCATGGATCAGAAAATTCCTGAATTCTAGAAGTGAAAGGCGTTGGCGCCTGACGCGGCACCGCTATATATAGTGGCTACAAGGTGAGGTCAAGCGCAGGGTTTTGCGCGCACTCAGCTTATGGCTTGGAAAAAACACTCGGTTCGGGTTGCACCAAAGCAAAGCGTGGCACCTGCTCGCCGTCAACTTCGACCGACTCCAGGAACATGCTCAAGGGACGCACCCAAAAGCCGTAATCGCCATACAGGGCTTGGTAGAAGACCACTTCTTCTTCGGTTTCCGAGTGCCGTGCAACACTGAATACACGGTACTGCGGACCTTTGTAATGTTGGTAGAGCCCAGGTTGTATCGGCATGCTTCGGCCCTCACTCAAATCTTTTCAAAATAAAAATATAAATAAACCCGAAAAAACAAAAACCGGGGCACTTGGCCCCGGCTTCCGTCAGCGAGACGCTTAAACGCGTTCGAAGACGGTGGAGATGCCTTGGCCGAGACCAATGCACATGGTCGCAACCCCGAAGGTGCCGCCATTTTGCTTCATTACATTGAGCAAAGTGCCGGAGATACGCGCACCGGAGCAACCGAACGGGTGACCCAGGGCGATCGCGCCGCCGTGCAGGTTAACCTTCTCGTTCATCTTGTCGAGCACTTTCAGATCTTTCAGCACGGGCAGGGCCTGTGCGGCGAAAGCTTCGTTGAGCTCGAAGAAGTCGATATCGTTGATGCCGAGGCCCGCGCGCTTCAGTGCTTTCTGTGTGGCCGGTACTGGACCATAGCCCATGATCGCCGGATCCACACCTGCCACTGCCATCGAGCGAATCACCGCCATAGGCTGGATACCCAGGTCCTGTGCGCGCTGCGCCGACATCACGATCATGCACGAAGCACCGTCAGTGATCTGCGACGAAGTACCCGCCGTCACGGTTCCGCCCTTTGGATTGAAGGCCGGCTTGAGGGCCGCCAGACTTTCCAGGGTAGTTTCCGGACGAATGGTTTCGTCGTAGTCGAACAGTTTCAGGAAACCGTTCTCGTCGTAGCCCTGCATCGGGATGATTTCGTCTTTGAACTTGCCTTCCACGGTCGCCTTGTGGGCGAGTTGGTGGGAACGCATGCCGAAAGCATCCTGCTGCTCACGAGTGATACCGTGCATTTTGCCCAGCATTTCAGCGGTCAGGCCCATCATGCCCGAAGCTTTCGCCGCGTACAGGGACATGTGCGGGTTCGGATCGACACCGTGCATCATGCTCACGTGACCCATATGCTCGACGCCGCCAACGACGAACACGTCACCATTACCGGTCATGATCGCTTGCGCGGCAGTGTGCAGCGCGCTCATCGACGAGCCGCACAGACGGCTGACGGTCTGGCCAGCCGAGGTGTGCGGGATCTGGGTCATCAGCGACGCCATGCGGGCGATATTCCAGCCCTGTTCCAGGGTCTGGTTCACGCAGCCCCAGATCACGTCTTCGACTTCGTTCGGGTCGACCTTGACGTTGCGTTCCAGCAGTTTGCTGATCAGGTGCGCCGACATGTCTTCGGCGCGGGTGTTGCGGTGCATGCCGCCCTTGGAGCGGCCCATCGGAGTACGACCGAAGTCGACAATCACGACGTCTCTAGGATTCAAGCTCATAAGTTCACTCTCACTCTAGTTGGGGGCGCTTAACCGAAAAAGCTCTGGCCGTTTTTGGCCATTTCGCGCAGCTTCGCGGTCGGGTGGTACAGCGCGCCCAAATCAGCGTACTGGTCAGCCAGGGCAACGAACTCTGCAACACCGATCGAATCGATATAGCGCAGTGCACCGCCACGGAATGGAGGGAAACCAATACCGTAGACCAGACCCATGTCGGCTTCGGCAGCGGTTTCGACGATGCCGTCTTCCAGGCAACGCACGGTTTCCAGGCACAGCGGGATCATCATCCAGTTGATGATGTCTTCGTCAGTGACTTCGCGCTGTTCGAACACGATTGGCTTGAGCACTTCCAGGACCGACGGATCGGCGACCTTCTTCTGCTTGCCCTTCTTATCGGTCTCGTAGGCATAGAAGCCCTTGCCGTTCTTCTGGCCCAGGCGCTTGGCTTCGTAAAGCACGTCAACGGCCGAACGACGGTCGTCTTTCATGCGATCCGGGAAACCGTCCGCCATCACGTCACGACCGTGGTGGCCGGTGTCGATGCCGACCACGTCCATCAGGTAGGCCGGACCCATCGGCCAGCCGAACTTTTCCATGACCTTGTCGATACGGACGAAGTCCACACCGGCGCTGACCAACTTGGCGAAACCGCCGAAGTACGGGAACAGAACGCGGTTGACCAGGAAACCCGGGCAGTCGTTGACCACGATCGGGTTCTTGCCCATTTTCTTGGCGTAGGCAACGGTGGTGGCAACGGCCAGCTCACTGGACTTCTCGCCACGGATCACTTCGACCAGCGGCATCATGTGCACCGGGTTGAAGAAGTGCATGCCGACGAAGTTTTCCGGACGCTTGAGGGCCTTGGCCAACAGGCTGATGGAAATGGTCGAGGTGTTCGAGGCGAGGATGGTGTCCTCTTTGACCTGGTCTTCGACTTCAGCCAGAACGGCTTGCTTGACCCTCGGGTTCTCGACGACCGCTTCAACCACCAGGTCGACGTGGCCGAAGTCACCGTAGGACAGGGTCGGGCGAATGCCGTTGAGCACTTCAGCCATTTTCGCGGCGGTCATGCGGCCTTTCTCGACGCGGCCAACCAGCAGTTTGGCGGCTTCGGCCAGCCCCTGCTCGATACCGTGCTCGTTGATATCCTTCATCAGGATCGGCGTGCCTTTGGAAGCCGACTGATAGGCGATACCGCCACCCATGATGCCGGCGCCGAGTACGGCAGCCTGCTTCACGTCCTTGGCGATTTCGTCATAGGCCTTGGCCTTTTTCTTCAGCTCCTGATCGTTCAGGAACAGGCCGATCAAGCTCTGCGCAGCAGAGGTCTTGGCCAGCTTCACGAAACCGGCGGCTTCGACTTCCAGAGCCTTGTCGCGACCGAAGTTCGCGGCTTTCTGGATGGTCTTGATCGCTTCGACCGGCGCCGGGTAGTTCGGGCCAGCCTGGCCGGCCACGAAACCTTTGGCTGTTTCGAAAGCCATCATTTGCTCGATAGCGTTCAGCTTGAGCTTCTCAAGCTTCGGCTGGCGCTTGGCCTTGTAATCGAACTCACCGGAAATGGCGCGTTTGATCAGTTCCAGCGCAGCTTCCTGCAGTTTTTCAGGAGCCACCACCGCATCGACGGCGCCGACTTTCAGCGCGTCTTCCGGACGGTTTTCCTTGCCGGCGGCGATCCACTCGATGGCGTTGTCGGCACCGATCAGGCGCGGCAGGCGAACGGTACCGCCGAAGCCCGGGTAGATACCCAGCTTGACTTCAGGCAAACCGATCTTGGCCTTGGTGGACATGACGCGGTAGTCCGCTGCCAGGCACATTTCCAGACCGCCACCCAGAGCGATGCCGTTGATCGCGGCGACGGTCGGGACGTTGAGGTCTTCGAAATCGCTGAAAATCTTGTTGGCTTCGAGGTTGCCAGCAACAAGCTCTGCATCCGGCAGCTTGAAGTTGTCGACAAATTCGGTGATGTCGGCGCCGACGATGAAGACGTCCTTGCCACTGCTGACGATCACACCCTTGATCGAAGCATCTGCCTTGATGGTGTCTACGGCCTGACGCAGTTCGTTCAGGGTTAGACGGTTGAACTTGTTGACGGACTCACCCTTGAGGTCGAATTTCAGTTCGACGATGCCACTTTCAAGAGCCTTAACCGTGATGGCTTTACCTTCGTAAATCATCAACTGATCTCCACGATATGGAAGCTGAACAGTACACGTCGGACGCAGGCGAATGGCTCGGCAGGGACGTTAAACGTCGATGCTACGCCTATCCACCCGACACACCCGCCAACGCGATAGTCGGGATTCTGTAGGAGCGATCTGAAATACAAACGCTCAATTCATACGCCCGTTTGATTTGGGTACGTCACCTTCACGGAATTTCCGACAATTGTCAATCGCCCGAAACAGGGGGTTGAAACGCGACTTTCCGGTCATTTCCGTACAGCGAAGACCTTCAACACGCCGAAGCATGTGAAGTCATTCATAGGATCAATCATTAGAAAAGTCGCCCTAATTCGCGGCAGCCCGTGTTTAACGAGCTACGCTGGCGAGACTCAGGAGAAAAATGTGAACGCTTTTGGCGAACGCTCAGCGTAAGATCAGCCCACACCGAATTTACCGGCCTGCCTGGCCAACCCCGCCCGATGATGTTGTCGGGCTTTTTATTGCCTGCATAAAAACCTGTGGGAGCCGGGCTGCCAGCGATGAACCTGACTCCCCGTGGCGCTCTCAGGTTCATCGCGAGCAGGCTCGCTCCTACATGGATTGTGTTTCAGGCCAGGGCTTTGAGGGTGGCATCGATTTGCTGCAAGACCTCGGCTTCGCCCTTCTCACCCCAATACAGGGCGATCATTTGTTTATCGGCTTCGACCTTGTAGACATTGTCTGGCAATTTTTCGAAATGATTGAGCAGTGACCGATCCTCACAGACTTCCTGCCACTGATTCACCCAAACACCCGGTGATTTTTGCCAGTAACTCCAGCACGCCGGTTGATTGCCACGCCGCGGTCTGTGGTACTGCGCACAAGGGTTGGGCGGCTCCTGGCCAAGCCAGTGCGGCCATTCCTGCGGCGCGAGCTGCATCGCCAACCCGATGCGTCGCGCCTCCATGCGCAGGGCCATACGGCCGCTCTGGTGGCGAGACGGTCGCAACCATGCCAGCGGACTGAGTACCACCAGCAGGATTGACACCACTATCCAGACCGTCATATCTGTACTCCCGATTCTTGATGAGCGTATTCAGTCGCTTTGAAACCAATACGCTTGAAACCAGCCATACTTATCAATATTGCAACCCTCAGGAGAGCACCTCATGCCCTACCACCATATTCTGGTCGCTGTAGATCTAACCGAAGAGTGCGACCCTGTAATCCACCGTGCTCGCGAACTGGCAGTGAGCAATAGTGCGAAATTGTCCCTGGTGCACATTGTCGAGCCGATGGCCATGGCCTTTGGCGGTGACGTGCCGATGGACCTGTCACAACTGCAACAACAACAACAGTTCGATCAGGCCAAAGAACGTCTTGACCGGTTGATCGTGAAATATCCGGAGCTGTCCAGGGAGTACAGCCACCTGACTTACGGCCAGCCACGCCAGGAAATTCACCACCTGGCCAAGGAGCAAGGGTGCGACATCATCGTGGTCGGCAGTCACGGGCGACACGGCCTGGCACTGCTGCTGGGCTCAACCGCCAACGATGTACTGCACGGCGCGCCTTGCGATGTGCTGGCGGTGCGCCTGCAAACCAAAAGCTGACAACACCCCCTGCAGGAGCGAGCTCGCTCGCGATGGTCGTCAACGATAACGCGGGAAGCCTGACACCCAGCGGAGCTTCCAGATTCATCGCGAGCAAGCTCGCTCCTGCAGGATATTCAGCACGGCATATGAAAAGCCCGGCATTCATGCGAATGAAGCCGGGCTTTTTCATTGCAGGATCAATCAGGCATCCAGCTCGGCCCAACGCTCGACCATCACGTCGAGCTCAGCCTGCAACTGCGCCAATTGAGCGATCACCGCAGCGGTTTCAGCGGCCGGACGCAGGTAGAAACCAGCATCAGCCATCTGCGCCTCGACGGTAGCGATCTGCTGCTCCATGGCTTCGATCTGCCCCGGCAAAGCTTCCAGCTCACGCTGCAATTTGTAGCTGAGCTTTTTCTTCGCCACCGGCGCTTCGACAGCCACCGCGACGGGCGCAGGTTCGGCCTTGACGACGGCGGAGTTCAGGTCGGCCTTGCCGGACTTGCTCTCGGTCACGCCCAACAGGCGCGGCGAGCCGCCCTGACGCAGCCAGTCCTGATAACCACCGACGTATTCGCGAACCTTGCCTTCACCTTCGAAGACCAGGGTGCTGGTCACCACGTTGTCGAGGAATGCCCGGTCGTGGCTGACCATCAGCACGGTGCCGTTGAAGGTCAGCAAGACCTCTTCCAGCAGTTCGAGGGTTTCGACGTCGAGGTCGTTGGTCGGTTCGTCGAGGACCAGCAGGTTCGCCGGCTTGCTGAACAGTTTGGCCAGCAACAGACGGGCACGCTCACCACCGGACAGCGCCTTGACCGGCGTACGGGCACGCTGCGGGCTGAACAGGAAATCGCCGAGGTAGCTCAGGACATGGCGGCTCTGGCCGTCGATGTCGATGAAGTCGCGACCTTCAGCGACGTTATCGATCACGGTTTTTTCCAGATCCAGTTGATGGCGCAACTGGTCGAAGTAGGCGACATCGATCTTCGTGCCTTCTTCCACCTTGCCGCTGGTGGGCTGCAAGCCGCTGAGCATCAGTTTCAGCAGCGTGGTCTTGCCGGTACCGTTGGCACCCAGCAGACCGATGCGGTCGCCGCGCTGCAGCACCATCGAGAAATCCTTGATCAGGAACGGGCCGCCCGGGTGAGCGAAGCTCACATTTTCGAGGACCATCACCTGCTTGCCGGACTTGTCGGCCGTTTCCAACTGGATATTGGCCTTGCCGGTACGCTCACGACGTTCGCTGCGCTCGACACGCAACGCCTTCAGGGCGCGCACGCGACCTTCGTTACGGGTACGACGAGCCTTGATGCCCTGGCGAATCCACACTTCTTCCTGAGCCAGACGCTTGTCGAACAGCGCGTTGGCGGTCGCCTCGGCGGCCAGTTCGGCCTCTTTGTGCACGAGGAAACTGGCGTAGTCGCCGTTCCAGTCGATCAAGCCACCGCGATCCAGTTCGAGGATGCGGGTCGCGAGGTTTTGCAGGAAGGAACGGTCGTGCGTAATGAAGAGCACGGCGCCCTGGAAGTCCTTGAGCGCTTCTTCGAGCCAGGCGATCGCGCCGATGTCCAGGTGGTTGGTCGGTTCGTCGAGCAGCAGCAGGTCGGGTTCGGAAACCAGTGCCTGGGCCAGCAGCACGCGACGACGCCAGCCGCCGGACAACTCGGCGAGGGTCTTGTCGGCGGGCAATTGCAGACGGCTGAGGGTGCTGTCGACCAGGGTCTGCAGACGCCAGCCATCGCGGGCCTCGAGATCGTGCTGGACGTGCATCAGCTTGTCCAGGTCGGCGTCAGTGACGATGTTCTGGCTCAGGTGGTGATATTCGGCCAGCAATGCGCCCACGCCGTCCAGGCCTTCGGCCACCACGTCGAACACGGTCCGCTCGTCGGCTACCGGCAATTCTTGCGGCAATTCGCCGATCTTGAGTCCGGGTGCGCGCCAAACGGAGCCGTCATCGGGCTTCTGGTCGCCCTTGACGAGCTTCATCATGCTGGACTTGCCAGTGCCGTTGCGGCCGATGATGCACACCCGCTCTCCACGGGCGATCTGCCAGGACACCTTGTCCAACAACGGCATAGCGCCGAAAGCAAGGGACACATCGCTGAATTTGAGCAGGGTCATGAGCTTCTCCAAAAACCGGGCGCGCATTCTACCTGACTTGAGGCCTCAGAAGGCCGGCAATTTCACTGTCGAAGCACTCTGCACAACAAATGTTGCGAACTTATACAGACAGGTGGGCAAAGCTTTCATCCCCTGCTGGCAAAAGGCTAAGCTACAGTTAATTAAGTGTTGGCATTGTCAGCACTTGTTCATGATTTCTCTGCCCGGACGTCCCATGCGCAGTCGCATTTTCAAGCTTTTTTCATGTCTTTTACTGTCTGCCGCTGCCGTTAATTCCGCCCAGGCGGTGGACCTGTCTACCCAGCGCCAATATTACGACGAAGCCAAACGTGCCCTGGCCAAGGGCGATAGCGGTCCTTATTTCCGCTACAGCCAGGCCCTCAGCGATTACCCGCTGGAACCCTACCTGGCATATGACGAACTGACCGCGCGCCTGAAAACCGCGAGCAATGACGAAATTGAAAAATTCCTCGCCGAACATGGCGACCTGCCACAAGCCAACTGGATGAAATTGCGCTGGCTGCGCTGGATGGCCGATCGCGGCGATTGGCAGACGTTCGTCAAATATTACGACCCCAAGATGAACTTCACCGAACTGGACTGCCTGAATGCGCAGTATCAGATCAGCCATAACCTCAAGTCCGAAGGTTACGCCAACACCAACAAACTCTGGCTGACAGGCAAATCCCTGCCGGCCGCCTGTGATGCACTGTTCGGCATGTGGGCCGCCGAAGGTCAGTTGACCGAGCAAAAACGCTGGGAGCGCGCCAAGCTTGCCGCCCAGTCGCGCAACTACCCGCTGGCCAGCAGCCTGGCCAACGGCCTGACCACCCTCGCCCCTCGCGGTCGCCTGTTGATCGATGTGGCGCAAAAGCCCGAGCTGCTCAATCAGCCGTCGCGTTTCACGCCAGCCGACGAACCGATGTCGGACATCGTCAGCCTTGGCCTGCGCCGCCTCGCCCGCCAGGATCCGGACAAGGCCATGGATCTGCTCGATGGCTATGCCAGCAGCATGCACTTTTCCCGTGACGAAAAAGTGGCCATTGCCCGTGAAATCGGCCTGACGCTCGCGCGCCGCTTCGACAGTCGCGCGCTGGACGTCATGACCAAGTACGACCCGGAACTGCGGGACAACACCGTTTCCGAATGGCGCTTGCGCCTGCTGCTGCGCCTGGCCCGCTGGGACGACGCCTATCAACTGACCCGTCGCCTGCCGCAAGACCTGGCCACCACCAACCGCTGGCGCTACTGGCAGGCCCGCAGCCTGGAACTGGCGCAACCGCAGAACCCTGAAGCGCAGACGCTCTATAAAACCCTCGCCCGCGAACGCGACTTTTATGGTTTCCTCGCCGCCGATCGTTCGCAGTCGCCCTATTCACTGGTCAACAAACCGCTGGTGCTGAGCCAGGCGACGATCAACAAAGTGCGCAACACCCCCGGTATTCGCCGAGCCCTGGAGTTTCATGCCCGCGGGCAGATTGTCGACGGTCGTCGCGAGTGGTACCACGTCAGCCGCCACTTCAGTCGCGAGGAAATGGTTGCCCAGGCCAAACTGGCCTACGACCTGAAATGGTATTTCCCGGCGATCCGTACAATCAGTCAGGCTCAGTATTGGGACGACCTGGACATCCGCTTCCCGATGGCGCACCGCGAATCCCTGGTGCGTGAAGCCAGAAACCGTGGCCTGCATTCGAGCTGGGTATTCGCCATCACTCGCCAGGAAAGCGCCTTCATGGACGACGCCCGCTCCGGCGTCGGTGCGTCGGGCCTGATGCAACTGATGCCCGGTACCGCCAAGGAAACCGCGCGCAAGTTCAGCATTCCCTTTGCCTCGCCCCAGCAGTTGCTGGAGCCGGACAAGAACATCCAGCTCGGTGCCGCGTACCTGAGCCAGGTCCACAGTCAATTCAACGGTAACCGCGTCCTCGCCTCCGCCGCCTACAACGCCGGCCCCGGCCGTGTACGCCAGTGGCTGCGCGGCGCCGACCACCTGAGTTTCGACGTGTGGGTGGAAAGCATCCCCTTCGACGAAACCCGTCAGTATGTGCAGAACGTGCTGTCTTATTCGGTGATCTACGGCCAGAAGCTCAACTCACCGCAACCGTTGGTGGATTGGCATGAGCGGTACTTCGACGATCAATGATCGTGTGGGCGTCGACGTACAGAGGAATGGCGAAACGCGGTGCACCTGACGCACCGCTTTCGCTGGCAAGCCATACCCTAGAGTTCGGCCGGTGCCTTGCCATCACTGAACTGCAACGCCGCCAGCCGCGCATACAACGCATTACTGGCAATCAACTCCTGATGCGTGCCCACCGCGACCAGCTTCCCCTGATCCATCACAGCGATCCGGTCGGCGTTTTTCACCGTGGCCAGGCGATGGGCGATGACCAGGGTGGTGCGATTCTTCATCAGCGTTGGCAGGGCTTGCTGGATCAGGTGTTCGCTTTGGGCATCGAGGGCGCTGGTGGCTTCGTCGAGCAGCAGGATTGGCGCGTCGACCAGCAGCGCGCGGGCAATCGCCAGGCGCTGGCGCTGGCCGCCGGACAATCCAAGGCCACCGTCCCCCAGATGGGTCTGGTAACCCTGGGGCATGGCTTCGATAAAGTCGTGGGCATAGGCGACTTTCGCCGCCTCCTGAACCTCGCTCAGCGTTGCCGTCGGCTTCCCATAGCGGATGTTCTCTTCGATGCTGCCGAAAAACAGCGCCGGCGTTTGCGAGACGAGGGCAAAGCAACGACGCAGGTCCAGCGGATCGAGCCGGGTCAGCGGCACGCCATCGAGCAGGATGGAACCTTCGGCGGGGTCGTAAAAGCGCAGCAGCAGGTCATACACCGTTGATTTTCCAGCCCCGGATGGCCCGACCAGTGCCAGGGTTTCACCCGCGGTGATGGTCAGGTTCAGACCGTCGACGGCATAGCTTTCGGGACGCGACGGGTAGGAAAACCGCACATCTCGCAGCACCAGATCCCCCTTCACCCGCTCCGGCAAGGTCACCTGATCGGTACCGGGTGGCTGGATGATGTTTTCCGAACGCAGCAACTCGGCAATCCGCTCGGCTGCGCCCGCCGCGCGCTGCAACTCGCCAATCACTTCGCTCAGGGTGCCGAACGCACTGCCGACGATCAGGCTATAGAAGACAAACGCCGCCAGCTCGCCGGCAGAAATTCGCCCGGCAATGACGTCCATGCCACCGACCCACAACATGACGCCGACTGCGCCCAGCACCAACACGATCACCAATGTGATCAACCAGGCCCGCTGAAAAATACGCTTGCGTGCCGTGTCGAACGCTTCTTCGACGGTCAAGGCAAAACGTCGCTCGTCCTGAGACTGGTGGTTGTAGGCCTGCACGGTTTTGATCTGACCCAGGGTTTCCGAGACATAACTGCCGATATCGGCAATCCGGTCCTGACTCAAACGCGACAGGTTGCGTACCCGGCGACCGAAAATCAGGATCGGCGCGATCACCAGAGGCAAAGCGACGACGACGATACTGGTGAGTTTGGGGTTGGTCACAAACAGCAGGACGATACCGCCGATCACCATCAGCAGGTTGCGTAGAAAAAGTGACAAAGAAGAGCCGATGACCGATTGCAGCAACGTCGTATCGGCGGTCAACCGCGACTGGATTTCAGAGCTGCGGTTGTTTTCGTAGAACCCAGGATGCAGGTAAATCAAGTGGTTGAATACCTGACGGCGGATGTCGGCGACACAACGTTCGCCAATCCACGACACCAGATAGAAACGCGCAAAGGTCCCGACCGCCAGGCCGAACACCAGCAACATGAACAGGCCGATGGACTGATTGAGCAAGTGCGGTGACTGGGTCATGAAGCCCTGATCCACCAGCAGGCGAATACCCTGCCCCATGGACAACGTGATACCTGCCGTGACGATCAACGCGAGCAAGGCACCGAACGCGTGCCAGCGATAAGGCGCAATGAAACGACTGGCCAGGCGAATCGCACGGCGGTGACGAACAGAAAGCATTGGCATCATCCAGAACGGTTAATAAGGTCAGCCTAGTCCGGCCAAATGGGATGGAACCTGGTAAATCACAATGAGTCAGGTTAATTATGACCGCCGCTACTAGGCGCTAGACGCTATCGGTCTAAGGTTCGGGTGGCAACCGCGCGCCATTTCTGGTGGACTGGGCTTGCCGCCGCGTAGAGATCGCAGGGAGCTGTCACAGCCTGGTCACCTGGCGGTTCTACAGTAAGCACACACCTGAAGAGGAGACAGGCCATGTCCTTGCAAAACAGCAGAGATGACAAGATTCAAGTAATCCGCACACAGCCAAACCAGTCTCTGGGTTGCTCGATTATCGATGCCGATGGCCGCGAAGTACCGATCACTGAAGACATGATCCAGGCCGCGTGCCGTGAACTGGAAAAGCGATTGGTCAAGCCTGCCGAACAAAAGTGATATAGCCACCGTCTTCTTTGACCCGGCCCCTGTTGGCCGGGTTTTTTATGCGTTTTTTTTGAGGGCGCTGCCAATGTTGCCGCATGACCTGTGGGAGCGTGGCTTGCCCACGATGGGGCCAACACGGTTTTCAGATCGCCGACGCGCCCAACGCCGCTACGATCTGCCGCAACGCCAGCGAATCCCCTTCAATGCGCACTTTCAACCCATCAATCTCACGCCGCGATGGATAATTTTTGCGCAAAGCATCGAACGCCGCACGTTGCTCGCTCACGCTGCCTACAAGGCTGCGGCGGAAATCCGCGTCGTCACGGCGCGGGTCGTACACGCCGCGGCACAACATCGCCAGTGCCCAGGCCGGATCGCTTTCAGCGCTCAGGGTCGCTTGTGACAACCACGGCGCCGGCAGCAAATCGCTCAGGCTGACCTCGGCCGATTGTCCGAGAAAATCGCAATACGCCTGGTAGATCTGCGCCGTTCCGCGCTGTTTGCCATCCAGGCTGTAGCCGGCAATGTGCGGCGTGGCCAGCACACAGAGTTCGGCCAGTGCCACATCGACCTCCGGCTCACCCTCCCAGACATCGAGCACCGCTTGCAGGTCTTCACGTTGCAACAGCACCTGGCGCAGGGCGCTGTTATCCACCACGGGACCACGACTGGCATTGATCAGCCAGGTGCCGGACTTGAGTCGGATCAGGTGCTTTTGATCGAACAAATGCCAGGTCGAATGCGCGCCCTGCTTGGTCAACGGCGTGTGCAGGCTGATGACATCGCACCGTTCGATGATCTGCTCCAGGCTGACGTAATCGCCTCCTTCGGCGGCCTGGCGCGGCGGATCGCAGACCAGTACCTTCCAGCCCAGCCCTTGCAGGACCTTGACCAGGCGTGCGCCCACTTCACCGGCGCCGACCACCCCGTAAGTACGCTGAGTCAGGTCGACGCCTTCGATTTCGGCCAGGGTCAACAGACTGCCGAGCACATAGTCGACCACGCCACGGGCATTGCAACCCGGCGCGCTGGACCAGGTGATCCCGGCTTTTTGAAAGTAATCCAGATCCAGATGATCGGTGCCAATGGTGCAAGTGCCGACAAAACGCACCTTGCTGCCTTCGAGCAACGCGCGGTTGACGTTGGTCACCGAGCGCACCAGCAGCACATCGGCCTGTTCGACGGTGGCACGGTCGATGGAACGTCCTGGCACCCGGCGGATTTCACCGAAACTTGCAAAGAAAGCATCGAGCAGGGGGATATTTTCGTCGGCAACAATCAGCATGGCAGGCTCCTTAGGCGGATCGGCAGTGTAGGCGTAGATGCGGGTGGTGAGCCAGCGTGCATTGTGCATCCTGGAGATGAAGGACTGCATATTTCCTGTGGCGAGGGAGCGTGTGGATTCATTCAAGCGGTCGATTACAAATCGGTAACACAGGTCTTTTCCTGACCGTTACGTCAACGCGTAGAATGCGCGCCTGCGCATCAATACCTTCTGGACGTTTTACCCTTGAATTCTGTGACCGACCGTCCCACCGCTACCCCCCTCAATCGCCCGGCCCGGGTTCGCCTCGAGCTGAAAAACCTGCTCGCCCTGGCGCTGCCGATCATGATCGCGCAACTGGCGACCACGGCCATGGGGTTCGTCGATGCCGTGATGGCCGGGCGGGTCGGGCCGCGTGACCTGGCCGCCGTGGCACTCGGTAACTCGATCTGGGTGCCGGTGTTCCTGCTGATGACCGGCACCTTGCTGGCCACCACACCGAAAGTCGCCCAGCGTTTCGGCGCCGGCACCCACAGCGAAATCGGTCCGATCGTGCGTCAGGCGCTGTGGCTGGCGTTGGCGGTGGGGTTGATGGCGACCGGCATTCTGTTCAGTGCCGAACCGGTTTTGCGCGTCATGAAGGTCGACCCCGAACTGATCGGCCCGTGCATGCAGTATCTGCATGGCATCGCCAGCGGCTTGCCTGCCGTTGCCATTTACCATGTGCTGCGCTGTTTCAGCGATGGCCTGGGCCGTACCCGCCCGGCGATGGTGCTGGGTCTGTGCGGGCTGGCGCTGAATATTCCTCTGAACTACATCTTCATTTATGGCCACTTCGGTGTCCCGGCCATGGGTGGCGTCGGCTGCGGCTGGGCCACGGCGATCGTGATGTGGGTCATGGCGCTGGGCATGGCCGGTTGGGAGCGCTGGGCGCCGGCGTACCAGTCGAGTGAACTGTTCAGCCGTTTCGACTGGCCGCAATGGTCAGTGATCAAGCGCTTGCTGGGTATCGGCCTGCCTATCGGCATCGCGGTGTTCGCCGAGTCGAGCATCTTTGCCGTGATCGCCCTGCTGATCGGCAGCCTCGGCGCCACCGTGGTCGCCGGGCATCAGATCGCCCTGAACTTCAGCTCGCTGGTGTTCATGATCCCCTACTCCCTCGGCATGGCTGTGACGGTACGCGTCGGCCAGGCGCTGGGGCGTCAGGAGCCGCGCGAAGCACGCTTCGCCGCCGGGGTCGGCATGGGCACGGCCCTGGCCTACGCCTGCTTGTCGGCGAGCATGATGCTGTTACTGCGCGAACACATCGCTACGATCTACACCGCTGACCCGACGGTCATCAAAGTGGCGGCGATGCTGATTGTCTACTCGGCACTGTTCCAGTTTTCCGATGCGGTCCAGGTCACGGCGGCCGGTGCGCTGCGCGGTTATCAGGACACCCGGGTAACGATGATCCTGACGCTGTTCGCGTATTGGGGCATTGGCTTGCCGGTGGGTTACGCCCTTGGCCTGACCGATTGGTTCGGCGCACCGAGTGGCCCGAGCGGGCTGTGGCAGGGCTTGATCGTGGGCTTGAGCTGTGCGGCGCTGATGCTGTCGATCCGCCTGACACGCAGTGCGCGCAAGCGGATCCGCATGAGTCATTCGCTGGGTTGACCCAATGGTGTAGGAGCGAGCTGGGGCGTTCCGACGATGGACCTGAGGGCACCGCACTTATCCAGCAAATGCGCGTTAACGTTAACGTCCATCGCGAGCGGGGCTCGCGCCTGCAAAGGGCAGCGTCGGTTATTCGGACTTCTTGCGGATCCAGTAGAGGTAGGTGCCTGCCTCTTCCTGCTGACCGACCAGTTCGTGATCGAGAAACACGCAGAATTTGGGGATGTCGCGCCGGGTCGACGGATCGGTGGCGATCACCTTCAACAGACCGCCAGGCGCCAGGTCACGGATGTGCTGGTGCAGCATCATGACCGGCTCCGGACAATTGAGACCGGTGGCATCCAGGGTGCCGTCAACCGGTGTATCGATCATTTCACTCATGAGCTACTCCTGAAACTTGCCGGCATTCTCGCGCATTGCCGGGCTTAACGTCATCTGTGTCGTACACCGGACCTGTGGGAGCGAGCCTGCTCGCGATGAGGGCATCAGATCCAACATTGATGCTGGCACCGCTATCGCGAGCAGGCTCGCTCCCACATTTGGTCCGTGTGATTCAGCGGGACTTGGGTTTCTTCACATCGAGTCGACGCAAATGGCAGGTCACTTCCTCACGGTCGTGATACAGCTGTTTGCAGCCAATCTCGACCTTGATGCCCCGTGCCTTGAAGCCGTCGGCAATCCGCTCCAGCAGGCGCTTCACTTCGGCGTAACGCTGTTTCATCGGCAACTTGAGGTTGACCACGGCTTCGCGGCAATGCCCCTCGCCAATCCATTCTTCAAGCATCGCGGCGTTACGCGCCGGCTTCTCGACGATGTCGCACACCATCCAGTCCACCGGTTGCTTGGGCTTGAAGGTGAAGCCGTCGGCCATCAGATGTTGCACCAACCCGGTATCCATCAGGCTTTCGGCCATCGGGCCGTTGTCGATGGCGGTCACCAGCATGCCCCGATTGACCAGTTGCCAGGTCCAGCCACCGGGCGCAGCGCCCAGATCGACGCCGGTCATGTCGCCATGCAGGCGCTCATCCCACTGGTCGCGCGGGATGAAATGGTGCCACGCCTCTTCCAGCTTCAGCGTCGAACGGCTTGGCGCCTCGCGGGGGAATTTCAAACGAGGAATGCCCATCGGCCACATCGCCGAGTTGTTCGCCTCTGCCAGGCCCATGAACACTTCGCGGCCGCTCTTGAAGGTCAGCAACAGACGTGGCTTGTGGGCGTCTTCCACCAGTTTTCCGGCAGCCATCAGCGCCTTGCGCAGGTGGACTTCGAATTTCTTGCAGAAATTCGACAGTTCCTTGCCGTCGTTGGTGTCGACCATCTCCAGCCACAGGCTGCCGCACAGCGGAAAGTCGGCCATATGGGCGAGGATCACGCTGATGCGATCGGTTTCCGGCAAATCGATGAAGATCCCCCGGGCCCACTGGCGCGGGAAGATCAATTGATCGAAACGCTGACCGCGCATCAGCCGTTCGGCGCCGTCTTCTTCGGTGCAGACAAACTCGGCGCAGGCGCTGGCGGTCTTGGCCTTGGCATAACCGGCCACGTTCAGCCGCGCGGCGAGGTCGGAAATCTCGGAACAGACTTCGCCTTCGAAGCCCGGCCGGCAGTGCATAAAGAGGGTGTTCATTCTTACTCCTGGGCAGATGGCGAGACATTCAACCACTGCGCGATGCCCAGACTTGCGTTGAAGCAAAGCCTGTCACGAAAACCGGCGCATGATAACTGACTTCGGAACCTCGGACTTATCGATAGAGTCCAGTAATTAGCCAGCTACTCAAAACAGGGCTAGGTTTAATGCTCTGCCCGTCCCCTCCGTCCGTAGCCGTGCGGACTCAAAGGAGTGATTGCAATGCCCTCCCTCAACAGTTTGAACACCCTTAAAACCCTGCAAGTCGACGACAAGACCTATCACTACTTCAGCCTGCCGGATGCCGCCAAGAGCCTGGGCGATCTGGACAAGCTGCCGATGTCGTTGAAAGTGTTGCTGGAAAACCTGCTGCGCTGGGAAGACGAAAAAACCGTCACCGGTGCCGACCTCAAGGCGATTGCCGCCTGGCTCAAGGAGCGCCGCTCCGACCGCGAAATCCAGTACCGCCCGGCGCGGGTACTGATGCAAGACTTCACCGGCGTACCCGCCGTGGTCGATCTGGCGGCCATGCGCGCGGCGATGGCCAAGGCTGGCGGTGACCCGCAACGAATCAATCCACTATCGCCGGTAGACCTGGTGATCGACCACTCGGTGATGGTCGACAAATTCGCCAGCAGCAGCGCCTTCGAACAGAACGTCGACATCGAAATGCAGCGCAATGGAGAACGTTATGCCTTCCTGCGCTGGGGCCAGAGCGCCTTCGACAATTTCAGCGTGGTGCCGCCGGGCACCGGGATCTGCCATCAGGTGAACCTGGAGTACCTCGGTCGCACGGTCTGGACCAAGGACGAGGACGGACGCACCTATGCCTTCCCGGACACACTGGTGGGCACCGACTCCCACACCACCATGATCAACGGTCTGGGCGTGCTCGGCTGGGGTGTTGGCGGGATCGAGGCGGAAGCGGCGATGCTCGGCCAGCCAGTGTCGATGCTGATCCCGGAAGTGATCGGCTTCAAGCTCAGCGGCAAACTCAAGGAAGGCATCACGGCCACCGACCTGGTGCTGACGGTCACCCAGATGCTGCGCAAGAAAGGCGTGGTCGGCAAGTTCGTCGAATTCTATGGTGACGGGCTGGATGACTTGCCATTGGCCGACCGCGCGACCATCGCCAACATGGCCCCGGAATACGGCGCCACCTGCGGTTTCTTCCCGGTGGACGACGTGACGCTGGAGTATCTGCGCCTGTCCGGCCGCCCTCTCTCGACCGTCAAACTGGTCGAGGCCTATAGCAAGGCGCAGGGCCTGTGGCGCCTGCCGGGCAAAGAGCCCGTATTCAC
Organism: Pseudomonas sp. MIL9; assembly: GCF_016887925.1. Taxonomy (NCBI): domain Bacteria; kingdom Pseudomonadati; phylum Pseudomonadota; class Gammaproteobacteria; order Pseudomonadales; family Pseudomonadaceae; genus Pseudomonas; species Pseudomonas sp. MIL9. The sequence goes on along the minus strand of NZ_JAFEHE010000011.1, from coordinate 37,405 downwards.
CGACAGCCTCGCGCTGGACATGGGCAGCGTCGAAGCCAGCCTCGCCGGGCCGAAACGCCCGCAAGACCGCGTGTCGCTGCCGAACGTCGCGCAAGCGTTCAGCGATTTCCTCGGCGTCCAGCTCAAACCCACCAGCAAGGAAGAAGGCCGCCTCGAAAGCGAGGGCGGTGGCGGTGTGGCCGTGGGCAATGCGGACATGGCCGGCGAAGCGGACTATGAATACGAAGGCCAGACCCATCGGCTGAAAAACGGCGCGGTGGTGATTGCCGCGATCACCTCCTGCACCAACACCTCGAACCCGAGCGTGATGATGGCCGCCGGTCTGGTGGCGAAAAAAGCCGTGGAAAAAGGCCTGCAACGCAAACCCTGGGTGAAAAGCTCGCTGGCGCCTGGCTCGAAAGTGGTCACCGACTACTACAAGGCAGCCGGGCTCACGCAGTACCTGGATCAACTGGGTTTCGCCCTGGTCGGCTACGGCTGCACCACCTGCATCGGCAACTCCGGGCCTCTGTCGGAACCGATCGAAAAAGCCATCCAGCAGGCCGACCTTACCGTGGCCTCGGTGCTCTCGGGCAACCGCAACTTCGAGGGCCGGGTTCATCCGCTGGTGAAAACCAACTGGCTGGCCTCCCCGCCGCTGGTGGTCGCCTATGCGTTGGCGGGCACAGTGCGCATCGACCTCAGTACCGAACCGCTGGGTAAGGACCAGAACGGCAACCTGGTTTACCTGCGCGACATCTGGCCGAGCAGCAAGGAAATCGCCGAAGCCGTGGAGCAAGTCAACACTGCGATGTTCCACAAGGAGTACGCCGAAGTGTTTGCCGGCGACGCGCAGTGGCAAGCCATCGAAGTGCCGCAGGCCGCCACTTACGTCTGGCAGGCGGATTCGACCTACATCCAGCATCCACCGTTCTTCGATGACATCGGCGGGCCGCCCCCCGTGGTCAAGGACATTGCCGGCGCCCGCGTCCTCGCGCTGCTGGGCGACTCGGTGACCACCGACCACATCTCACCGGCCGGCAACATCAAGGCCGACAGCCCGGCGGGCCGCTATCTGCGCGAGAAAGGCGTGGAACCGCGGGACTTCAACTCCTACGGTTCGCGGCGCGGCAACCATGAAGTGATGATGCGCGGCACCTTCGCCAACATCCGCATTCGCAACGAAATGCTCGGTGGCGAAGAAGGTGGCAACACCCTCTACATACCGACCGGCGAGAAACTGGCGATCTACGACGCGGCCATGCGCTATCAAGCCTCGGGTACGCCGCTGGTGGTGATCGCCGGGCAAGAATACGGCACCGGGTCGAGCCGGGACTGGGCGGCCAAGGGTACCAATCTGCTGGGGGTCAAAGCGGTCATCGCCGTAAGCTTCGAGCGCATCCACCGCTCCAATCTGGTGGGAATGGGCGTGTTGCCGCTGCAGTTCAAACTCGACCAGAATCGCAAAAGCCTGAACCTGACCGGCAAGGAAACCCTGGACATCCAGGGCCTGACCGGCGTCGAGCTGACGCCACGGATGAACCTGAACCTGGTCATCACCCGCGAAGACGGCAAGAGCGAGAAAATCGAGGTGCTGTGCCGAATCGATACGCTGAACGAAGTGGAATACTTCAAGTCGGGAGGGATCTTGCATTACGTGCTGCGGCAGTTGATTGCCTCATGACGGCGTACTGACAAAGACACCGCCTTCGGGCGGTGTTTTTTTGGGATCACAAAAATCCATGTGCGGGCCTGCTCGCGATGACGGTGTACCATTCATGGACGATGATGAATGACCCTCCGCTATCGCGAGCAAGCTCGCTCTTGCACCGGAGATGGGGTCACCCCACAGAACGTCAGACACAAGGACCTGCAATGCTCGCCCTGCCATGGACATTTCTGGCCCTGCTCTCCCTCGGCTACGGCATGGCCCTGGCCTATGGTCACCTCGGCTGGTTCGCCGGAATCTCCGTCGCGTTGTTGCTGATTGCCGCTTTCGCCGCTCGCCAACAAAAAATTCAGTTCGGCCGCTACCTCGGCCACGGCCTGTTCATCTTTCTGGCCCTGGCACTGGCGCTGCACTGGCTGCCCGGTTTCTACAATGGTCGCGTTATCGCCCCCCAGCGCTTCACCGACGACGCCTTGCCGTTTTCCATGTACCTGAATCTGGACAAACCCCTGATCGGTTTCTGGCTATTGTTGGTGTGCCCGTGGATTGTCGGCCAGCGGTCGTTGCGACTGTCCCTGTATGCCACCGCGCTGGCGTTGACCTTGAGTGCAGTGCTGGCACTGGGTGGCGCGCTGTTGCTGGGCGACATCGCTTGGGCGCCGAAATGGCCGGACCAGGCCTGGATCTGGCTGCTCAACAACTTGCTACTGGTGACGCTGGTCGAAGAAGCACTCTTTCGCGGCTATATACAGGGTGGCCTGAACCGTTGCCTGAAAAACCTGGCTTATGGCGAAAACCTCGCCCTGCTGCTCGCCTCACTGCTGTTCGGCCTGGCGCATGCCGGTGCGGGCTGGCAATGGGTACTGCTGGCGAGCCTGGCCGGGGTCGGTTATGGTCTGGCCTACCGTCTTGGCGGACTGTCTGCCGCCATCGCCACCCACTTCGGTTTGAACCTGCTGCACTTCGGACTGTTCACCTATCCGATGCTCACCGGCTGACGCATGGGTCATTTTGCGACGCGCCGCTAATAATCGAAAAATCATCTCAACAAATGGCCATGGGTGCCGATATAGCACTTGAAAGCCTTGCGGATAAAAAAAAGCCATGCGTAACAACCAACCAATTACACAACGCGAACGGACCTTTCCGGCTCAGCAACGGTTGATTTCCACCACTGATGCCAAAGGCCTGATCACCTACTGCAACGACGACTTCGTCGAGATCAGCGGGTTTTCTCAGGAAGAACTGATCCGTGCCCCGCACAACCTGGTGCGTCACCCCGACGTCCCGGCCGCGGTGTTCTCGCACATGTGGGCAACACTGAAACAAGGCTTGCCATGGATGGGTATCGTCAAGAATCGCTGCAAGAGCGGTGATCACTATTGGGTCAACGCCTATGTGACGCCGATCTTCGAAGGCACACAGGTGATCGGTTACGAGTCGGTGCGGGTCAAGCCCACCGCCGAGCAGATCCGCCGTGCCGAAGCGCTTTACCAGCGCATCAATCAGGGCAAGTCGGCCATTCCTTCCACCGATAAATGGTTGCCGATCCTGCAGGACTGGTTGCCGTTCATCCTGGTCAGCCAACTGAGTTTCATGATTGGAGCCACGCTGAACTCCCACTGGGGGTTTGCCCTGGCCGCCGGTCTCTCGGTGCCGCTGGGCCTGATGGGCCTGGGCTGGCAACAACGCGGGATCAAGCGCTTGCTGCGACTGGCCGAGCAGACCACGTCCGACCCGCTGATCGCGCAGATGTATACCGACAGCAGCGGTGCCCAGGCACGTCTGGAGATGTCGATCCTCAGCCAGGAAGCCCGTCTGAAAACCTGCCTGACCCGCCTGCAGGACACCGCCGAGCACCTGACCGATCAGGCGAAACAATCCGACACCCTGGCCCACAACAGCTCCTCGGGCCTGGAGCGCCAGCGCGTCGAAACCGAGCAGGTGGCCACCGCCGTCAATGAGATGGCCGCCACCACCCAGGAAGTCGCCAGCCACGTGCAACGCACCGCCGACGCTACCCAGGAAGCCAATCGCCTGACCAGTCGCGGCCGTGACATCGCCGGGGAAACCCGCGAAGCCATTCAGCGCCTGTCGGTGGTGGTCGGGGAAACCGGCCAGACCGTGACCCAACTGGCCAAGGACAGCGACGAAATCGGCGGCGTGGTCGACGTGATCAAAGGCATCGCCGACCAGACCAACCTGCTGGCACTCAACGCTGCCATCGAAGCGGCCCGCGCCGGTGAGATGGGTCGCGGTTTTGCAGTGGTGGCCGATGAAGTACGCCAATTGGCGCAACGCACCAGCGAATCCACCGGGCAGATTCACGCCCTGATCGCCAAGCTCCAGCAAACGGCCAGCACAGCGGTGCAGACCATGGAAGCCGGGCATCGTCAGGCTGAAGAAGGCGTGGCGCGGGTACTGGAAGCGGATCAGGCCTTGGTCGGCATCAGCGAAGCGGTGGCCAATATCACTGACATGACCACCCAGATCGCTGCCGCGACCGAAGAGCAAAGCGCGGTCGCCGAGGAAATCAGCCGCAACATCAGCAACATTTCCACCCTCGCTGACCAGACCTCGGAACAGGCACAGAACTCGGCACTGCTGAGTGAAGAACTGACCAAAACCGCGAATACCCAGTATTCGTTGGTGGAGCGGTTCAACCGCTGATTGCTGCTGGAAAAACAAAACCCGGATCGCGAAAGCTTCCGGGTTTTTTTTGAGCCTGTGAACGGGATGCTGCCGGGTAGTCCCTCATCGCGAGCAAGCTCGCTCCCACAGGGTTTCGCGTTGTTCAGCCAATCAAGCCACGCACCCCATCACTGCTGGAGCGAACCTGCTCGCGACGGGACCATCACAACCTCAACAAAACCTCACTGAAGGAATGAAGCCACCTTCTGCGCTGCAGCCGCCAAGTGCTGCTCATGGCTAAACCCCGAAGCCTTCAACGGCTTCAAGTCGTGATCCCCCGCCACCAGCCACATCACCTCGATACTCGGCGATAATACATACCCCTCGACCGTCTCGCGATTGCCCAGCGCATCCCGCTCGCCCTGCACGATCAGCGTCCGCGCCTTCAACCCCGCCAGATGTTCCACTCGCGGTTTCTCCGGTTTGCCCACCGCATAAAACGGATAGCCCAGGCACACCAACGCATCAGCGCCCATTTCATCCGCTAGCAAACTGGCCATCCGCCCGCCCATGGACTTGCCGCCGATGGCCAGGCGCCCAGTGACATGACGTCGCACCACGGCGTACACCTCGCGCCAGCACTCCAACAGCTTCGGTGCCGGGTTGGGTGGGCGCTTGCCGCCGTCGACACGCCGCTGCGCCATGTATGGAAATTCAAAGCGCAGCACGTTGACGCCTTGCGCCGCGAGGCGTGTGGCCATGTCGTTCATCCAGTCGCTGTCCATCGGCGCTCCGGCACCATGGGCCAGGATCAAGGTCGCGTGCGCGGGCGCCACGCCGGCATCCCACCGCCATCCATGATCCCGCACGCACTGCGCCCATTGATCCCCGTCAATACCGGCCATGTGCTTCTTGTCCATGCTTGCCTCGCTTTTAGTCTGCCTATAACTCCGGCCGAAGAGTGCACTGCCTTGCGCAAGCGCGCTCACTTCAGCTGAACCGTGGATGGGGAACCATGAACACTTCTATCAGTACCGCCTACAACTACAAGGTGGTCCGCCAATTCGCCATTATGACGGTGGTGTGGGGCATCGTCGGCATGGGGCTCGGGGTTTTTCTCGCCGCCCAGTTGGTCTGGCCCGAACTCAACTTCAACTTGCCGTGGACCAGTTTCGGCCGTTTACGCCCGCTGCACACCAACGCGGTGATCTTCGCCTTCGGCGGCTGCGCCCTGTTTGCCAGTTCGTTCTACTCGGTGCAGCGCACCTGCCAGACACAGCTGTTCGCGCCAAAGATCGCCGCGTTCTGCTTCTGGGGCTGGCAACTGGTGATCCTGCTGGCCGCCATCAGCCTGCCGCTGGGCTACACCAGCTCCAAGGAGTACGCCGAGCTGGAATGGCCGATCGATATCCTGATCACCATTGTCTGGGTCGCCTATGCCGTGGTGTTCTTCGGCACGATCATGAAGCGCAACACCAAGCACATCTACGTCGGTAACTGGTTCTTCGGCGCGTTCATCGTCACCGTGGCGATTCTGCACATCGTCAACAACGTTGAGCTGCCAGTGAGTTTCACCAAGTCCTACTCGGTGTATGGCGGCGCGACCGATGCCATGGTGCAGTGGTGGTACGGGCACAACGCCGTGGGCTTTTTCCTCACCGCCGGTTTCCTGGGGATGATGTATTACTTCGTGCCGAAACAGGCCGAACGCCCGGTGTACTCCTATCGCCTGTCCATCGTGCACTTCTGGGCGCTGATCACCCTGTACATCTGGGCCGGTCCGCACCACCTGCACTACACCGCGCTGCCGGACTGGGCACAGTCGCTGGGCATGGTGATGTCGCTGATTCTGCTGGCGCCGAGCTGGGGCGGGATGATCAACGGGATGATGACGCTCTCGGGCGCCTGGCATAAGTTGCGCAGCGACCCGATCCTGCGTTTCCTGGTGGTGTCCCTGGCGTTCTACGGCATGTCGACCTTCGAAGGGCCGATGATGGCCATCAAGACCGTCAACGCCCTCTCCCACTACACCGACTGGACCATCGGCCACGTACACGCCGGCGCACTCGGCTGGGTAGCAATGATCTCGATCGGCGCGCTGTACCACATGATCCCGAAAGTCTTCGGTCGCCCACAGATGCACAGCATCGGCCTGATCAACGCGCACTTCTGGCTCGCGACCATCGGCACCGTGCTGTACATCGCCTCCATGTGGGTCAACGGCATCGCCCAAGGCCTGATGTGGCGTGCAGTCAACGAAGACGGGACGCTGACCTACTCCTTCGTCGAAACCCTGGCGGCCAGCCACCCGGGATTCATCGTGCGGCTGGTAGGTGGTGCGATCTTCCTCAGCGGCATGTTGCTGATGGCTTACAACACCTGGCGCACCGTGCGGGCCTCGCAGCCTGCCGACGCCGCCGCTGCCGCGCAGATGGCCTGAGGAGTCCGCCATGAAACACGAAACAATCGAAAAAAACGTCGGCCTGCTGCTGTTGCTGATGATCTTTGCCGTGAGCATCGGCGGTCTGACCCAGATCGTCCCGCTGTTCTTCCAGGACGTGACCAATAAACCGGTGGAAGGCATGAAGCCCTACACCGCGCTGCAACTCGAAGGCCGCGACCTCTACATCCGCGAAGGCTGCGTCGGCTGCCACTCGCAGATGATCCGTCCGTTCCGCGCCGAGACCGAACGCTACGGGCACTACTCGGTGGCCGGTGAAAGTGTCTGGGACCACCCGTTCCTGTGGGGCTCGAAACGCACCGGACCTGACCTGGCCCGGGTCGGCGCGCGTTACTCCGATGACTGGCACCGCGCGCATTTGTACAACCCGCGCAACGTCGTGCCGGAATCGAAAATGCCAGCCTACCCGTGGTTGGTGGCCAACGCGCTCGACAGCAGCCACACCGAGACCAAGCTGCGCGCCATGCGCACCCTCGGCGTGCCGTACACCGACGAAGACATCGCCGGTGCGGCCGAGTCGCTCAAGGGCAAATCGGAAATGGATGCCCTGGTCGCCTACCTGCAAGTGCTCGGCACTGCGATCAAGAGCAAGAGGTGAGCCGTGGTCTTTGAAATAAGCAGTGGAATGATTCGCGGCCTGGGCACGGTCGTGGTGTTCGTGGCCTTTGTCGGCCTGACGCTCTGGGTGTTCAACGGCAAGCGCAATCCGGAATTCGCCGAAGCGCGCCTGCTGCCATTCGCCGACGAGCCGCAACCCGACAGTGTCACCCCCCAAGAATCTGTAACAAGGAGTACCCGGACATGACCACCTTCTGGAGTACGTGGATCTGCGTACTGACCATCGGCAGCCTGATCGGCCTGACCTGGCTGCTGATCGGCACCCGCAAGGGCGAAACCAAGGGCAGCGTCGACCAGACCATGGGCCATAGCTTCGACGGCATCGAGGAGTACGACAATCCGTTGCCGCAGTGGTGGTTCATGCTGTTCGCCGGCACCCTGGTGTTTGCCGTTGGCTACTTGATCCTCTATCCGGGCCTGGGCAACTGGAAAGGCATCCTGCCCGGCTACGACAACGGCTGGACCGGCGCGCACGAATGGGAAAAGGAGATGGCCAGGGCTGATGCGAAGTTCGGTCCGATCTTCGCCAAATTCGCTGCCATGCCGCTGGAAGAAGTGGCCAAGGATCCGCAAGCGTTGAAAATGGGCGGGCGCCTGTTTGCCTCCAACTGCTCGGTCTGCCACGGCTCGGACGCCAAGGGTGCATTCGGCTTCCCCAACCTGACGGACCGTGATTGGCGCTGGGGCGGCAACGCTGACACCATCAAGACCACCATCATGGGTGGGCGCATGGCGGCGATGCCGGCCTGGGGTGAAATTCTCGGTGAAGCCGGCGTGAAAAACGTCGCGGCTTATGTGCGCCATGAACTCTCCGGCCTGCCGCTGGCCGCCGACAGCGGTGCGGATCTGCAAGCCGGAAAGCAAGTGTTCAGCACCACCTGCGTCGCCTGCCACGGGGCAAACGGCCAGGGCACTGAAGCCATGGGCGCGCCGAATCTGACGCACCCGACCGGTTTCATTTACGGTACAAGCCTGACGCAGCTTGAACAAACGATACGCCATGGTCGCCAGGGCCATATGCCAGCGCAAAGCGAACTGCTCGGCAACGACAAGGTTCAATTGCTGGCGGCGTATGTGTACAGCCTGTCGCATGCGGCCGGTACCGAGCGCTTGCAGGCTGAAGGCAAAACCGAGTAATCGATGACCGCTCTACTGCCGCATTCTCCGGAATGCGGCAGTTTCCCGCCCCTTTGCGACCCATTGTCGCACCCTCATTCAGACTTCCTTTCGGTTCGCCAGATTCGGGTCTAAGCTTGCTCCGATGCGGACTGGCAAGTACCGGTTCCAGGTCGACCCTAACCGATGTGTTCGACGATTCAGCTCGATGACAGGCCGCAAAGGCTGGTAGATACCGGCTGTCGCGCGAATTGCCATCGGTCACCTGATCGTTGCGATTGAACACACCTCGTTACATGTGACCTGACCCCCTTGCCTATTTAGTCCGGCGGGACAATTTGCCGGCGTGCAAATTTGTCCTTACGCGGCGCATGGAAAGGCCGCAGAATCAGCATTTGAAAGCATTGACCCAGGTCATGGCGCGTTGCAATGACCCCCCGCTTTCTACATACTTGCGGCCGATTTTTAATCCTAATAAAACACCCAAACCGTGGAACCTTAGAATGAGCACAGCAATCAGTCCGACTGCTTATAACTATAAGGTAGTCCGCCAGTTCGCCATCATGACGGTGGTCTGGGGGATCCTTGGCATGGGGCTCGGTGTCTTCATCGCCTCACAGCTCGTATGGCCGGAATTGAATTTCGGTCTGCCGTGGACGACTTTTGGACGCCTGCGCCCGTTGCACACCAACCTGGTGATTTTCGCCTTCGGTGGATGTGCACTGTTTGCCACTTCTTATTATGTCGTGCAGCGAACCTGCCAAACGCGACTGATTTCCGACAGCCTCGCGGCCTTCACCTTCTGGGGATGGCAAGCGGTGATCGTCGGCGCCATCGTTACCTTGCCGCTGGGTTACACCACCACCAAGGAATACGCTGAGCTGGAATGGCCCCTCGCCATTCTGCTGGCCATCGTCTGGGTCACCTACGCTCTGGTGTTCTTCGGCACCATCGTCAAGCGCAAGACCAAGCACATCTATGTGGGTAACTGGTTCTACGGTGCCTTCATCCTCGTGACCGCGATGCTGCACATCGTCAACCACGCCTCCCTGCCGGTCAGTTTCTTCAAGTCCTATTCCGCCTACTCGGGCGCCACGGACGCGATGATCCAGTGGTGGTATGGCCACAACGCCGTGGGCTTCTTCCTGACCACCGGCTTCCTGGGGATGATGTACTACTTCGTGCCAAAACAGGCCGAGCGTCCGATCTACTCCTATCGCCTGTCCATCGTGCACTTCTGGGCACTGATCACCCTGTACATCTGGGCCGGCCCGCACCACCTGCACTACACCGCGCTGCCGGACTGGGCCCAATCCCTGGGCATGGCGATGTCGATCATCCTGCTGGCTCCGAGCTGGGGCGGCATGATCAACGGCATGATGACCCTGTCGGGTGCCTGGCATAAGCTGCGCACCGACCCGATCCTGCGCTTCCTGGTCGTGTCCCTGGCGTTCTACGGCATGTCGACCTTCGAAGGCCCGATGATGGCCATCAAGACCGTGAACTCGCTGTCGCACTACACCGACTGGACCATCGGCCACGTACACGCCGGCGCCCTGGGTTGGGTAGCGATGATCTCGATCGGCGCGATCTACCACATGATTCCGAAACTGTTCGGCCGCGCGCAGATGCACAGCACCGGCCTGATCAACACGCACTTCTGGCTCGCGACCATCGGTACCGTTCTGTACATCGCTTCGATGTGGGTCAACGGCATCACCCAGGGTCTGATGTGGCGTGCAATCAACGATGACGGCACCCTCACCTACTCGTTCGTCGAAGCACTGCAAGCCAGTCACCCGGGTTTCATCGTCCGCGCACTGGGCGGTGCATTCTTCGCGACCGGCATGCTGTTCATGGCCTACAACGTATTCCGTACCGTACGCGCCTCGAACCCGGTTGAAGCCAAAGCCGCCGAACAGATTGCTGTAGTTGGAGCTCACTGATGAAGCATGAAGCAGTCGAGAAGAATATTGGCCTGCTGGCCTTCTTCATGGTTATCGCCGTCAGTATCGGCGGCCTGACCCAGATCGTTCCGCTGTTTTTCCAGGACGTCACCAACAAGCCGGTCGAAGGCATGAAGCCGCGCACCGCCCTTGAACTGGAAGGCCGCGACATTTACATCGCCAACGGTTGTGTCGGCTGCCACTCGCAGATGATCCGCCCGTTCCGCGCTGAAACCGAACGTTACGGCCACTACTCGGTCGCCGGTGAAAGCGTCTGGGACCACCCGTTCCTGTGGGGTTCCAAGCGTACCGGTCCGGACCTGGCCCGTGTCGGCGGTCGTTACTCCGATGACTGGCAACGTGCGCACTTGTACAACCCGCGCAACGTCGTGCCCGAGTCGAAAATGCCGGCCTACCCGTTCCTCGTGGAAAACAAGCTCGACGGCAAAGACACCGCCAGGAAAATGGAAGTCTTGCGCACGCTCGGCGTCCCTTACACCGACGAAGACATCGCCGGCGCCAAGGATGCTGTGAAGGGCAAAACCGAAATGGACGCGCTGGTGGCCTATCTGCAAGGCCTGGGCACCATCATCAAAAGCAAACGGTGATCTAGATGGATATCGGGATGATTCGTGGCCTGGGCACCGTTGTCGTGATGGTGGCCTTCATCGGTCTGGCGTTGTGGGTATTCAGCCCAAAGCGCAAGTCGGAGTTTGAAGACGCGACCTTGCTGCCTTTCGCGGATGATCCCGAAGCCATCAAGCACGTCGAGCAAGCTTCTAGGAGTAACAAAGAATGACTACATTCTGGAGTCTGTATGTCACAGTCCTCAGTCTCGGTACGATCTTTTCCCTGACCTGGCTGCTGCTGTCGACCCGCAAGGGCCAGCGCACCGAGGCGACGGAAGAGACGGTTGGCCACTCCTTCGACGGGATCGAGGAGTACGACAACCCACTGCCGAAATGGTGGTTCATGCTGTTCGTGGGCACCATCATTTTCGCCCTGGGCTACCTGGTACTGTATCCGGGCCTGGGCAACTGGAAAGGCCTGTTGCCAGGTTACAACTACCTGGATAACGAGAAGCAGACCGCGTTCGCCAACGGCCAGACCGGCTGGACCGGCGTTCACGAGTGGGAAAAGGAAATGGCCAAGTCGGACGCCAGGTTCGGTCCGATTTTCGCCAAGTTCGCTTCCATGCCAATCGAAGAAGTCGCCAAGGACCCGCAAGCCCTGAAGATGGGTGGCCGCCTGTTCGCCTCCAACTGCTCGGTTTGCCACGGTTCCGACGCCAAAGGCGCCTATGGCTTCCCTAACCTGACCGACGCCGATTGGCGCTGGGGCGGCGAGCCGGAAACCATCAAGACCACGATCATGGGCGGCCGTCACGCGGTCATGCCGGCGTGGGCTGAAGTGATCGGTGAACAAGGCGTTGCCGACGTTGCCGCGTTCGTGGTGACCAACCTCGATGGCCGCAAGCTGCCGGAAGGCACCAAGGCTGACCCGGTTGCCGGCCAGAAACTGTTCGCGGCCAACTGCGTGGCCTGCCACGGTCCGGAAGGCAAAGGCACCCCGGCAATGGGCGCACCGAACCTGACCCACCCCGCCGCGTTCATCTACGGTTCGAGCTTCGCTCAACTGCAGCAGACCATCCGCTACGGCCGTCAGGGCCAGATGCCTGCGCAAGAGCAGCTGCAGGGTAACGACAAGGTTCACCTGCTGGCCGCTTACGTCTACAGCCTGTCTCACGGCGAGAAGGCTGCGGCGGCAGACGCTCAGTAAGGCAAACGCTCGACGCAATGCAAAAGACCCCGTCATTCGACGGGGTCTTTTTTTTAGCCGCAAGACATGATCCCGATCACGCAGCCCCTTTGCCGTAACAGTCGGCTAACGTTGTCACCGATACCCAGGACCGGGCAGCTATACTTCACCTGTCAATTGACCTGCATCATGTTTTGTTACATTCGCTACACCATCTGTGAATTTCACCCAACGCGACCAAAGGTCGCACCCTTGGGCCAGAGCGACAGGCGTATCATTGCGCCACTGCAACACCTCTTTTTGACCGCGGCCAGCATGTACTGACCGGGGCATTTTTCCACTGCCGTGGGATGCAATGATGAGCAATCAGATTCCGGTACACGACGTCACACCGCCCAGCAAAAACGCGAACAACAGCGTCGATCTCTACGCCTCTCGAGAAAAAATCTACACCCGTGCCTTCACCGGTCTGTTCCGCAACCTGCGGATGATGGGCGGCGCCTTTTTATTCCTGTTGTATTTCGGCACGGTCTGGTTGAACTGGGCGGGCCATCAGGCCGTCTGGTGGAATCTGCCGGAGCGAAAATTCTTTATTTTCGGCGCGACCTTCTGGCCGCAGGACTTCATCCTGCTCTCGGGCATTTTGATCATCAGTGCCTTCGGCCTGTTTTTCATTACGGTGTACGCCGGGCGGATCTGGTGTGGCTATACCTGTCCGCAGAGCGTCTGGACCTGGATTTTCATGTGGTGCGAAAAGGTCACCGAAGGCGACCGCAACCAGCGTATCAAGCTCGACAAGGCGCCCATGAGCGCCAACAAGTTTCTGCGTAAATTCAGCAAGCACACCCTGTGGCTGCTGATTGGCTTTGTGACCGGCATGACCTTCGTCGGCTATTTCTCGCCGATTCGTGAGTTGGTTATCGACTTTTTCACCGGCGAAGCCGATGGATGGTCGTATTTCTGGGTCGGCTTCTTCACCCTCGCCACCTACGGCAACGCCGGCTGGCTGCGCGAACAGGTGTGCATCTACATGTGCCCGTACGCACGTTTCCAGAGCGTGATGTTCGACAAGGACACGCTGATCGTGTCCTACGATCCGCGTCGTGGCGAAAGCCGTGGCCCGCGTAAAAAAGGCGTCGACTACAAAGCCCAGGGCCTGGGCGACTGCATCGACTGCACCATGTGCGTTCAGGTCTGCCCCACCGGCATCGACATTCGCGACGGCCTGCAGATCGAGTGCATCGGTTGCGCCGCCTGCATCGATGCCTGCGACAGCATCATGGACAAAATGGAGTACCCGCGCGGGCTGATCAGCTACACCACCGAGCACAACCTGTCCGGGCAGAAAACCCATAAACTGCGCCCGCGCCTGATCGGCTATGCCGTGGTGCTGCTGGCGATGATCAGTTTGCTGGTCACCGCGTTTTTCATGCGTTCGCTGGTGGGTTTCGACGTCAGCAAGGACCGCGTGCTGTACCGTGAAAACGCCGAAGGGCGGATCGAAAACGTCTACAGCCTGAAAATCATGAACAAGGATCAGCGCGACCACACTTACGTGCTGGAAGCCGCCGGTCTACCGGACCTCAAACTGCAAGGCCAGCGCGAAATCAAAGTGGCGGCCGGGGAGATCGTGAGCCAGCCGGCCGAACTGTCCGTGGCACCGGAACACCTGCCGTCGAGCACCAACGAGGTGAAATTCATCCTCAAGGATGCCGATGACAACAGCGTCCACGTTGAAGCCAAGAGCCGATTCATCGGCCCACAAAATCGTTGAGAGAAGTGAACATGCCCGCAGCAAACGCCGCAAGCCCTTGGTACAAGCACCTTTGGCCATGGATCATCATCGGGATTCTGGCTTGCTCGGTGACCCTGACCCTGTCCATGGTGACCATTGCGGTGAATCACCCGGACAACCTGGTCAACGACAACTACTACGAGGCCGGCAAAGGCATCAACCGTTCCCTGGACCGTGAACTGCTCGCCCAGACCCTGCTGATGCGCGCCTCGGTCCACCTGGATGACGTGACCGGCGAAGTCGATCTGCGCTTGAACGGCAATAGTCAGCCGAAGACCGTGGAGCTGAACCTGATCTCGCCGACCCAACCGGAAAAGGACCGCAAAATTGTCCTGACCCGCAGTGAAACCGAACAGGGCCGTTACATCGGTCAATTGAGCGACAAGATCGAAGGCCGGCGCTTTGTCGAACTGCTCGGCACTCAGGATGACCACACATGGCGCCTGTTCGAAGAAGAGCTGGTCAGCCATGACAAGGACCTGCTGCTCGGTGACGAGCCGCTGCAAGGCGCGGAAGACCTGAAAAAGTAAAACCACGCTTCGCGCATCGCGAGCAAGCTCGCTCCCACGGTCAATCACTGTTGCATACAGATTTTGATATCACCAATGATCCCTGTGGGAGCGAGCTTGCTCGCGATGCGGCCCTTCCTGAAGACAAAGATTCAGCGGCGCTAGTGAAAACCTGATGACCACCCCACTCCCCTGCTACCACTGCGCCCTGCCCGTCCCGGCCGGCAGCCGTTTCACCGCGGCGGTTCTTGGGCAAACCCGCGAATTCTGCTGCCCGGGTTGCCAGGCGGTGGCCGAGGCGATTGTCGCCGGAGGGCTGGAAAACTATTACCAGCATCGCAGCGAAGCGTCGGCCAACCCTGAAGCGCTACCGGTGCAACTGGTGGACGAACTGGCGCTGTACGACCGTGCGGATGTGCAACAACCCTTTGTCCGCCACGAAGGCGAACTCGCCGAAACCACACTGTTGATGGAAGGCATCAGTTGCGCCGCCTGTGGCTGGCTGATCGAGAAACATCTGCGTGCACTGCCCGCCGTGGCCGAAGCGCGCCTGAACCTGTCCAACCATCGCCTGCATGTCCGTTGGGCCGACGCCCAATTGCCGCTGAGTCAAGTGCTCGGCGAGTTGCGTCACATCGGTTACGCCGCCCACCCCTACCAGGCCGACCGCGCCAGCGAACAACTGGCCAGCGAAAACCGCCGGGCCCTGCGTCAATTGGGCGTCGCCGGATTGCTGTGGTTCCAGGCGATGATGGCGACCATGGCCACCTGGCCGGAATTCAACATCGACCTCAGCCCCGAACTGCACACGATCCTGCGCTGGGTCGCGCTGTTCCTCACCACCCCGATCGTGTTCTACAGCTGCGCACCTTTCTTCAAAGGCGCGATGCGCGACCTGCGCACCCGGCACCTGACGATGGACGTTTCTGTGTCGCTGGCCATTGGCAGTGCCTACATCGCCGGCATCTGGACCTCGATCACCGGCGTGGGTGAACTGTATTTCGACGCCGTCGGCATGTTCGCGCTGTTCCTGCTGGCGGGGCGTTATCTGGAACGCCGCGCCCGGGAACGCACGGCCGCCGCCACCGCACAACTGGTCAATCTGCTGCCGGCCTCGTGCCTGCGCCTGAGTGCCGACGGCCAGAGTGAACGCATCCTGCTCAGCGAACTGCGCGTCGGTGACCAGGTGCTGGTGCACCCCGGCGCGATTCTCCCGGCCGACGGCAAGATCCTTGAGGGCCAGTCGAGCATCGATGAATCGCTGCTCACCGGCGAATACCTGCCACAGGCCAGGACCACGGGCGATGCGGTCACTGCGGGCACCCTGAACGTCGAAGGCGCGTTGACCGTGGAAGTCCAGGCCCTGGGTCAGGACACTCGTCTGTCCGCCATCGTCCGCCTGCTCGATCGCGCCCAGGCTGAAAAGCCGCGACTGGCAGAAATCGCCGACCGCGCGGCGCAATGGTTCCTCCTGCTGTCACTGATCGCCGCCGCTGGCATCGGCCTGCTGTGGTGGGAACTGGATGCTTCGCGGGCCTTCTGGATTGTCCTGGCGATGCTGGTTGCGACCTGCCCGTGCGCCCTGTCCCTGGCCACGCCGACGGCCCTCACCGCGGCCACCGGCACGTTGCACAAGCTGGGGCTGTTGTTGACGCGCGGTCATGTGCTCGAAGGCCTGAACCAGATCGACACGGTGATTTTCGACAAGACCGGAACCCTCACCGAAGGACGCCTGGCGTTACGCTCGATCCGCCCTCTCGGCGCCCTGGACAGCGATCAATGCCTGAGCCTCGCCGCCGCGCTGGAAAACCGCTCCGAACACCCGATTGCCCGCGCCTTTGGTCGTGCGCCCCTGGCCGCCGAAGACGTGCACAGCACCCCCGGCCTCGGCCTCGAAGGGCGGGTCGGCGAGCAGCGTTTGCGTATTGGCCAACCCGGTTTTGTCTGCGAACTCAGTGGCACCGCCCTGCCATCGATGCCGGATGAAGCCGGGCAATGGCTGTTGCTCGGCGATACCCACGGGCCGCTGGCGTGGCTGGTCCTCGACGACCGCCTGCGTGCCGATGCCCGCGCCCTGCTGG
This sequence comes from Pseudomonas sp. MIL9, assembly GCF_016887925.1. NCBI lineage: Bacteria > Pseudomonadati > Pseudomonadota > Gammaproteobacteria > Pseudomonadales > Pseudomonadaceae > Pseudomonas > Pseudomonas sp. MIL9. The sequence continues at coordinate 20,842 of NZ_JAFEHE010000011.1, read as the reverse complement.
ATGCCTGCAAGGCGCGTGGCTGGCACACATTGTTGCTGTCCGGCGACAGCTCGCCGATGGTCGCCAGTGTCGCCGCCGAGCTGGGCATCGACGAAGCCCGCGGCGGATTGCGCCCGGACGACAAGCTGCAAGTCCTGCAACAGCTGCACAAGGAAGGTCGCAAGGTTTTGATGCTCGGTGACGGGGTCAACGACGTGCCGGTGCTGGCGGCTGCCGACATCAGCGTGGCCATGGGTTCGGCCACCGACCTGGCGAAAACCAGTGCGGACGCGGTGCTGCTGTCCAATCGTCTCGATGCCCTGGTGCAAGCCTTCAGCCTGGCGCGACGCACCCGTCGGGTAATCATCGAGAACCTGCTGTGGGCCGGGCTGTACAATGGCCTCATGTTGCCGTTCGCCGCCCTCGGCTGGATCACTCCGGTATGGGCCGCGGTCGGTATGTCCATCAGTTCGCTGACCGTGGTGCTGAACGCGCTGCGCCTGACTCGCCTGCCGAGCGCGCCCGCCACCAGCAGCACGCCACAAACCCGCCCACTGCCGGCCTGAGCCGCGCGGGCATGGAGTCCAGATGCCAGCTCTTTACGTGATGATCCCGGCTGCACTGCTGATCGTGGCCATCGCCGTCTACATCTTCTTCTGGGCGGTCGACAGCGGGCAGTACGACGACCTCGACGGCCCGGCCCACAGCATCCTGTTCGACGACCAGGACCCGAACCACACCGCCGCAGTCGACGAGGCCAGCGGCCATCCGGCCAAACCCGACGACAAGGCGCCGCCCCATGCTTGAATTGGCGCCACTGTTGGTCTCGGCGTTGATTCTCGGCCTGCTCGGGGGCGGTCATTGCCTGGGCATGTGCGGTGGCCTGATGGGCGCGCTGACCCTGGCGATCCCCAAGGAACAACGCAGCCGGCGCTTTCGCCTGCTGCTGGCCTACAACCTCGGGCGAATTCTCAGCTATGCCACGGCCGGCCTGTTGATCGGCCTGGCGGGCTGGGCGGTGGCCAACAGTCCGGCGGCGATGTTCATGCGCGTGCTCGCCGGTTTGCTGCTGATCGCGATGGGCTTGTACCTCGCTGGCTGGTGGAGCGGCCTGACCCGCATCGAAAGCCTCGGACGCGGCCTGTGGCGGCATATCCAGCCGGTTGCCAACACACTGCTGCCAGTGTCGAGCGTGCCCCGTGCGCTGCTCTTGGGTGCGCTCTGGGGCTGGTTACCGTGCGGCCTGGTCTACAGCACGTTGCTGTGGTCGGCCAGTCAGGGCAATGCGCTCGACAGTGCGTTGCTGATGCTGGCTTTCGGGTTGGGCACCTGGCCGGTGCTGCTCGCCACGGGGCTGGCGGCCGAACGGGTGACGGCGCTGTTGCGCAAGCGCAGCGTGCGCATGGCCGGTGGGTTGCTGGTGATGTTGTTCGGCATCTGGACCTTGCCGGGGCCGCATCAGCATTGGCTCATGGGGCATTAGATCGACGGTGCGCCCTTCGCGTGCAGGCTCGCTCCCACAGGGGAATGCATTCCAAATGTGGGAAGCCTGCTCGCGATGAGGCCCGCACTGACAGCACGAATTCCGACCCTTGACGCAAATCAAGATGTCCAATCGACGCAACCCCTAGACTGGCCGACACTGCAAGCCTATCCGGGGGAACGCCCGCATGATGCTCGACGCCATTCGTTGGGATACCGATTTGATCCGCCGTTATGACCTGGCGGGGCCGCGCTATACCTCCTACCCGACCGCCGTACAATTCAACAGCCAGGTCGGCACGTTCGACCTGTTTCACGCCCTGCGCGACAGCCGCAAGGCCCAGCGCCCGTTGTCGCTGTATGTGCACGTGCCGTTCTGCGCCAACATCTGCTACTACTGCGCCTGCAACAAAGTCATCACCAAGGATCGCGGCCGCGCCCAGCCCTACCTGCAGCGCCTGGAACAGGAAATCCAGTTGATCGCCTGCCACCTCGACCCTGCGCAAAAAGTCGAGCAACTGCACTTTGGTGGCGGTACGCCAACCTTTCTCAGTCACGACGAACTGCGTCAGCTGATGGCTCACCTGCGCAAACATTTCAATCTGCTGGACGACGATTCCGGCGACTACGGCATCGAGATCGACCCTCGCGAGGCCGACTGGTCGACCATGGGGTTGCTCCGGGAGCTGGGTTTCAACCGGGTCAGTATCGGCCTGCAAGACCTCGACCCCGCAGTGCAGCGTGCCGTCAATCGCCTGCAAAGTCTTGAAGAAACCCGCGCCGTGATCGACGCCGCCCGCACCTTGCAGTTTCGTTCGATCAACATCGACCTGATCTACGGCTTGCCAAGACAAACCCCGGACAACTTCGCCCGCACCGTCGAAGAAGTGATCAACCTGCAACCCGATCGTCTTTCGGTGTTCAACTACGCTCACCTGCCGGAACGCTTCATGCCGCAACGGCGGATCAACAGCAACGAACTGCCGACGCCCGCGCAGAAACTGGAAATGTTGCAGCGCACCATCGAGCAACTGACGGCTGCCGGTTATCGCTACATCGGCATGGACCACTTCGCCCTGCCGGACGACGAACTGGCGATGGCCCAGGAAGAATCGACCCTGCAACGCAACTTCCAGGGCTACACCACCCACGGACATTGCGATCTGATCGGGCTGGGCGTGTCGGCGATCAGCCAGATCGGCGACTTGTACTGCCAGAACAGCAGCGACCTGAATCAGTACCAGAGCGCTTTGGACTCTTCACAGCTGGCCACCAGCCGCGGCCTGTTGTGCAACGCCGATGACCGGCTGCGGCGTGCGGTCATTCAGCAACTGATCTGCAATTTCAGCCTGGAGTTCGCCCAGATCGAACAAGCCTTCAACATCGACTTTCAGGGCTATTTCGGCGAGCTTTGGCCACAGCTGCACAATATGGCCAAGGATGGCCTGATCGAACTCGACAATGAACGAATCACCGTGCTGCCGGCCGGCCGCCTGCTGGTACGCTCGGTTTGCATGGTTTTTGATGCGTACCTGGAACATCACAATCGCCAGCGGTTTTCCCGCGTGATCTAAGTCTTGACGGCAAATCCGCCGTACGCTGGCCTCCATGTCCTTCGGTGGGTTACCCTTACGTCTTACGCGTGTTTTCCCACAAGGATTGAAGAAATGTCTGAGCCAGTAAAGTTGCGTGCTCATAATCAGGCCCATTGCAAGGATTGCAGCCTGGCCCCACTGTGTTTGCCACTTTCACTCAACCTGGAAGACATGGATGCCCTGGATGAAATCGTCAAACGTGGCCGCCCGCTGAAAAAAGGCGAGTTTCTGTTCCGCCAGGGTGACACCTTCGACTCCGTTTATGCCGTACGCTCCGGTGCGTTGAAAACGTTCAACCTGAGCGATGTCGGCGAAGAACAGCTCACCGGTTTTCACTTGCCGAGTGAACTGGTCGGCTTGTCGGGCATGGACACCGAGAAACATCCGGTGTCGGCACAAGCGCTGGAAACCACGTCGGTCTGTGAAATCCCCTTCGAACGTCTCGACGAACTGGCCCTGCAACTGCCGCAGCTGCGCCGTCAGCTGATGCGCGTGATGAGCCGCGAGATTCGCGACGTTCAACAGATGATGCTGCTGCTGTCGAAAAAGACCGCAGACGAGCGTATCGCCACATTCCTGGTCAACCTGTCGGCACGTTTCCGCGCCCGTGGATTCTCGGCCAATCAGTTCCGCCTGAGCATGTCCCGCAACGAAATCGGTAACTACCTGGGCCTGGCGGTGGAAACCGTTTCGCGGGTGTTCACGCGCTTCCAGCAGAACGAACTGATCGCCGCCGAAGGCAAGGAAATCCAGATTCTCGATCCGATCCAGCTCTGTGCACTGGCTGGCGGCTCGATCGAAGGCTGATCTCGATCCGCGGTTGAGCGAACCGTTTCAGCCGCGGGTATACTGCGCCGTTTGCAGCCCTGCCAGGACACCTTGACGATGGCCTTCGACTCCTTCGACATCAAATCCCTCATTCGCCCCGTGATCGACTTCCCCAAGCCGGGGGTGATTTTTCGTGACATCACCCCGCTGTTCCAGTCGCCCACGGCCCTGCGCCTGGTGATGGACAGCTTTGCCCATCGCTACGTCGAGGCTGATTTCACCCACATCGGCGCCATGGATGCCCGTGGTTTCCTGATCGGTTCAGTGCTGGCCTATCAGTTGAACAAACCGCTGGTGCTGTTCCGCAAGCAAGGCAAGCTGCCCGCCGATGTGCTGGCCGAAGGCTATGCGACCGAATACGGTGAAGCCTTTCTGGAAGTGCACGCTGACAGCCTCTGCGAAGGCGATTCAGTGGTGATGTTCGATGACCTGATCGCCACCGGCGGCACCCTGATTGCAGCGGCTAACTTGATCCGCCGCATGGGCGCACGGGTGCATGAAGCGGCGGCGATTATTGATTTGCCGGAGCTGGGCGGGTCGCGGCGCCTGGAAGACATGGGAATTGCGACGTTCTGCCTGACGCAGTTTGCGCTGACCGACAGGTAAGCGGCGCCTTCACTGGCGCCATCGCGAGCAGGCTCGCTCCCACATTGGATTTGTGGAGTTCACAAAATTCTGTGGGAGCGAGCCTGCTCGCGATAGCGTCGGTCGCTACAACATCAATCCAAAGCCTGTCATAGCCCCATCTGCTTGCTGATAATCTCGTTCATCACTTCCCGCGTACCGCCGCCAATCGAAAGAATCCGGTTATCCCGGTACAACCGCTCCACCAGGCTTTCGCGCATGTAACCCATGCCACCCAGAATCTGCACCGCGTCCGAGGTGATGCGATCCGCCGTATCCGTCGCAAAGTTCTTGGCCATGGAAATTTCCTTGATGACGCTCTGCCCCGCGGCCATTTTCGCCGCCTGGCGGTAGGTGAATTCGCGCGACACCTCCAGTGCCGTAGCCATCTCGGCGAGGCGGTGTTTGATCACCTGGAACTTGCCGATGGGTTTGCCAAAGGCCTCGCGTTCCCGCGCCCATTTCAGGCTTTCCTCCAGCGCCAGCTGAGCGGTCATGTTGGCCATCAATGCCAGGGCCAGGCGCTCGCTCTGGAAGTTGCCCATGATGCAGGCAAAACCCATGTTCTCGCTGCCGATCAAATTGCCCACAGGCACCTGGCAATCGTCGAAGAACAGTTCAGCGGTGTCCGAGGCCCACCAACCCATTTTCTTCAACTGACGCCCCACGGTGAAACCGGGCGTGCCCTTCTCGATCAATAACAGGCTGATGCCGGCGAAACCCGGCTCACCGGTTCGCACGGCGACGGTGTAGAAATCCGCGCGCACGCCGCTGGTGATGAAGGTTTTACTGCCACTGACCCGGTAAAAGTCACCGTCACGCATGGCGCGGGTCTGCAGGCTGGCAACGTCGGAACCGCCGCCGGGTTCGGTGATGGCCAAAGCGCTGATTTTCTCGCCGGACAACACCTGCGGCACAACCCGATCACGTACATCAGGCCTGGCCCACTTGAGAATCGGCGGCAGGCCGATGTCCAGCGAGCCAAGCCCCGCCACCAGGCCACCCGAGCCACAGCGCATCAATTCTTCGCTGGCGGCGACCTTGGCGAACAGATCACCTTGGTGGCTGCCACCCAGGCTCTCGGGGTAACCGATGCCGAGAATGCCCGCCGCACCGGCCTTGAGGTAGAGCTCGCGGGGGAAGCTTTCGGCTTCTTCCCATTGGTCGATGTCCGGAAGAATCTCGCGCTCGACGAAACGTCTGACGCTGTCGCGGACCAATTGGTGGCTGGGGTCGAAGTATTCCTGGAAGGCAGACATCGGCGAACTCCACTGAAGGGTTCAGCGACGTTAACCGAGCGCTTGCTTGGTTTTCAACAGGATTGTGCGTGTGTCAGATAGACCGTGTCGCCCGCATCGCGAGCAGGCTCGCTCCCACATTGGATTTGCGGTGCACACAAAAAACCTGCTCGCGATGACGTCAACCCAAACGACACAAGTTACAAACTGATCGGCTTACGCCCGGCAAACGAATGCGCCAGCGTTCCGCCATCCACCAGTTCCAGCTCGCCGCCCAATGGCACGCCATGGGCGATGCGCGAGGCGATCAGGCCTTTGCTGCTGAGCAATTGGGCGATGTAGTGCGCAGTCGCTTCACCTTCCACGGTCGGGTTGGTGGCGAGAATGACTTCGGCAAACGTGCCCGCCTCTTCGATTCGCGCCATCAATTGCGGAATGCCGATGGCTTCCGGCCCCAGCCCGTCGAGTGGCGACAGGTGGCCTTTGAGCACGAAGTAGCGACCGCGAAACCCGGTCTGCTCTACGGCGTAGACATCCATCGGCCCTTCCACCACGCAAAGCAGGGTGTCGTCGCGGCGAGTGTCCGCGCATTGCGGGCAAAGGTCATCTTCCGTCAAGGTGCGGCACAAACGGCAATGTCCGACACCTTCCATGGCCTGACTCAAGGCCAACGCCAGGCGCGAGCCGCCGCTGCGATCACGTTCGAGCAACTGCAACGCCATGCGCTGGGCGGTTTTCTGACCTACACCAGGCAAAATTCGCAGGGCATCGATCAGTTGGCGAATCAAAGGGCTGAAGCTCATGGGGGAAAAATCCGACAAAACAACGAGACGCGGTTTATACCCGCGCCTCTGATTAGCGTCAAATTGCAGCGTCAGTCTTTTGCGACCCGCACCACCAGTTTGCCGAAGTTACGCCCTTCCAGCAGACCGATGAACGCCTCGGGCGCCTGCTCCAGACCATCGACCACGTCTTCGCGGAACTTGACCTTGCCGTCGCGCACCCACGGCGCCATGGCACTGACGAATTCCGGCTGACGGTCGCCATAGTCGTCGAACACGATGAAGCCCTGAATTCGCACGCGCTTGGTCAAAAGCGTGCGCTGCAATTGCGGCAGGCGATCCGGACCGCTCGGCGCCTCGCTGGCATTGTACGAAGCGATCAACCCACAGAGCGGAATCCGCGCCTTGGGATTGAGCAGTGGCACGACCGCGTCAAACACCTTGCCGCCGACGTTTTCATAATAGATATCGATGCCTTTGGGGCAGGCCCGGGCCAGCTCATCGGCGAAGTCTGGGCTCTTGTGGTCGATACAGGCGTCGAAGCCCAACGCCTCAACCACGTAGCGGCACTTGTCCGCGCCACCGGCCACGCCCACCACGCGCAAGCCCTTGATTTTCGCCACCTGCCCGACCACCGAGCCGACTGCACCCGATGCGGCCGCGACCACCAGCGTTTCGCCGGACTTCGGCTGGCCAATGTCCATCAAGCCCATGTAAGCGGTCATGCCCGGCATGCCGAGGACACCCAGGGCCATCGACGGGCTCGGCAGCCCCGACGGCACCGGCACAATACTGCGACCGTCGTTGATGCTATGGCTTTGCCAACCCGTGGCGCCGACCACCAGATCGCCTTCCTGAAACCTGGGATTGAGCGAACGCTCGACCCGGCTGACGGCGCCACCTGTCATCACCCCACCGATTTCCACCGGCGCGGCGTAGGACGGCGCGTCACTCATGCGCCCGCGCATGTAAGGGTCCAGCGACAGATAAAGGGTCTTGAGCAATACCTCACCCTCAGCCAGCTCGGGCAACGCGACCCGCTCCAGGCGGAAATTCTCGGGCGTCGGCGCACCCACCGGGCGGGAGGCCAGGACGATACGTTGGTTGAGGGTCATAGGGTCGGACATGTCAGCGTCTCCTTGATCGTTGAGTTCGGTGGTATAGGGAGAAGACCTTTGTGGCGGTACTGCGTTCGATGATTCTTCCGTTTTGCCGAGTTGACGCCATCGCGATCAGCCGGAAACAAAAATGCCAGGCGCGATGCCTGGCATTTTTTTGTAGCTCATCTGACGCCTGAAGGCGAATCAGAACGGCAGTTTCATGCCCGGTGGCAGTTGCATGCCTGCGGTCATGCCGGACATTTTGTCCTGGCTGTTGGCTTCGATCTTGCGCACGGCGTCGTTGACCGCTGCCGCGAACACCGCTTCCAGCATTTCCTTGTCATCTTCGCTCAGGCCTTCGACCAGGCTTGGGTCGATGGTCACGCGCTTGACGTCGTGACGACCGGTCATGACCACGGTGACCATATCGCCACCGGCCTTACCGGTGACTTCGGCATTGGCCAGCTCTTCCTGCATCTTGGCCATTTTTTCCTGCATCTGCTGCGCCTGCTTCATCAGGCCGGCCATGCCACCTTTCATCATGGGAATCACCTCAAAAGTACTTGGATAAAAACAGCGCCCGGCCCTGCTGGCCGAACGCCCTCAGTTATTAGCCCTGACTGACCAGAGCTTCGACAGGTTCAATAGTATCGTTACGGATCACCGCACCGAACTGCTGCATCATTTGCTGGATGAACGGATCGCCATGGATCGACTCCTCGGCCTCGCGCTGGCGGTCGGCACGACGGCGCGACGCGGCCTGGGCCGGGGTTTCCTGCTCGGGCTTGATCAACTCCATGGTCAGGGTCAGCGTACGCCCGTGGTACTGATTCAACGCATCGTTGAGGCGGCGTTGCTGGGTGGCGTTGAACAAGGCGCTGTGGGCCGGGTCCAGGTGCAACAGCCAATTGTCGCCATCAACGGCGATCAGCGTGCAGTTGGCGGCGATGCTGCCGGTCATGCCGGAGATCGGCAGGTTCGGGAACAGTTCCAGCCATTGCAGGGCCAGTCCCGTGGCCGGCGCGGCGGCAGGCTCGGGCTCCGGTTCGGCGGCAGGCTCGGCGGCGTGCTCGCTGGCCAGTTCGTCGAGGTAGCTGTAGGCGGAGTCCATGTCCGGCTCGATGTAGTCCTCGTCCAGCGGCGGCTCGTCGTCCAGGTCCATGCCCGGCGTGGCGGCATCGACCTCGGCCACCGAGGGTTCCGGAATAGGCGCGGCGGCCCACTCCGGCGCGTCCGGCACCACGCTGTCGGGCGTCGGCAACGGCATCGGAGACAATTCGGGTTGTTCGCTGGCGGTTTCCAGTACCGGCTCGACCGCTGGCTGCTGGACGACTTCCGGTTCGACTGGATCATTCCACGGCAGGTCGACCACTTCTTCGACCACGACCGCCTCGACCAGCGGTTCGGGCTCAGGCACCGCGACCGACTCAGGCAACGCTACCGGAGCCACGACAGGCGCGGGCGCCACGGGTGCAACTGCCGCAGCGACCACCGGCGCAACAACGGGCGCGGCAGCCACGGATTTGGCGGAATCAACTGTGGCCTGGCTGATCCCCACTGGCTTTAGCGGTTGCCTCGGGGCATCCGCGGTGTCGGCGGGCCGGAAGGCGAGCATTCGCAGCAACACCATTTCGAAGCCGCCGCGGGGGTCCGGCGCCAGCGGCAAGTCGCGGCGGCCGATCAGGCCCATCTGGTAATAAAACTGTACGTCTTCGGCGGGCAGCGCCTGGGCCAGTGCCAGCACGCGGTCCCGATCACCATGGCCGTTATCGACGCCTTCAGGCAAGGCCTGGGCGATGGCGACACGGTGCAGCACGTTGAGAATTTCCGAGAGTACGCCGTTCCAGTCCGGGCCTTGTTCGGCCAAATGCCGAACGGCTTCGAGCAACGCCTTGGCATCGCCTTCGATCAGCGCATGCAGGACGTCATAGACTTGCCCGTGATCGAGTGTCCCGAGCATTGCCCGCACATCGGCGGCCATGACCTTGCCTTCACCGAAGGCAATCGCCTGGTCGGTCAGGCTCATGGCGTCGCGCATCGAACCATCGGCGGCGCGCCCCAGCAACCACAGCGCATCGTCTTCGAACGGCACGTTCTCGACGCCCAGCACGTGGGTCAAATGCTCGACGACGCGCTCCGGGGTCATGTTCTTCAGGGAAAACTGCAGGCACCGGGAGAGAATCGTTGCAGGAAGTTTCTGCGGATCAGTGGTGGCCAGGATGAACTTGACGTAGGGTGGCGGCTCTTCGAGGGTTTTCAACAGCGCATTGAAGGAATGGCTGGAGAGCATGTGCACTTCGTCGATCAGGTAAACCTTGAAGCGTCCGCGGCTTGGGGCGTACTGCACGTTGTCGAGCAGTTCGCGGGTGTCTTCGACCTTGGTGCGACTCGCGGCGTCGATCTCGATCAGGTCGACGAAACGGCCTTCATCGATTTCGCGACACACCGAGCACTCGCCGCAAGGCGTTGAAGTGATGCCTGTTTCACAGTTCAGGCATTTGGCGATAATTCGCGCGATGGTGGTCTTGCCGACCCCGCGCGTACCGGTGAACAGGTAGGCGTGGTGCAGCCGCTGGCTGTCCAAGGCATTGATCAGAGCCTTGAGCACATGGGTCTGGCCGACCATTTCGCGGAACGAGCGCGGACGCCATTTACGTGCAAGAACCTGATAACTCATCGAAAACCGTCGCAACGAAGGAAGCTGAAGCGGCTAATGCTAGCGGAGCAAGGGCAAAATTGCATCCGGTGCGCTCGTCTAATCTGGCTAAGCTCGATTTTGGGGGCTATTTGTTTCAAAGATCCATTGGTGCGTTTATGCGGCTGGCCTTGGGGGCACTGCTGTTGATCAGCCTGAACGGAGCGGCCGCCGGTGCGCCGTTGCGCTTTGTGGTGCCCGACAGTTGGGCGATGCCGATGGTGCAACTGGAACATGGCCGACCGACCCAGGGCATTCTGTACGACGTGATGCTCAGTCTCGCGAGCCAGGTCGGCGTCCCGGCGGAGTTTCACGTATTGCCTCGGGCGCGGGTGCAGAGCGCCATGGAGCACGGCGAGGTCGATATCCGCTGCTATGCCGCGCAGTCCTGGTTGCCGAACCAGTCCGGTGACTACATCTGGAGCATCCCGCTCTGGACCCAACCCGACATGCTGATCAGCCGCCCTCCCGGTCTCGCCTCGGTGAATCCGGAGAATTTATCGCATCAGTCCATCGGCACGGTGCTCGGCTATAGCTATCCGACCCTGCAGCCGCTGTTCGATAGCAGCCAGTTGCACCGCGACGACGCTCGCAATCAGGAACAGGTGCTGCAAAAGCTCCAGGCGGGGCGCAATCGGTACGCCGTCAGCAATCAATGGTCGCTGGAATGGTTCAATCAGCGCCTGTCGCCGGAGCAGCGACTGCAGAGTGTCGCGGTGCTGCAGGTACAGCACGTAGGCTGCTATGTGCGCAACGATCCCGAGGTGCCGGTGCAACGGATTCTGCGCACCTTGCTGCGGATGAAAATGTCCGGCGAGATCGACGCCATCATCGGGCTTTACATTGGCGACAAGTCCGAAACCAATCCCTGATCCCGGGCCGTTTCATCCCTGAGACGCCATTGGGCGGGCGCGACAAAACCCGCGACCCAGCCCGGTACGTCTGCGGGCGGCATCGGCCGGGCAATGAAATAGCCCTGCGCCACTTCGCAGCCCAACTGCAGCAACAACTCACCGTGCTCGACACTTTCCAGCCCTTCGGCAATCACCTGCCGACCAAACGCCCGCGCCAAGCCAATCACGGCGGACGTGAGGGCCAGGTCATCGTGGTCATGCAATATGTCGCGCACAAAAGATTTATCGATCTTGATGGTTTGGGTGCGCAGGCGCTTGAGGTAGCTCAGGGATGAATAACCGGTACCGAAATCGCCCAATGAAAACTGCACCCCCATTGCCTGGCAGGCTCGCAGGCAGTCACTGACGTGCTGAATGTTCTCGATGGCGACCGACTCGACGATTTCCAGGTCGAGTTTTTGCGGTGCGACCCGTGCGTAGCGCGAAAGCAGGTTTCCCAGCCGCTCGACAAAATCCGCCCGCTGAAAATGCCGCGCGGCGATATTGACGCTTACCGGCCAGTCATGCCCGGCCTGCTGCCAACGATCCAACTGAGACAACACCTGATCCATGACCCATTCACCGATTTCGATAATCAGGTCTGTCTCCTCAACCAGCACCAGAAACTCCTTCGCCGCCACCAGGCCTTCCTGTGGATGCTCCCAGCGCAGCAGGGCTTCGAAACCCACGACTTCGCCGCGGCGCATATTGACCTTGGGCTGAAAATGCAGGCGCAACTCATCGGAGGCCAGCGCCTGGCGCACCCGCTCGACCGTCTGGTGCGTAGCCTTGCCTTCGCGATCCCGTGACACGTCAAACACATGAAAACGCTTGCGCCCGCTCTGCTTGGCTACGTACATGGCTTGATCGGCGTGGCGTAGCAGGGTTTCAGCGTCTTCGTTGTCGTGGGGGAACAGCGTGACGCCAATGCTGGCGTACACATTGATGTCTTTGCCGTGCACCGAATACGGCACCGAGATCGTCCCCAGCACCCGGTTCAGCGCCGCACGCAGCTCCACCAAGTCGCGCACATAACGCAAGATGAGCACGAATTCGTCACCGGCCAGCCGCGCCACCACATCCTCGCCGCGCACGATGTCGCGCAGGCGTCTGGCCACTTCCACCAGCAACAGATCGCCACTGGCATGCCCGTAACTATCGTTGACGGTCTTGAAGCCATCGAGATCGAGCATGCACACCGCCAGCGGGATACTCTCCTGGCGCGAGAATTCCAGTGCCTGATCCAGCAGTTCCGAGAGAAATACGCGATTGGGCAGCCCGGTCAGTACATCGTGCCCGACCCGCCATTGGAGGGAATGCAGCAACTGATGCTTCTCACTGATGTCAAAACGTATGGAGACATAACGCTCGACCCGCCCGGTGACGCTGTCGAGCAAGGGCACCATGGAGCTTTCGACCCAATACAGGCTGCCGTCCTTGGCGCGATTGCAGATTACGCCCTTCCAGACGCTTCCCAAGGCGATGGTGCGCCACATTCCGGCAAAAAAATCAGTGGAGTGCATGCCGGAATTGAGCATGCGGTGGTTCTGCCCTAGCAGCTCCTCACGGCTGTAGCCGGAAATGGCGCAGAACTGATCATTGACGTGGGTGATCCGGCCGGAAAGGTCGGTCTCGGAAAAGATAGCGGCGGCATCGACGGCCCTGCGGTATTTCTCGTCCATGAGTCAGACTCGCTGTTGCTGGCGGTCGCCTGATTCAAGGGCGCACCACCAACAATGGTAAATTCGGCAGGTTTAGAGAGCTGGTTTAACAGGAACGCAACTGCCCGAGCGCGTGCCGTGCTGGCTTCTTCACATTATTCAAATTTCTGAAATCCGGTCACTGAAGCCCTGACTGGCGGGCAATTCTACGAAACACATCACATTTTGCAAAGCAAGGTGATGGATCAAGCAGTTGTCTAATGCAAAAATCTATCGTTAAGTTCTTGATTCTAAATGGGAATTGAGTAATGCAAATTTCAAGTTTGGGTCCAGCCATCCGGCGCTACCGCAAGGTCGCGGGGCTTACTCAGGCTGAACTTGGCGAAAGAACCGGTTTTGACCCCAAAACCATCAGCCGCTTCGAAACCGGCACCTATACCCCCAGCGTGGACGTTCTGTTCCAACTAGCCGATGTGCTGGGCGTGAAGCTGAAAGCCTTTTTCGCAGATTTGGGCGATGAAGATGAACAGCGGGCGTATCTGTTCGATGTCATTCATAAAGCAACCCCAAATGATCTGGGAAAGCTGATTGCAGCGGTTGACCAGGCCTTGTCCAAGCCTAATGGCAGAAAATGAAAAAGAGAGGCCGACCTGTCGCACTCGACAGGTCGGCCTCCTTTTTTGTACCTGAACCGCAAATCGCAGACGGCAAAAAACCGCAATGGACAAGATCCATGGCAGCGCAATGAAGAGTGTGTTTGAACAGATAACGCGAGAGAGGGCTCGCGGTGCGTTATGGAGGCAACCCCACCAGCCACACCCCGGCACACAATGTTCCCGCTGTGGCTGCTTCCTTCCGGATCTGACCAGGTTCACGGGTAATCGTTGCGGGGCCATGTATTACGGGGGTTTCAGGCTGTTGAGGTCGCTTCAAATCATCCGTCCCAGCACTCAGTACGGACTGTCAGCACTCGGGGTGTAGCCAGCATTGTCACACTTTGCTGTCACACATGGGTGTCACACACATGGCCTACCTGATCCGACGCGGAGCCTTCTATTACCTGAACCTCCGGCTACCCAAGCACCTCTTCCCACGCTGTAACACTTTGCGTTTGAGTTTGAATATTCGGCACCGTCAGAGCGCCCTATTTCTCGCGGCTTCCCTCGCCCAACAAGTGCATGAACACCTATCCGAACACCCTCTGGCAGACCTTCAGACGCTCCGTACCCTGTGTTCAGGGTGGCGAGACTCTAGCCCTACGCCAACGATCCAACCTGTCACACGGAAGGCACCAACCAATTCTCCGATACGGAATAGCGACGGCCCTACCCTGGCCTCCCTGTCAAAGATCTATATAGAAGAAGGCAAACGCGGTGGTACATGGCGGACGGTAAGCACCTTCGAGGTGGAACGTTCCCTACGCGATCTATTCGAGCTGATGGGGGACATGCCCGTTGAACGCTTCGACGCTCAGCAAGCCCGCCTACTGAAAGAACGGTTAAGCCGCTGTCCTCAATACTTCGGCATACGCCCTGAGTTCGCAGAAAAGACTTTGAGACAGGTTGTCGAGTCGGCTGGCACGTACAAAACGATCACGGCGGTTACGGTGAACAATCGGCTACGTAAACTCTCTGCCTTTCTTAACTGGTGCAAGGGCAACGGGTACATAACGGAGAATCCACTGGTGGGACTGAAAGTAATGACTGGAGCGGCCAAGGAAGCACGCCTGTCCTTCGACCAACACGACCTGACTATCCTCCTCGACCTCAATGTGCTCCAAGCCGAAGCTCGTAAACATCCTTGGCGGTACTGGCTACCGCTCATGGGGCGAGCCACCGGAGCTCGACTGGAAGAGTTATGCCAACTGCGTGTTGACGACTTTATCCAGCAACAGGGTATTCAATGCATCCGTATCGATGACAACAGTGAAGGCCAGAATCTGAAGAACTCCAGTAGCCGACGTGTACTACCCATTCACCCTAATCTGGTCGAACTTGGCCTGCTACGCCATGTTGAGTCAGTCAGGGCCACTGGGGCAGATCGCCTGTTCCCTGAACTTGACCCCGTACGAGGAAAGCTGGGCCATGCACCATCCAAATGGTTCGGACGTTACAAGGTGAAACGCGGGATCACCGACTCCAAGAAAACATTCCACAGCTTTCGACATACTCTGATCGATGATCTTCGGGACTCCGGAGCCCAGGACTCTCTAATCAAGCGAATAGCAGGACACGAGGACGGTGCCGTGACGTTCAGCATCTACGGCAGTCGCAGCCCATTGAAGGCAATGGTGGACGCACTGCGACACATTGAGCTGATACCCGGCGAATAAAAAAGGGGTGCCTCTCAAAGCTGTATCCATCGAGAAGGCACCCCAAATAATTAAATCAAACTAAAAGCAAACAACTAACACCACAGCACACCACCAACAAAACAGCGCCAATAACGATTTAATCAAATCATTATTCAATACAAACAAACAAGCCCCCAACAATATTCTTACACCCCCAAATTAAAAATTTAGATTCTGTTTAGAATCACCGGAATCAGTAGTAAGATCAGCTCAACAAAAACGAAATCCCCGCTGACACCGACGATCCCCGCCATTATCAGCTAGGATTAATTCAACCATAAAAAGGTACATTAGTAATGCCCACTAAATCTATTTACACCGCCATTGCGGCACCAGGCGCTGGGAAGACCCAAGCCGTAATCAACAAGATTCCAGGTTATATTAAACACGGATGCAAAATTGTAATGGCGCTTCCTACATTAAAATTAAATAATGATATTGTTAGCTCCATGAACACAGCGAAGCTAACCCCTAGGATCATCAACAGTGAGCAGGACGAAGTTAAGCACAATCAAACATCAGTAACCAAAGTGCTGACCGAAGCTCTGACAAATGGAAATGACTCTTTGATTATCATCACGCATGATTC
The DNA here is from genome assembly GCF_016887925.1 of Pseudomonas sp. MIL9. NCBI lineage: Bacteria > Pseudomonadati > Pseudomonadota > Gammaproteobacteria > Pseudomonadales > Pseudomonadaceae > Pseudomonas > Pseudomonas sp. MIL9. The sequence continues at coordinate 5,023 of NZ_JAFEHE010000011.1, read as the reverse complement.
ACTGAGACGCGTAGATCCCAACCTTCTTAAACCCTACATTTTGATCATTGACGAAGTTCCGTCGGTCATTGATATCAATCACTTTACCGTAAAGGCTTGGGATGCAATAACAATTTTCGCTGCAACTGATGTATTTAACAACCAACTGAAAATCAAGGACAGGCAGCTTGCGGCAATCAAGGAACAGGTTAAGACTTACAAAGAATCTTTGACAAATAATGGATATGCGTCCACGTTATCCGGATTGGAACATAAAATTTATGACGCCATTCTGACCGGTAATATCGTTCATTTTGATGTGGAAGATGGTGGAAAGATAACTTTCCACATCATTGTTGAACGGTCTATCTTCCCCCAAATTGACCGAGCTCGGCGAACACACATTTTGGCAGCAAATATCGACGGAGGTATCTTCGACCTTTTTGCTAAGAAATTAGGGTACCACTACAAAAAATCGGAGTTTACTCCTGAGTCACCCGGTTACATGTGCGATACTTATATTTACCCGATGCTGAATGGTCACTGGTCAAAACGTAAAGTATTAGGAAATGAACAAGGCGACCAAAGTCATATCCACACCGGAACAAATGATCAGATTATTGATAAAATTTTCGAAACCGCACTACAACACACTCCTAGCAGCAAACTGTTGATCGTACAAAATAAATGGGGGAAATTTAGCGAGCGTTATGCCCCGTCAAATTTGAAGGCAATGAAAAAAATTGATTTTCTTCAACTGGACTGCCGTGGCCTCAACTGCTATCAAGACAGTAATGCCGCACTTTTGTTATTTGGCGGAAATCCAAGCCCCAATGACAAGAGAAGCTTTAAAATGATCAGTGACAAGCACAATATCAGCGTAGCGAGCCTTAATGATGCGTGGATCGTACAAAATAAATACGAGGCTAGTTTACAAGCTTTAACTCGAACTGCAATTCGAACTCGAGGCAATACGAGTTCCGTTTATTTTTACGTGCAAGATATGGCAGTCGCAAATTATCTAAAATCAACCTATATGACAAATGCAATCATTGACGATTGCCTTGCTTTAACCATCGAAAAACCAGATGGCAGGTCTAAAGTCTCACCCGACGAAAAAGCTAAAGCTGTAAACTTTATCAAACAAGCTTTATACAAAGGCACCAAACAAGCCGATATCAATAACGCCTTGGTGGAGCTTTGGAGCGTAGCAAAGAGAACTGCCCGAACATGGACAAAGAATGTACGCGAAAGCTTACCAGCCGAGCCTGTCGAAGGTCTTGAACGGTTCTTCGTATAATACTGATTCCGCCCTGTGAAAGCTGGGCGGCTAGTCTGCATAAAACGGCCGCAACCCTAAGAATACTTCTTAGAGATATAGCCGCTTATAAAAACTTCAAAGCCTTAAAGCTTCTAAAAGTCTAAAAGCTTTAAGTTTTTCTAGAGCTCTATTAGCCATAACAATCGAAGACCAAATTAGAAGGCACGAAGTGCGTTCTCCGTGCGAAGCGCGGCTATCCAAACCCATGAACACTATGATAGCTCTAGACTTAGAAACAACTAGAACTGGATAGTCTCAGCCTTCGGCTTCGAACCTTAAATATTATCAACGACACTAGCCGCTATTAAATTATTTAAAAGTCAAAGATATTCATCAGTTCATGTTTATTCTCTGAGCCCGTACCGGGCACACTCGCGAGCTCGTGTAATCAAACCTAATGGAACATAACCCTAGAGATTCTATATGATGGCTTGAAAGCATAGATCTTTAATAAGCACATCCGTTTCCATCGCCCCTGGCGCTACATCGGGTATGAATCAGAAGTTCCGCATCAAACACTATGCAGCTTGAGTAAAATTACAACCAGCATAAAATAACAGGAAATATTAATGTAAAATGGTTTCTTGTTATTTTTAATGTCACAACATTCGCTGACCACAGCCTATGAACCTTAGGACAAGTAACAGAACCGTCATACCAATGCGCCAAAACACGCCATTTAGAGGCACTTCTTTAAACAACAGTATGATAGAGCGACCAGACCACATAGCACTGGCCTAATGTGCCTTTTTATATTTCGAGCTGAGTCATTCCATCCTATGACCTAATAAATTGGGGGCATCCTAGAGGACGCAATACAACAGACCAAATAACCTTCAGAAATAAATTCGCATGAAAAGCCCCTGAAAACGGGGCTTATACCATTAATTTTATCCCACCTTCAAACTTAACCAAACTTATAAAGAATGAGAAGCGACGATATCAAGGCACTGTTGAAGCACCTCGAACCTCAGAACGGTTTAGGCCTGCATAAGTGCGCTCGATCTGCGTCGGTCGACTGCGACACCCACACCCAAAGTACAGGAATTAAAATCCAAGGGGTTCGTCCAATCAGCCACAGCATCTGGCCTAGGAGTCAGTCTAAGCAACGTCAAAAGGTTGTGTAACAAGGCTGGATAAAACCTAATCTAGCCTACCTTCCCGACCTAAAATTTGATATCCCCCAATTTTAGGGGCTGAAGCCCTATTTGGATCCCCGTGGCCTGATTGGAACTAGGCTCTAAGTTAGAAGCTTAAAAAAGCGCCATCATTTAGCCATAGTTCAGATTTTTCCTTTAGACTCGTTTTTTTTGGATACCGTGAGAATATGGAAGTGGGCCAATCATTCGTGAAAAAGAGTTGGAATTGCTATGCACGTCCGTTGCTTCTGGGGCTTTGCCTCATGCAGACGGCGCTCTATACGCATGCTTCGCAGGATCTAATCGAAAACAAGAGTATGGCCGAAAACGGCGATACCTCTGCCCAAACGTTGTTCCATTCCAAAGAAAGTGCCGAGGCGGAAGCTAAGGCAAAGGCCGCAGAATATGCCAAGGCTCGGATGGTAGAAGATGCTAGAACTATCAAACAGCTAAAATCGATAGAAAATGCCAATAACTTGAAGTATTCAGGGGGGCTATCAGAAGCACTACAAAACAACAAAGATAAGGGGTTAGACTGGTTCAAGAACAAGCTGTTCAAGCTAGACAAAGCCTCTGTCATCACCATGTGCGATCCAGGCATATGCTACGTTGTTGCATTTAGTGGGTTATCGGGTCTTGGAATAACCTCAGAAAATGGAGACTTCAACGGTCGACAGCTGCAAGGGCAGCTTGTACGTGTTATTGGCACGGACCGGTTCGGAAATATTGTGGTAACTCGATTAACCACAAATGATAAACCCTCGCAAAACTCACGCCCAGCGAAACATGTGGAGGAAGTGCGACAAGTACCTATAGCTATAGACAAACCTGAACGTCAGCCTATAGATAAACCTGAGCGCCAGCAGGAACCAGCCGATCATGGTGGTGAAGAAGTTACGGGCACTTTCCAAGATCTGATTCTTGCTCGGGCATCAGAAGGCTGGGCTCGCCCACCGTCAGCAAAGAAAGGCATGAAGGTCGTACTACAGATCAATATGTTACCGGATGGCTCAATGAAGTCAGTCAGTGTAGCCAGGTCCAGTGGAGATACTCCATACGATAACTCGGCGGTGGCTGCTGTCAAAAACGTCGGTCGATTGCCAGAAATGCAGGGGCTTAGGCCTAGTGATTTCCAACAGTACAGTTCATTCAGGATGACGGTAACGCCTGATGATCTAGCCTTGTAATCAATGGGGCCCAACATGCACGTGAGATGCGTTGAGGATGCGTGATATGCGCGTCTTCGATGCTGGGGTCACCATAGCCAAATATCCACTGCCCAGCCCCCAGCGTCATTCCGCAGTGGGCTTGGACTATTAAAAATCTGCTTGCTCGATCCCGGCAGCCCACATTCGATCACAACCCATTCAAGGATGACCACCATGCCAGACAACACAGATGCCGACATCGCCACAGCGGACGTACTGACCTTGCTACTGCACAACCAGCACGCACTAGCCGCAGCAATTGAAGAAGTCGCCTTGTGGGCAAGGTCAACTGGTTCGCCCGAAGCACATAACAACGCCATCACGGCGCTGGATACACTCGACACAAATGCCTCGGCCATCACCGCTGGGATTCTCAAGTTGAGGCAATAACCGCTATCAAAGACGCCTAGGATCAAGGAAAGAGCCACTGTGGTGTTCAAATAGAGCTCCCGTCTTCCTCACCTCCAAGCCCTGATTAAGCTGGGGTAATATGATCACCAGGAAGCCAGGAGTAATTTATGGATAGCAAGCAGGCGATAGAACTTGGCGCTAAGGTCATAGCAATACAGACATTAATGATCGCGTTTGCCACCGATGGCCGGACCTCTACTCAACCTGCCGAATACCGAGAGCTCTATGCGGAGGTGACGATTGATCTGGAAGAAGCGAAATATGCGAATCCCAACCCGCACAAATCTCTCGAAGTCTTCATGGCATTTTGCAAGCTCCAGGTAATGAGCACCTATGCTAGTCGGCGTGTCTACGTGCAGGAACTCTATGCAGATGTCTTGCTCGACCTAAAACGGATACAACGACACGCGCCATCATCTAGGAATTGGGCCAAAGCAAATGAAGCGTTGGCCAACGAACTGACGCCAATCCGTGCGCAATGGCTAAAGGCGAAGAACTTCATCTACTCAGCAACGCCTGACTTCGAAAACTCCATAAAGGAGTCAATCAGCTCCGTTGAATCAAGCCTCATGGTGCTTCTGAATGAGCCGAACGGAACGCTCGGCAAGATCATCAGACAAGCAAAGCTTGACGCTGATATTGAACGCTTGATTACCCAAGCCTATGGCTATGCGAGTAACAAAGATTTCGTTAGGCACGGTGGCACAATCGAGTCAAGGCTTTCAAAGGCAGAAGCAGAGTTTTTCCTTGAGTTCGCAGCAACATCCATCGTCTACATCACGAATCGGCTAAAAAAGGGGTGACACGGGGGGACCGACTACGTGCTCTCAGAAAGGGCTAAAGGGGCTAAATCGATCCACCTTATTGGTATCGTCGGATCAAAAAATCGTAAGTGTCCGGTAAAGTCATCTGGCTTTTTCCACGTTTTCGTTTATGACGGCCTACCGACAGGAAGGTCATCGAAT